>DATNNM010000016.1 GCA_035601835.1 Candidatus Tumulicola sp. | reverse complement strand
ACCCATCGTCAAGCGCGGCAAACCCAAGCTCGCGTATCCGGTGACCGCCCTGCTCGACCTGCCGCTGGCGGACTATCCCCCGGAAGCTTGCCCGCTGTGCCGGCGCGGTGAGCCGGTGACCGACCCCGGCAGCCGGCGCTCCAGCCAGGCCCCTTGAATCGCGTCTGGCCGTGATGTACAATCGCCATACAGGGATTCGAGGGGGCTTCTAGAGCATGCGTAATTTCCTGGCACTAGCCGTGGCGCTCTTTTTCGTAGCCGCGGCATCACCGCGTCCGGCGGCGGCGGTTCAATTCCAAGGCAATCTGCTTGACGGCAGGTTCTTACGAGCGACGGTGTTCGGACCCTTCGGCATGCAGCCGGCAACCGTGTACTTCACCGGCGACCGTGCCCGCGTGACGACGAGTGACGGCTCGATCCTCATCATGCATGTGAGCGACGAAGATATCATGGACCCGGCGTTCGTCTCGGCGACTGGGCTCGACGGTTTCCGCTACAGACTGATGTTGGATCCAACGCAGGTTTCGTTCGGCGGAGCGGTGTTCGACCCAGGTATGCTCCCGCGCGGAGGCCGCGGCAACTTCTAGTGGTCTAATAGTCGAGTTTGTAGTGCCGGGGCTTTAGCCCCGGTTCTTTTTTTCCACGCCTTTTTTCACGCCAGCAAAACGTTCGAAACGATCTGCGTTCCCAAGTGCTGGGCGGTGAGCAGTTCCGTCACCGCCGCGTGCGCGGCGGCGAGGTCCAGCAGCTGCGCGGCGTCGACGCCGGCCCGTACGCCGAGCGCGGCCGCGACGAGACGCCGCGACAACTGCGGAGAAAGATCTGTGCTGTCGGCAAGCGCGAGCGCTTCGGCGGCGGTCAACTCAGCGATGATGCCTTCGGCTGCCGGCACGCCCCCTGATGGCGCGTTGAGCATCAGACGAACAGCGCCGACGGCTCCGGCCAACGCGCACGCGGCGTCGTCGCCGTTCAGCGGCGCGGGTTGACCCGAAACGGCGGCGCCTTCCGAAGCGAACAGCGGGATATAGCCTTTTTCCAGGAGCAACGACACGAGCTGGACGTTCACCGATCGCACTGCGGTCGCACCCGCCTCATCCACGGATACCACGAGCGTGCTCGCCGAGCTGCCATCCAGGTTGACCGCCTCGCCGCCGACGCGATTGATATTCCCGATCAACCTCGCCGCAGTGCGCCGCTGGGCCAGATCGTACACGACGAGCGGGCGCACGCCCAGCCGGCGCATGAACACGAGGTCGGAGCTCAAGGTCGCCGATTCCGAAAGCGCCTCGTCCAGGCGCATGACGACCGCGCGCCCGACGAACGGTCGCGCCGTCGTCAATTTTTCCGGATCCGGTTCCAGGAATGCGTCCATCGCCTCTAGCGCCGCCTCAACAGCACATTCAACACTATCGTCAAAACGATGGAGAGCAGCAGCGAAGTTCCAAGCGGGACGGCGATCTGCCAGCCGCGCCCCGAAAACGTAAGATCGCCAGGGAGCGCGCCCAAGCGGAGCGGCCGCGCGAAGTAGAGCAGAAGACCGATAGTGGCAAGCGCCAGTCCGGCTACGATCAGTATGCGTCCAAGCTGCGGCGCAAAATTGATCAACACAGAGTCATTCGGGTTCGACGAGCCAGCCGCCCTCCGCGTTGACGAGCGCGATCGCGGCCTCTACCCCGTCGCGCAAGAACGCTTCGACGCCATCGGCCGCACGCCCGATGACCTCGTCGAGCGCGGCTTCCTCATCGGCGCTGAACGGGCCGATGACATGGCCGATCAGCGGCGCCGGTCCCGGCCGTCCGACGCCGACGCGCAAACGAGGGAAATCGTCTGAGTGCAGCGCGTCGATGATGGAGCGCAGCCCGTTGTGCCCGCCTTCGCTGCCGCTGCGGCGCGCGCGGAGCCTGCGAAACGGCAGATTCACGTCGTCGCAGACGACGAGCAGCTGCGGCGGCGCCAGCTTATAGAAGGAAGCGAGCGGTGCGACGCTGTCGCCGGAATCGTTCATGTAGGTCTGGGGCATGGCCAGCAGCGCGCCGAGCGCCGGCACCTGCGCCGTGCGCGCATCGAATTTCGAGCGCCACGTGACCGGGCCGTGCCGGCGCGCCAGCAATTCGACCACGCGAAAGCCCACGTTGTGCCGAGTCCGGACGTACGAACGCCCCGGATTGCCGAGTCCGACGACCAGACGGGAAACGCCTGAGTCCGCCGGCTTGAGCAGCGGCCTTTAGGCCTCCGCCTCTGCCTCGGGCTCCTCTGCTTTTTTCTCGCCGATGAGCTCGGGTTGCAGCGGCTCGGCCGCCACCACGGGCACCTCTTCTTCGATCTTCGAAGGCGGCAGCAGCGTGCACACGATTTCGTCGGGCTCGTCGACGACCTTGACGCCCTCCGGCACGGGCAGGTCGCGCACGTGGAGCGTGTCGCCGATGTTCAGGCCGCTGACTTCCACCTCGATCTTCTCGGGGATGTTCCCCGGCAGCGCCTCAACGGTGAGTTCGCGCAAGACCAGATCGAGCACCCCGCCTTCCTTGACGCCCGGGGCGGCTCCGACGGCGACCAGCGCGACCTCCGCCTCGACCGTTTCATCGAGCCGGACGGCGTGCAGATCGACGTGCACGAGATGCTTGGTGATGACGTCGAGTTGGCGCTCGTGGACCATCACCGGCGTGGGACCGCGACCTTCGATCTCCAACGTGAAGACGGAGTTGATGTTGTGGCCATGCAACGCGTTGCGCAAGTCGCGCGCTTCGATGACGACCGGCAGCGGATCGCCGAATTGATGCCCATAGACCACGCCCGGCACCTTGCCTTCGCGGCGTAGTTTGTTGACGGCGTGCGTGCCGGTCTCTTTACGCGGCTTGGCCGCAATCGTGATTTGTTCCATGATTCCTTACTTGACGCCGACGGCTTCGGCCGGCGATTCGAGGTTGAAAAGCGATTGATCCTTGCCGTCCTTGCCCAAGGTCTCTTCCTGTTCGGCGTAGATCTCGGACACCGAGCGGTTGGCCGAGATGCGCCGTATGGTTTCGGCCAGCATCGGCGCGACTGAGAGAACTTTGATCTTGTCGCCGCGGATGTCGTCCGGCACCGGGATCGTATTGGTCACGATGATCTCGGAGATCGGCGAGTCGATGAGCTTCTTCGCCGCTCCAGCGGCGAAGATGCCGTGCGTGGCGCAGGTGACGACCGACGTCGCGCCGCGCTCCAGCAGTGCTTCCGCGGCCTTGGCCAGCGTGCCGCCGGTCGAGATCATGTCGTCGATGATCACCGCGGTCTTGCCGCGCAGATCGCCGACCACTTCGCTCACCTCGTTGACATCGGGTCGCGGCCGGCGCTTGAACACGATCGCGACCGAAGCTTGCAGCTTCTTCGCGAACGATTCGGCGCGAGCCACACCGCCCGCGTCGGGCGACACCACCACGACGCCGGAGCCGCGCAGCTTCCGGGTGTTGATGAGGTAGTTCGCGAGGATGTAGCTGGCGGTGAGGTTGTCGACCGGGTCGTCGAAGAAACCTTGGATCTGCGCCGCGTGAAGGTCCACCGTCAGCATGCGCTGCACGCCCGCGGTCGACAGCATGTTGGCGACCAGCTTGGCCGAGATCGGCTCGCGGCCTTTGGTCTTCTTGTCTTGCTTCGCGTAGCCGTAGTACGGGATCACGGCGGTGATCCGATAGGCGCTCGCTCGGCGCAGCGCATCGGTCATCAACAGCATCTCCACCAACGAGTCGTTGACGGAGCGGCCCGCTTCAGGCGGCTTGCATAGCGATTGGATGACGAAGACGTCGGCGCCGCGCACGTTTTCGTGGATCTCGATGCGGCACTCGTCGTTGGCAAACGTCGAAACCAGCGCTTTTCCTACGTGCGTGCCCATCTTGTGGGCGATCTCCACGGCAAGCGCGCGGTTCGAATTGCCGGAGAAGAGGACCGGTTTTGCCGTAGCCATAACAGCGGTCTCCCATCAGGTTCGTCTTGTGTAGTGCCGGAGCTTTAGCCCCGGAATCACCGACCCAAGGGTCGGACTAGTTGTTCTCCGAAACCAGTCCACGAACCCCCCAAGGACCAAGCACGAATGTAGCGCTCCGAGCGTAGCTCGGAGAAGAGATAGATATGCCCAAGTTCAAAGTCGAAGCCCCTTTTCGTCCCTCCGGCGACCAGCCCGCCGCCATCGATGCGCTCGCCTCGGGCCTCGAGCGAGGCGACCGCGCGCACACCCTGCTGGGGGTGACGGGCAGCGGCAAGACCGCGACCATGGCCTGGACCATCGAGCGCGCCCAAAAACCGACGCTGATCTTATCGCATAACAAGACGCTGGCGGCGCAGCTGTGCGGCGAGTTCAAAGAGTTCTTTCCGAACAACGCGGTCGAGTATTTCGTCTCCTATTTCGATTACTATCAGCCCGAAGCGTACATCCCCTCATCGGACACGTACATCGAAAAGGATTCCTCCATCAATGAAGAGATCGAACGGCTGCGCCATTCCGCGACGCAGTCGCTGCTGACGCGTCCGGACACGATCATCGTGGCGTCGGTGTCGTGCATCTTCGGCCTCGGCTCGCCCTCCGACTACATGGAGATGTCGCTGCGGCTGCGGCGCGGCGAACAATTCGACCGCGATAAGCTGCTGCGCAAGCTCGTCGACATGCAGTACACGCGCAACGACCTCGCGATGGTGCGCGGCACGTTCCGCGTGCGCGGCGACGTGCTCGAATACGTCGCGGTCGACGACGAGATCGTGACGCGCATCGATTTCTTCGGCGACGAGATCGAGCACATCACGCGGGTGAATCAGGTCACGGGCGAGATGCTCGACGACCTCGGCGACATCACGATCTTCCCGGCCAAGCACTTCATCACGCCGGAAGAGAAGCTGCGCCGCGCGCTCGTGAGCATCGAGGCGGAGCTCGACGAACGCCTGGCGTTCTTGAAACGAGAGAACAAGCTGCTCGAGGCGCAGCGACTGGAGATGCGGACGCGCAACGACCTCGAGATGTTGCGCGAACTCGGTTACTGCAACGGCATCGAGAACTACTCGCGTCACCTCACCGGCCGTGCTCCTGGTCAAACCCCGTTCTGTCTATTGGACTTCTTCCCGGACGACTGGCTGCTGTTCGTCGATGAATCACACGTGACGTTGCCGCAGGTGCACGGCATGTACGCGGGCGACCGCTCGCGCAAAGAGGCGCTGATCGAGTACGGATTCAGATTGCCATCAGCGATCGACAACCGGCCGCTCACCTTTGAGGAGTTCGACAAGCACATCAATCAGGTGGTCTACGTGTCTGCGACGCCCGGCACGTACGAGCGCAAGCATGCGTCGCAAGTGGTCGAACAGATCATCCGCCCGACCGGGCTCGTCGACCCGAAGATCGAAGTCCGCCCCACCAAGGGCCAAGTCGACGACCTCATGGAGGAGGTGCGCCTCCGCGCGCAGGCGGGCGAGCGCGTGTTGGTGACGACCTTGACCAAGAAGATGGCGGAGGATCTGACCGACTACCTCATCGAGATGGGCGTGCGCGCCCGCTACCTGCACTCCGAGATCGAGACGCTAGAGCGGATCGCGATCCTGCGCGACCTGCGCCTTGGAGAATTCGATTGCCTGGTCGGCATCAATCTGCTGCGCGAAGGGCTGGATCTGCCGGAAGTCTCGCTCGTGGCGATCCTCGACGCCGACAAGGAAGGCTATCTCCGTTCGGAGGTCTCGCTGATCCAGACCATCGGGCGCGCTGCGCGCAACATCAGCGGCACGGTGCTCATGTACGCGGACAACGTCACGCAATCCATGGAGCGCGCGATCAACGAAACCGCACGGCGACGTGTCAGGCAGGTGGCGTACAACGCCGAGCATCACATCGATCCCCAGTCGATCCGCAAAGCCGTGCGCGACATCCTCGCCGCCGCACTGTCGAACGACGACGAGCGCAAGCGTACCCGGGCCGGCAAGCTCAAAGACGTGCCGCGCGACGTGCTGCTCGCGACTTGCGTCAAGCTCGAGAAAGAGATGCGCGCCGCCGCCCAACGGCTGGAATTCGAGAAGGCCGCTGCGCTGCGCGACGAACTGTGGGAGCTGCGCAAGCAATTGCCTGACGGCGGCGATCCGGCGCTCTCGCGCAAGGCGCCCAACGTGTTCGGCGAAAAGCTGCGCGAAGCCGCGCTCTTCTGATGTCCACCCGGATGATCGCCGTGACTCTCGCGTTTGTCCTCTGTTCCGCGGGCGGAGCGCTCGCGGCCGATCCGTCCGTCTCAAACCATCAGTACATAACCTGGGTGAAGAGCTTGCCGCTCGACCAGCTCACATGGCCCTTCGAAACCGGAGGCCGTGGCGTTTCGCCGACAAAGGTCACAGACGGATTCAGCGCCCTCAAACTGGACGGCGCGACGATCGATGACCTTGCGCCGCAACGCTACTACGTGAAGTATGATGCTGCGAACCACCTCGTAGCATTCCAGCGCGGCTGCTGCTCGTGGGGCGAGAGGGTGCTCGAAGAGGCCTCTTCGCCGCCGCCGGCAGGGCTCGCCGCCGCTGACTACGGCGGATTGAAGACCGACCTCGGCATTGGGATCGGCTCGACAGTTGAAGAGGTCGCGAAAGCTTTCGGGCCCGTGAAATCTTGGATCTCAAAGAAAACGTCGCCCCTGCGCGGCGTGGAGTATCGCCATCGCATCGGCCCCGCGCATCCCACGTGCGTGCAGGACGCCCGCTTCGTGTTCAACGGCGGCAGAGTCGTCGCCATGTCGTTCATCACCGCGTGCTAGGAAAGGGAGCGTCAAGAATGCGTGCTGCGCAGGCGCTTGTCGCCATTCTCTGCCTGACGCTCGTCGCGGCGACGGCGTCGGCCGATCCGGTCGCGAGTGAGCCACGCGGCTTCACGCCCGGGATGCTGGCCCAAGAATTGAAGTGGGAACGCATTGTCAACGACTCGCCGTCGGTCACGGCGGCCGACGTCTACGAACGCGCGCTCGCTTCCGAAGTGCATCGCATGGGCTCAGCGGCGGACTATCGCACCGCGGTGTACGTGCGCGACCGATTGGCGGCGGCGGGCTGGGATGCGCGCATCGTGGAATATGAAGTCGCGATCGCAGTGCCAACCGTGCAGCGCTTGGAGATCGTGGCACCGCAGCATCAAGCGGTAAACCTCTATGAGGCGGCGCTGCCCGGCGATCTGTATTCGAAGGACCACGCGGCGATCGGCAAGCCGTTCGCCGGCTACAGTTTTGACGGCGACGTCACCGGCCCGGTGGTCTACGCGAACTACGGGCTCGAAGAAGACTACAAACGTTTAACCGCATCGCACGTCGCCGTCCGCGGCGCGCTGGTAGTCGTGCGCAACGGCAAGGGCAGCGCCGTGCGCAAAGGACGCACTGCGGTGAAGTACGGCGCCAAAGCGCTGCTCATCTTCAACGATCCCAGCGCGGACGGTTACCTACATGGCGAAGTCTACCCGAACGGACCATGGCGGCCCAGCTTCGCCGCAATGCGACGGACGCTCGGCATCGACAGCACCGGCGATCCGACCGCCATCGGCGTCCCCGTTCCCGGCGCTCCGCACAAGCCGTTCTCATCGCTCCCCTATCCGAGGATTCCGATCTCCCCAATCACCGCAGACGTCGCCATGCTTCTCCTGGCGCGCAACGGAGGGCCACCGGTGCCGTTCGATTGGCACGGCGGGCTGCCGATCGTCATGCATGTCGGCGGCGGCGCGCTGCGCGCGCGCTTCGTGTTGCAATCGCATCGTTACTTCGGTCCGATCTGGGACGTCATCGCGGAGTTGAAAGGCGCCGTGAAGCCGGACGAGATGGTGATCACCGGCGGTCACCGTGACGCATGGACTTATGGCGCGGTCGACCCGATCAGCGGCACGGTCGATCTGCTGCAGCTGGGCGACGCATTCGGCAAGCTCGCGAAGACCGGTTGGCGGCCCTACCGCACGGTCGTCATCGGATCGTGGGATGGAGAGGAAGTCGGTCTGTTCGGCAGCGCGGCGTGGGTGCAACAGCACGAAGCCGAACTGCGCGCCGGATGCGTGGCGTATATCAACACCGACGAGGTCGCCTTCGGTCCGACTTTTGGAGCGGGCGCCACCCCCGATCTCGCCGGCATGCTCCACGACGTGAGTTTCGCTGCGAGCGCGCCGGATGGCCGGCTGACCGCCGACTACTGGCGCGCCCAAGACCCGAAGATGAAAGTCGACGACATCGGCGGCGGCAGCGATCACGAGCCGTTTGTCTTCATGGAAAACCTGCCCGCGGGCCAAACCGGATACTTCGGTGCGTTCGGCACCTACCACTCGGCATACGATGACATCGCCAGCCTCAAGATCTTCGATCCCGGAATGAAACGCGCCGTCGCCGCCGCACGCTACACGAGTCTGACCGTGCTGCGACTCGCCGGCGCGCCGTATCCGGACTTGCGCCTTTCCGGCCTGAGCGACGCGATGGCGACCCGCGTCAAAGCATTTGCGGCAATGCCCGACGCCAAGGAGCGCCGGGCCGCGGTGGCGGTCCAGCTCCAGCCGCTTGTCGATTCCTTCGCGCAAGGCGCGGCCGCCCTGGACAAGGCGGCCGATGACGCGCTCTCAACCGGCGACGTGACGAGCGCCGCGAGCGCGTATGCGCGCTTGCGCGCCGCAGAAGCAGCATTCCATACGGTCAAGCTGCGGCGCGGATCGGATTGGCAGCATTCGCTTCTCTACGGCGTCGGCGGATACGTTTCCAACGTTCTGCCGACGCTTGACGACACGCTTGACGCCAAATACGGGGATGAGGCTTTGGGACAGCTCAGCGACGCGTTCGCGGCAGCGCTGCGCGCGCTCGCCAATCAATGAAGGTCCGCGCGATCTTCTTCGATCTCGACGACACGCTGGTCGAGGACACGCTGGCGCTCGAGCAGTGCGCGGAAGCGGCGGTAAGAGAAGTTGCGCCCGGCATCCGAGCAGACCCGAGAGCGCTCGCGGTCGCGTACGTCGAATCCGCAATCGACTTCTGGGAAAGTCTCGAACCTGGCGCGGCGCGACCGCGAAGCGGCGATATCCGGCCCTCGATGTGGCGTGCGGCTCTCGCGCGCCACGGCATCGAAGACGCGAGCCTCGCGGGCAAGATCGCCGAGCGTTACGATGTACTGAGGCTCGAGCGAGCCGAGTTGCTTCCCGAGGCCGTGCCGGTGCTTGCCGCCCTGCACGGGCGCTACAAGCTTGCCATCATCACCAACGGCTTCGCCGAGACGCACGAAAAGAAGATCGCGCGTCTGGAGTTGGGACGTTTCTTCGATCACGTCATCCTCGCCGGCGAGATGCAGCTGGTGAAGCCCGATCCAGCGATCTTCGTGCACGCGATGGCGCTGGCGGGAGCGACTCCGCAAGACAGCGTCATGGTGGGCGATCGCTACAACCGCGACATCGCCGGCGCCCACGCCGCCGGCATGCGCGCCATTTGGATCCAGATGCGCGGCGAAACGGTCCCGCCCGGCGCGCGCCCGCCGGACGCCGTCATCGCCCGTATCGGCGACCTTCCCGCTGCGCTCAAAGGTATGGAGGCGTCTAGCCAGGGCATGCCGAGGGCATCTATATGAGGGGGACCCTGGCAATATCGTCAGCCCGGAGATTTTTTCATGGATCGGAAGATCATCATCGCGACGGTCAGCGCCGTCGCCGCAATACTTTTCCTGGCCGCACCGCGACCCGCGCAGGCAAGCCTGCAGATCTGCAACAAGAGCAGCGAACGCATCGACACTGCGGTCGCCTACTATTATGACGACGGCCTCGATGCGGCGTGGGAGAGCGAGGGCTGGTGGGTACTTCAGCCGGGACAATGCGCCACCCCGGTCAGCTACGACCTCGACTACCGTTACTATTATGTGTTCGGCAACGGGCCGAGCCACTATTGGGGCGGCACGTACAATTTCTGCGTGGACATGAGCACGAAGTTCGACTTTCTTGATTCGGACACGAAGTGTCCCAACGGGACCTGGAAAGGCTTCCGCAGGATCGACACGGAGAACTACAAGCAGTATACGTGGTCGTTCAATGACTGAGCCAGACTAAAGTCTGGCTACGCAGGACCTAAAAGGTCCTGCTCCACAAAGGTCCCGCTCCACATGAGAGGCACGCCGCGTAGCGGAGCGCGAAGTAGTGCCTCCCAATGAATAAGCGTCCCAACGGCAGTCCGGCCGATCCGCACGCGGCGCCGGTCGTCGCCGTGCCGGTTCGTCGTGGCCTCGACACGATCGTGATCAAGGGCGCGCGCGAGCACAACCTCAAGAACATCGATCTCACGCTGCCGCGCAACCAACTGATCGTCATCACCGGGCTGTCGGGCTCCGGCAAGAGTTCGCTCGCATTCGACACGATCTACGCCGAGGGCCAGCGGCGTTACGTCGAATCGCTCTCGTCGTATGCGCGGCAGTTCCTCGGTCAGATGGAGAAACCCGACGTCGACTACATCGAGGGGCTGTCGCCGGCCATCTCGATCGATCAGAAGTCGGCTAGCCACAATCCCCGGTCCACGGTGGGCACGGTCACCGAGGTCTATGACTATCTGCGCTTGATCTACGCGCGCATCGGCATTCCGCACTGCCCCAACTGCGGGCGCGTGATCACCCGCCAAAGCGCCGAGCAGATCGTCGACCAAATGCTCAAGTTGCCGGAAGGCACGCGCCTGCAGATATTGGCCCCCATGGTGCGCGGGCGTAAGGGCGAGTATCAAAAACTGTTCGAGCAGGCGATCAAGGACGGCTATGCGCGCGTCCGCGTCGACGGCGTCGTGCATGAGCTGCGCGACAAGATCGCGCTCGACAAGAAGCGCAAGCATTCCATCGACGTCGTCATCGACCGGCTGGTCGTCAAGGCCGACTTGCGCAAACGGCTCACCGATTCGGTGGAGACCGCGCTGCGGCTGACCCAAGGCCTCGTCACGGGGTTGGCGCAAAAGCCCGGCGGCAAAGAAGAAGACCTGCAGTTCTCCGAAAAGTTCGCATGCAACCATTGCTGCCTGTCGTTCGATGACATGGCGCCGCGCATGTTCTCGTTCAACTCGCCGTACGGAGCGTGCCCCGAGTGCACCGGCCTGGGCGTGAAGATCGAGGTCGACCCGCGCCTGGTCATCCCGGACCGCAATAAGTCGTTCCGCGAAGGCGCGGTCGTGCCGTGGACCAAGAATCTGTCGCCGGGCATGAACCCGTTCTACGTGCAGCAGGTCGAGTCGCTGATCCGTACGGCCGGTTACGACCTCGACACGCCCATCAAGAAACTGCCGAAAGATCTGCTCGACCTCATCCTGTACGGCGACGACGAGGACGAAAAGCGCCGCTTCACCTTCCGCACCAAGTCCGGCAAGAAGTGGCACTACGAGTCCCACTACCGCGGCATCATCCCGAATCTGCAGCGGCGCTATGCGGAGACGTCATCGGACTGGGTCAAGGAAGAGATCGAGAAGCTGATGACCTCGGTGAAGTGCGCAGCGTGCAAGGGCGCGCGCTTGAAGCCGGAGTCTTTGGCGGTCACGCTCGGGGCTCAGTCGATCGCGCAGCTGACCGCGTTGCCCGTGGACCGCGCGCTGCGCTTTGTGGAAGCGCTCAGTCTGAACCCCCGCGAGAAGAAGATCGCGCAGCAGATCGTGAAAGAATTGCGCGCTCGCCTCGGGTTCTTGGTCAACGTCGGACTCGAATATCTCACGCTCGATCGCAGCGCCACGACGCTTTCAGGCGGCGAAGCGCAGCGCATCCGGCTTGCCACCCAGATCGGATCGTCGTTGGTGGGCGTCCTGTACGTGCTCGACGAGCCGTCGATCGGCCTGCACCAGCGCGACAACGCGCGCCTGCTGGCCACGCTTAAGACGCTGCGCGATTTGGGCAACACGCTGATCGTGGTCGAGCACGACGAAGATACGATGCGCGAGGCCGACTATATCGTCGACATCGGACCGCGTGCCGGCAAAGAAGGCGGCGAGATCGTCGCGCTCGGCAAGATCGCCGACATCGAGGCGAATCCTCGATCGCTCACCGGCCGCTACCTCAAGGGCGAGGAGTTCATCCCGATACCGCGCGCGCGCCGCACGCCCAAAGGCACGTTGACCGTGCGCAACGCGCGCGCCAACAATTTGGCCGGCATCGATGTGTCTTTTCCTCTCGGCGTGCTGTGCGCAGTGACCGGCGTGTCGGGCTCAGGCAAGTCCAGCTTGGTGGACATGGTGCTCTATCGCGCGCTCGCGCATCATCTTCACGGCCAGTCGGGCGATGAGACCTATGGCGCCGTCCGCGGGATGGAGCAGCTCGACAAGGCGATCATCATCGATCAGTCGCCGATCGGGCGCACGCCGCGCAGCAACCCGGCGACCTATACCGGGGCCTTCGATCCGATCCGCGAGCTGTTCTCGCTGACGCCGGATGCGCGCGCGCGAGGCTTCGCGCCTGGACGCTTTTCGTTCAACGTGAAAGGCGGCCGTTGCGAGTCGTGCGCCGGCGACGGCATCATCAAGATCGAGATGCATTTCTTGCCCGATGTGTACGTGCAATGCGAGGCGTGCAAGGGCAAGCGCTACAATCAGCAGACGCTGGAGATCCGCTACAAGGGCAAGTCGATCGCCGACGTGCTCGAGATGCGCGTCGACGAGGCGGCGGAATTTTTCGAGAACGTGACGCGCGTGCACAACAAATTGAAGACGATCTGCGACGTCGGATTGGGCTACATCCAAATGGGCCAACCCGCGACGACGCTCTCCGGCGGCGAGGCGCAACGCGTGAAGCTGGCGACCGAACTCTCGCGACGGAGCACCGGGCGCACGTTTTACATGCTCGACGAACCCACGACGGGCTTGCACTTCGCGGACATCGCGCAGCTGCTCGACGTGCTCAACCGCTTGGTCGACGCGGGCAACACCGTGCTTGTGATCGAGCACAACCTGGACGTCATCAAGACCGCCGATTACATCATCGACCTCGGGCCTGATGGCGGCGAAAAGGGCGGCACCGTGGTCGCCGCGGGGACGCCTGAAGCGGTGGCCCGGGAAGACCGCTCGTACACCGGGCGTTACCTGCGCCGCGTGCTTGCCGATCCGCGCGCTCACATCGCCATCACCAGCGAGCACGCGGCGGTGGCAGATTACCAGCGCGCCAACGTCGAACTGCTGCGGGCGCTCGAAGAGGCCAAGCTGCCTTAAGCAAAGGGCTCCGCTTTGCCGATGAGAATTATATAGCTCTTCGAGCGAGGCTCGGAGACAAGGACGACATTCTAATGGCTGAAGCATTGAACGCAAGCGAGCTCCCGACGGTGCTTGCGTTGCCCGTGCTGGTGAGCGGCCGCAACGCCGAGCACAAAGTAGACGTCAAGGGACAAGCGACGCGGTTGGACGAGACCGGTTTCGTCGCAAATTTCCCGGACCCGATCCCCGACGGCACGATACTCTTCACCACGATCGATATGCGCAATATCAACGCGATGGCGCGCGGGCTCGCCAAAGTGAAATCGCAGACGCCCATGGGCGAGAACGCAGGCTATCAGACTTACGCTGATTTCATCGACCTCAACGACGACGGCAAGCAGAAGATCGCGAAGATGCTCGGCGGCGGGCGCTCGGAAGGTTTCACGCAAGCGCCAACGCGCAACTTCGCCGTCGATCAGCTCGGCACGCTGCCGGGCATGGGGCCGCTGCGCACCGGTGGTCCCGGCAACTATGGCGGCGGTCCCGCCAACTATCAAGTGACGCAAGAGGGCAGACGTTCGTACTTCGAACCGGCGCCGTTGCGCGCGGTCGCGCACCCGACCGCATCCACGAAGTTTTGGAATTCACTCGGCGTGACCGCCTACATCGCGGCCTTGCTCATCGTCGTGGCGCTGTTCCCCCAGGGGCGCGCATTCGAGTTGATGGTGCTTCACAAGATAGCCTACGTGTTCGAGCGCATGTGGTATTGGGCCAATCACATCGGCAACGTCCAGCTCTATAACAACACGTAAGCACCGCATGACTCGCGCTGCCCGCCCGAGCGCTCCCGAGCGCCGTAAGCATGCTCGCATCGCGAGATCGCTGCCGGTGCACGTGCACGTGGGCACCGAAGCACAGCGCCACGACGGGCGGATCCTGAACATCGGCGGTGGCGGCGTGCTGCTCAAGACGGAGTGCCCCGTCGGCACGAACGACCAGATCAGCATCGAGATCGACCTCAAGGACGAGAGCAAACCGATCTCCGTCTACGGCGTGGTCGTGCGCAATGATGCGCGCGGCATGGGCGTCTCGTTCATACGCGTGAGCGAAGTGAACTCCGACCTCATCGCCTACCTCATCAGGAAATGGCAGCGCGAAGAAACCCCCCAAGTCTAACCCCAATGTAGCGTTCCGAGCGAAGCTCGGATGTGTGGTATGCCGGACTTTAGTCCGGCTCGATAGAACTGCGCCGCCAATGCCACAGGTCGAGCGCGATCGCGCAGCGGCCCGCGCGGCTGAGTTGCGCGAGCTGCTGCACCGTTACAACTACGAGTACCACGTCCTCGATAGTCCGAGCGTCAGCGATGCCGACTTCGACGCGCGCCTGCGCGAGCTGCAAGCCGTTGAGACGGCGTTTCCCGAACTGCGCACGCCGGACAGTCCGACGCAGCGTGTCGGCGGCGCGCCATCGGGAGCGTTCGCGCCGTATCCGCACAGCGTCCCCATGCTGTCGCTGGGCAATGCCTTCGGTCGCGAGGAGTTCGGCGCGTGGCACCAGCGCGTGCGCAAACTGCTCGGTCGCGAGCCGAGCGGCTACGTGGCCGAACTCAAGATCGACGGGCTGGCGATCTCGCTGCGCTACCAAAACGGGATCTTCGAATCCGGCGGGACGCGCGGCGACGGCTCGATCGGCGAAGACGTCACAGCCAATCTGCGGACGGTCCGCTCGCTCCCATTGCGCTTGCGCGACGCGGCGCCGCGGCTGCTGGAAGTGCGCGGCGAAGTATACATGCGGCGCTCGGACTTCGAGAAGATGAACGAGCGGCGCATCGCAGCCGGCGAGCCGGCTTTTGCCAATCCGCGCAATGCTTCGGCAGGCTCGCTGCGCCAGTTGGACCCGCAGGTGACCGCGACGCGGCCCTTGCGCTTCTTCGCGTACGCGATCGGCGAATCCGACCCGCCGTTGCCGGTCGCCACGCAATGGGAGCTGCTCCGCGCGCTCGACGGCCTCGGCCTCCCCGTAAACCGCGAGGCGAAGCGTTTCGACGAGTACGAAGCGGTCGTGGCCTTTTGCGAGTCGTGGGAGAGCAAGCGCGCAGGCCTGGACTACGGGATTGACGGCGTGGTGGTCAAGGTCGATTCGCTCGAGGAACAACGTACGTTGGGATTCGTCGGCAAAGACCCGCGCTGGGCCATCGCGTTCAAGTACGCGCCGGAAGAAGCGACGACGAAATTGCTCTCGATCGAGGTCAACGTCGGGCGCACCGGCAGCCTCAATCCGTACGCCGTGCTCGAGCCGGTGGTCGTGGGCGGCGTGACCGTCAGCACCGCCACCCTGCACAACGAGGACTACGTCCGCAGCAAGGACATCCGCGAGGGCGACGTCGTGATCGTCCGTCGCGCAGGCGAGGTGATTCCGGAGATCGTCGGGCCGGTCATCGCAGAGCGCAAAGGCAAACGCTTGCGCGAATATTCGCTGCCGACCCGTTGCCCGGCATGCGGCACCCCGGTAGTGCGAGTCGAAGGCGAGGCGATGACGTACTGCGAGAACGCCGCATGTCCGGCGCAACGCAAGGAGCGGCTCGTCCATTTCGCCTCGCGCGGCGCGACGGACATCGAGGGTTTGGGCTACCATTTTTCTCGCGCGCTGGTGGAGGCCGGCTTGGTGGAAGACGTCGGCGACGTCTACTCCCTCACGAGCGACGGTCTGCTGACGCTGCCGCGCACCGGCGAGAAACTCGTCGCCAACCTGCTGCGCAACGTCGAGCTCAGCAAGCGGCGGCCATTCGAGCGCGTGCTGTACGCGCTCGGGATACGCTTCGTCGGCGCCCAGAACGCGCAGATCCTCGCGTCGGAGTTCGGTGACATCGACGCGCTCATGGCGGCGACCTCGGAACAGTTGGAGGAGGTCGAGCAGATCGGCCCGCGCATCGCGGCGAGCGTCGTGGCGTTCTTCCACGAGCCGCGCAACCGAAGCGTGATCGAGAAGCTGCGCCGCGCGGGCGTCACGTTGCGGGGCCCCAAGCGAACGCGTGCCGCCGCCGCCGTAGGGCCGCTGTCCGGAAAGACGTTTGTGCTGACGGGGACGTTGCCGAATCTTTCGCGCGAGGAAGCAACCGAACGCATCGTCGCGGCGGGCGGCAAAATCTCAGGTTCGGTGAGTTCGAAGACGGACTACGTCGTGGCGGGCGAGTCGCCCGGCAGCAAACGTGCGAAGGCGGAAAAGCTGGGCGTGACGATCATCGACGAATCCGGCCTGAAAAAACTGCTGCCGTAAGGCCCTACACGACGCGCGTCAGATAGCCGTCGTCGTCGTCTTTGCGCTCCTCCAGCCAGTGCAGCGAGTCTTGCAATGCACGAGCGACGTCGCCCGCGGCGACGCTGCGTTTGTGCTGGCTGGCCAGATAGTCGGCTGTGATCCCATGCCAGTAGGCGCCGATCGCCGCGGCTTGGCGCGCGCTGCATCCGGCGGCGATCATGGCCCCGATGATGCCGGAGAGGACGTCGCCCGTACCGGCGGTCGCGAGCAACTCGTTCCCCGTGAGGTTGACGTAGGTCGCCTCTTTGGTCGCGATGATCGAACGCGGTCCTTTGAGCAGCAGCGTGACATCAGCGCTTTCGGCGAAATCATCCGCTGCCTTGATGCGGTTCGCGATGGCGGCATCGGCGTTCTCACCGAGCAGGCGCGCGAATTCGCCGTCGTGCGGCGTCAGCACCGCCTTCTTGTCCTTGAGCACGCCGAGGTGCCCGGCCAGCGCGAACAGCGCGTCGGCATCCACGACCAGCGGCCGCGTGGTGCGCTCGACGAACGAGCGCACGACGGTTTGCGTTGATTCCTCCCGCCCCAAACCGGGGCCGATGACGACGGCGCCGGCGTGGCGTGTGAGCTCGAGCAGCGACGCGACAATGGCTTCCGCGTCGTCCGTTTCCGGCCACGGCGCGACGATCTGCTCGACGGCATGATAGCGGACCGGTCCCGCCGCTGCGGACGGACAGGCGATCGTCACGTAGCCCGCGCCGGCGTTTTGAGCGCCCAAAGCCGTGAGCAGGGGTGCGCCGACATATTCTTGGCTGCCGCCGATCACGACCACGTCACCCGCCGTGCGCTTGTTCGCGAGAGCGCTGCGCTGCGGCAGCCAGAAGAAGAACTGCTGCTTGGTCATGATGTGGTAGCGGCCGCCGACGTCGGCGAGAATGGACGGCGGGATGCCGATGTGCGCGACCCACAGCTCGCCGACGTAGGATGCCGCGGGGTAGAGCAGCATGCCGACTTTCGGCGCCGCCATGGTGACGGTCGCGTCTGCCGAGACCGCCGGCCCGGGGACCAGTCCGGAACTGGCGTCGATGCCGGTCGGCATGTCGACCGCGACGACGTCGCGATCCGCGATGTTGATCTCGTTGACCCAGGTGCGATACGCTTCGCGCAGCGGCCCCGTTGAGCCGGTGCCGAGCAGCCCGTCGATGATGAGCGCCGCCGCGCGGAGGCCCGAGCGGAAGAACTCCGGCGTTTGTTCGCGTAAGTAGCTGATGGAGGCGCCCAGGCCGTCCATGATCTCCAGTTGCGTGCGGCACAGTTCGTTGCATTCGGGCTTGGGGGCGGCGACGTAGATGTCCGGCTCGAAGCCGAGCTGCATGAGGTAACGGGCTGCCACGAGCGCGTCGGCGCCGTTGTTGCCCGGGCCAGCGACGACCGCGATGCGAATAGGGTCGCCTTCCAGTTCTTCAAGAAAATCGCGGCTCAGGTCCGCGACGGCGCGGCCGGCCGCCTCCATCAGGACGATCGGCGGTATGCCGACGTCCTCGATAGCGCGCTGGTCGGCGGTGCGCATCTCCTGCGCGGTCAGCGCGTTCATGCTTCTAGGATCACGGTCGCGACCGCGCTGACTCTTGAGTGCGAGATCGTCAGATGCATGCGCCGCACGCCGCGCAGAGCGACCAGACGCTCAGCCTCCCCGAGCAGCGCAACGTACGGTTTGCCGCTGCGCTCGTGGCGCACGCCGACGAGCCGCCAGGGGATCGCGTGGCCAAAGGCCTTGCGCGTCGCCTCTTTGGCGGCAAACGCGCCGGCAAGACGCTCGGCGCGATAGCGATGACGCATCGCATGGGCCATCTCTTCGATCGTGAAGACCTTCTTCGCGAAACGTTCAAGTCTGGCGGAGTCGAAATTGAATCGCTCCACTTCTGCGATGTCGGTCCCCAAACCGATGATCATGCGTTAATGACTCCCATCACAAAAGGCCGGCGGAGGACTTCAAAAGGTTCGGTGGAAATTGCAAGTTCGTGGAAAAGATCGGGCTGGTTCCCATCAACAGCGTCGCCACCGAATTCTGCGAACGTTTGGTTCCATGTCTCGAAGAGCGCTTTCTGCATAGGTTCGCAGTCGAAAAGCCCGTCACCCTCTCACCGGCGCTTGCGAATAGCGCGCGCCGCCAATACTTCCTCACCACGGTTTTCAACCGGCTGCAGGCGGCATTCCCGAATCGTGAAGGCTTCCTCCTCGGCGTGATCGGCGACGATCTGTACAAGACGTCGCATAACTTCATTTTTGGCGATGCGAGCGACAGCGACCGCGTCGCCGTGGTGTCGGTCTATCGATTGCGCAATGATTTCTACAACGAGAAGCCGGACGAAGCGACCCTTTTCAACCGAGTGCTCAAAGAGTGCGTCCATGCGCTCGGCCACGCCTTCGGTTTGAAGCATTGCTACAACGCGCGCTGCGCGATGTACTATAGCCACTCCGTGTACGACACGGACGGCAAGCTCACGTATTTCTGCGACGCGTGCGACAAACGCGTGCGCGCGCAACGCCTCTGATCCGAGCTTGGCTCGGAACGCTACAACTGACCGCGCGCCCAGGCCAGCGCGATCTGCGTCTTCGCGTCCGGGATCTCGTCGCGCGTGACCATCGCCCACGCCTCCTCGACGTCGTACGTGCGCACCTCGATGTGCTCATTGTCCTCCGGCTGCGCGACGCCGCCCGTCAAGCCTTCGGCCACGAACAGGTGGAGCAGTTCGCTGCAAAAACCGGGCGCGCTATAGAACGACCACAAACGGCGCATCCGCTCGCAGCGGTAACCGGTTTCTTCGATGAGTTCTCGCGTGGCGCACGCCGTCGGGTCCTCGCCGCGTTCGAGCTTCCCCGCGGGCACTTCTAACAGGAAGCGGCCGGCGGCCGGCCGGTATTGACGAACCAGAACGATCGTACTCGGCTGAGGCTGCGCGATGATCGCGACCCCGCCGTTATGCTCGACGATCTCAAACGACGAGCGATGCCCGTTGTCGAGTTCCACGTCGTCGATGCGCAAGCTGACCACGCGTCCCTCAAAGATGCGGCGGGTCCCATGTATGCTGGTCACGAACGGCCCTTTCAAGCCTCATCACCCAATATCCTAAAGAAGCGATCAATGCGCGAAGTCGTCATCGTGGCCGCCGCTCGTACCCCCATCGGCAAGTACGCCGGTGCGCTCCGTCTCGTCCGGCCGGACGACATGTCCGCCCTCGTGCTGCGCGCGCTGGCGGACAAAACGCGTCTGGATCCGGGCGACATCGAAGACGTGGTGTGGGGTTGCAGCAATCAGGCGGGCGAGGACAACCGCAACGTCGCGCGCATGGCCGTCCTAGCCGCGGATTTTCCCGAATCCGTCGCCGGCGCCACCGTGAACCGGCTGTGCGGTTCGGGCTTGCAAGCCGTCAATTTCGCGGCGCAAGCGATCGCCTGCGACGCCGGTGACGTATTCTTGGCCGGCGGGGTGGAGAGCATGACGCGCGCTCCGTACGTCATGCCCAAACCGGAGGCGGAATTCGCGCGCGCCCCTCAGTTGTACGACACCACGCTCGGGGCGCGCATGTACAATCCCAAACTGACGCAGCGCGGCTACCCGCCCATCGCCATGGGAGAAACGGCCGAGAACGTTGCGGAACAGTATCACATCAGCCGGGTGGAGCAGGACGAGTTCGCCTTTCACAGTCAGCACAAGACCGGCGCGGCGCAGAAGGCGGGTGCATTTGCGGCGGAACTGATCCCTGTGCCGCTGCCGTCCAATGGAAGGCTCAAGGCTGAGTCGGAGATATTCGCAGTTGATGAGCCTCCCCGTCCCGACGTCACCATGGAACAACTCGCGAAGCTCAAGCCGGCGTTTCGCGAAGGCGGCTCGGTCACGGCCGGCAACTCTAGCGGCATCAACGACGGCTCCGCCGGCGTGGTGCTGATGTCGCGGGAAGAAGCCAAGCGCCGCGGACTGAAACCGCTCGCGAGTATTCTCACAACGGCGGTGGCCGGCGTGAATCCCAATTGCATGGGCCTCGGCCCGATTCCGGCGACGCAGAAAGCGCTCGATCGCGCCCGGCTCCGCGTCGACGACCTTGACCTCATCGAGCTCAATGAAGCCTTTGCCGCGCAATCGCTTGCGTGCGTGCGCGAGCTCGAGCTGCCGATGGAGCGGGTCAACGTCAACGGCGGTGCGATCGCGCTCGGTCACCCGCTGGGCTGCAGCGGCGCGCGCATCCTAGTGACCTTGCTGTACGCCATGCAAGCGCGCGGGGCGAAACGCGGCCTCGCGACGATGTGCATAGGCGTCGGCCAGGGCATCTCCACCATCGTGGAACGCACTTAAGTAACCGGAGACATCGAATGGCAATCGCGCTCGACAAGAAGACCTACGATCTTTTCATCAACGGCGAGTTCGTCAAGCCGCAATCCGGCGAGTATTTCGACGTCATCAATCCGGCGACGAACGAGGCCATCGCATCGGTCGCTGCCGCGAGCATCCGCGACGCAGACCTAGCTGTGGTCGCCGCGCGCAAAGCGCTGGAAGGGAAATGGGCGACCACGCCCCCGGCGCGCCGAGCTCGGGTGCTGTTCAAAATCGCCGGCATCATCGGCGAGCGCATCGAGGATCTAGCGCGCATCGAATCCCTCAACAGCGGCAAGACGATCTCCGGCGCCAAGGCCGAGATCGGGCAGGTCATCGAAGATTTCGAGTTCTACGGCGGCGCCGTCACCAAGCTGATGGGCAACACCATCCCAGCCCCGCCCAACTTCTTCAATTACACGCTCAAAGAGCCGGTCGGCGTGTGCGCGCAGATCGTGCCGTGGAACTATCCGCTGCTGATGGCAGCGTGGAAAGTGGCGCCCGCGCTCGCCGCCGGCTGCACCGTCATCCTCAAGCCGGCGAGCCCGACGCCGATCACCGCCCTGCTGCTCGGCCAGATCTGCACAGAAGCGGGGTGTCCGCCGGGCGTCGTCAACGTGCTTCCCGGCCCGGGCGCCATCATCGGAGCCCACTTGGCGAGCCATCCTGGAGTCGACAAGATCGCGTTCACCGGAGAGACGACCACCGGCGCGACCATCATGCAGCTCGCGGCCGCAACGATCAAGCGTGTGACCCTCGAACTCGGAGGCAAATCGCCCAACCTCGTCTTCGAAGACGCGGACGTCGACGCGGCCGTCGCCGGTGCGCTGCACGCGATCTTCTACAACGCGGGGCAGTCGTGCGACGCGCGGTCGCGCATCCTGCTCCACGAGCGCGTGTACGAAGATTTCTTGCAGAAGTTCGTCGCGAAGGCCAAGGCGCTGGTGGTCGGCGATCCGCTGGACCCGAAGACCCACGTCGGAGCCATCATCTCGCGCAAGCAACTCGAGAAGATCGAGGGCTACGTCGGCATCGGTCAGCAAGAAGGCGCGACGATTGCCTGCGGCGGCTGTCGTCCGGATGGCGCGCTTGCGAAGGGCAACTTTCTCCTGCCTACAGTCCTCGACAAGGTGAGCAATAGCATGCGCGTGGCGCAAGAAGAGATCTTCGGACCGGTGGCGGTCGTGACCACCTTCAAGGACGAGGCTGAGGCGATCGCGCTTGCCAACGATTCGACGTACGGTCTCGCCGCGTCGGTGTGGACGAACAACGCAGGGCGCGCGCAGCGCGTCGCGGCTGCGCTCAAATCGGGCGGCGTCGCCATCAACACCCCGATCTCGATCTTCCCGGGCGTGCCGTTCGGCGGTTACAAGCAATCCGGCTTCGGCCGCGAGTTGTCGCTGCAGACGCTCGAGCTCTACACCGAGACGAAGGGCGTCGTGATGTACACGGGCGCCAAGCCGATCAACCTTTTCGGGGTTTAAGCTAGAGGCCAGCCTTGTGAAGGCCTGCGAGCAGGCGTGATTCTTTCATCTCACCACCTTGCGACCACACGATTTTACCGTTCGCGTCCACGACGTAGAACTGCGGAAAACCCGCGATTCCAAAAGCGTTCGCAACCGTGAACTTCGGATCGAAGAACGTCGGCCAACTGACGCCGAACTTCTTATCGAACGCTTCGACGTCGGCTTGACTTTCGGGGACCGGGTTGTTGGGCGTCGCGTCCGATGCGAGCCCCGATGCGGTCACCGAGATGATCGCCAGTTTGGATTCCTGGATCTTGGAGCGGATGGATTTGAGCACTTTGGTCATGCGCTGGCAATGCGGACACCACGTGGCGAACAGCTCGAGCAGATACGGCTTGCCGGCCAGCGACGCGTTGGTGATGCTGCCTAACGGCCCGCTGACCGAGAACGCCGGCGCCTTGACGCCGGCGGGCGCAGGCGACGGAGCCGCAGGCGGGAATGCGTCGAGGGAAACGGCGGCCCCGGAGACGACTTGGTTGTGTTGAATGATCGCGTAGGCGGCGATCGCAGCGATCGCCACGAGCGCGATGACCACGGCGACGATCTTGCCGGTGCGTCGCGGCCCAGAGGAAGGATCTCGTTGCTGTCGGCGGCGTTCGGCGCGCGTGCTCATCTCGTACCCCTTCTTGCCAGGCTGCTGCTCGGTGGAGTGTTCTTCGCCGCCGGCGCACTGAAAATTGCGCACCCGTCTGATCTGGCCGCCACGATCACGGCGATGAAATTGGGACTTCCGGGCCAACTGGTCGCATTCATCGCCGTTGCCCTGCCTCCATTCGAGATGCTGCTCGGCGTATATCTGATCGGCGGCTGGCTCCTCGCGTGGAGCTCCGTAGTCGCGGGCGCCCTCCTTGGCGCATTCATCCTCGCGCTCAGCTCGATGTTGCTGCGAGGGATCCATGCCAACTGCGGCTGCTTCGGCGTGGGTGCGGAACCGACCACGTGGCTGACGGTGCTCCGCGATGGGTCCTTCATCATCCCGGCGCTGTACCTGGTCTGGTGGAGCAGGATTTCCAAGGACGACGGGGCGTAGCGTCAGCCTCATGCTCCGTCGGCTGTTCCTCATCGTTCTCGGTATCGTCGGCCTTGCCGTCATCGCGATCGTGGCCCTCTACGCGATCGGCAGCGCAGCGCTGGACAAGACCTACGCGATCGCGCCATCGGCGCTCGACCTGACGATTCCAAGCGATAAGGCCAGCATCGCGCGCGGCAAACACTGGGCGACCTCCCTGGCGAAATGCGCCGACTGCCACGCCGCCGATCTCGGCGGCGGCGGGATGAACCTCGACGTGCCGCCGTTCCACGGGGTCGCCCCCAACCTCACGCGCGGTCAAGGCGGCATCGGCGCGACGTTCACCAATACCGACTACGTGCGCGCGATCCGGCACGGCCTCGACGAGAGCGGCCACGCCCTCATCATCATGCCATCCGACCAATACACGTCGTTATCTGACCAAGATCTGGCCGACATCATCGCGTACGTGAAGAGCGTTCCGCCCGTGAACCGCGAGTTGCCGGATACGACCGTGAAACCGCTCGGCCGCATTTTGATGGGCGCGGGGATGTTGCCGCCGCCACCTGCGACCGTCATCAATCACGACGGGCCTTGGGTCGCGGTCATGAAGCCGGCGGCGAGCGTCGAGTACGGACGCTATCTCGCGATGACAAACGGTTGCACGGGTTGTCATGGAGCGGGCCTATCAGGCGGGCCGATTCCGGGCCTGCCGCCCAGCGCGCCGAAAGCCACGAACATCACGCCGACGGGCATCGGCGGCTGGAGCGCCGCCGATCTCACACTCGCGCTGCGGACTGGCAAGCGCCCGAATGGCACCACGATCAATCCGTTCATGCCGTGGGCGGCCACCGC
The DNA here is from genome assembly GCA_035601835.1 of Candidatus Tumulicola sp. NCBI lineage: Bacteria > Bacillati > Vulcanimicrobiota > Vulcanimicrobiia > Vulcanimicrobiales > Vulcanimicrobiaceae > Candidatus Tumulicola > Candidatus Tumulicola sp. The sequence goes on along the minus strand of DATNNM010000016.1, from coordinate 204,656 downwards.
GAAGATGACCGATCAGGAGATGAAGGCGCTGGTGATGTACGTGCGCTCGGTGCCGCCAAGACCTACGGGAACGAGATAAAACGATTTCGCTTAGGTCGTGCGCGTCGGCTCGGCGATGTCGGAGACGATCCGGTCGCTCAAGCGCTCGATGAGACCGACCTCGTCGTGCGCGACGCGCATCGCACGATCGAGCGACGGCACGCCGGTCGGCGCGTTCATGGAAACGGCCATGACGTAGAACTTGTCGGGCTGTGCGAACAGCGGCTCGACGTGCACGTCGCGCTGCGTGCCGTCATCGCCCGTGAACAGGAAGCGCACGCACGAGTGGGTGCAATGGCCCCCGACGATGTCCCAGGCCGGATTGGGCGGCGCGTAGTTGCGCAGCACCGCAGCCGGATCGAGTCCCTCCAGAGCCTGTATGGTGCCCGTGCCCTCGATCCGCACGCGATAGGGCGGCGCGATGTCGATGAGGGGGACCGTCTTGTGCAGGTCCGCTTGCATCTGCTCGAGCGCGTTGGTCGACACGTGAGCGCCGTTTTCGGAGACCTCGATGCGCGTCTGGTCGATGATCAGGGCGCGGCCTTTCGTGGCATCGGCGAACAGCACCCCGTTGGGGATCTGCGTGAGCGACGGATAGTCGCGCGACAACTCACGCAGCAGGTCGCCTTGCACGGACGCCGGCAGCGGCGCGCTCATCGTATTGCGATACAGCCCGACGGCGATCTTCGTGAACGTGAATGGTCCGAGTTTTATGGTGAGTTCTCCTAAGTCTGGCGCGCTCGTTTGCGGAGGTCCACGCGGCGGATCTTGCCGGAGATCGTCTTCGGCAGTTCGCTGACGAACTCGATCTCGCGCGGATATTTGTACGGCGCGGTCAACTTCTTGCAATGCTCCTGCAGTTCCGCCACGAGCTCGTCGCTTGGGGTGTGCCCAGGCGCCAGAATGACGAAGGCCTTGACGATCTCGCCGCGCAGCGGATCCGGCGCCCCCACCACCGCTGATTCGGCGACCGCCGCATGCTCGAGCAACGCGCTCTCGACCTCGAACGGTCCAATGCGGTAGGAGGCCGAGTTGATGACGTCGTCCGCGCGTCCGACGAACCACAGGTAGCCATCCTGGTCGCGCAGGGCGCGGTCGCCCGTGATGTACCAATCGCCGACGAACGATTTTTTCATCTCGTCCGGATTCTTCCAGTACTCTTGGAAGAGCCCGACCGGCCGCTGCGGCTTGACGCGCACGGCGATGTCGCCCTCCTTGCCGGGCGGCAGCACGGCGCCGCCATCATCGATGACCTGCACGTCGAAACCGGGCGTCGGCCTGCCCATCGAACCCGGCCGCACGTCCATAGGCGGAAAGTTCGCGCACAGCAGCGTCGTCTCTGTTTGACCGTAGCCGTCGCGGATGGTCAAGCCGGTGTGGCGCTTCCAAGTCTCGATCACTTCCGGGTTGAGCGGTTCGCCCGCGGCGACGCAGTGCCGCAGCGCCTTGGGCTTGAACGCGTCCAGCGGCTCCAGCACCAGCAGCCGGTAGACTGTGGGCGGCGCGCAAAACGTCGTGACGGGATAATGCGCCAACATCCGCAGGCATTGCGCCGCATCGAATTTGCCGGTCGCGTTGTGCACGAAGATCGCGGCGCCGCACAGCCATGGGCCGAACAAGCTGCTCCACGCCGCCTTCGCCCAGCCGTTGTCCGAGAGGTTCCAATGCAGATCCCCGGGCGTGAGATCGAGCCAGAATTTTCCGGTCGCGGTGTGGCCGAGCGGATACGATGCGTGGGTGTGCAGGACCATCTTCTGATTGCCGGTCGTGCCGGACGTGAAATACAGCAAGCACGGATCGGACGACTTCGTCTTGGCTGCGTTATCCACGTTCGGTTGCGATGCGAGCAGGCTGACGAACGAATACGCGCCGTTGCGACTTTCTCCGAGCACGATGACGTGCTTGAGCGTCGGGCACTGGTCGCGTATGTTCCACACCTTTTCCAAGTTCGCCGGATCGACGAATGCAGCCGCTGCTCCCGCCGCGTTCACGCGATAGACGATGTCCTTGGGCGTGAGCAGCGCGGTGCCGGGCATCGGCACGATGCCGGCACGGATGCAGCCGAGCATCGCTTCCCACCACTCAGGAATGCGCGGAGCGACGATCAAGGCGCGGTCGCCCGCCGCAAGACCAAGCGAACGGAGCGCGTTGGCGCAGCGCTTGGACGCGTCGCGGAAGTGCGCGAACGTGAAGTCTTCTCGGGTCTCGTCGTCATCCGCCCACGCCAAAGCGAGCTTGCCTTCGTCTTCGGCCCAGCGGTCGATCACGTCGCTCGTGAAGTTGAAGCGCTCGGGGACCTCGAGCCGGAAATCACGATATGCGCTCTCGTAATCGGTCATGTTCGACGTGCGCACACCCATATGACGCAAAAGCCTCCGCGCAGCGAAAACAGAAATTCAACAGAGGGATATGCTCTCGCGTCGGCACCGACCTCTGGGGTCCGAACTTCCACAGGGCGGAGGGAATGACCGATAACCCAAGAAGCGGCAAGACGACACATTCGCGGTTTTGAGAAGAGGCGTCATGGAGATCAAGCCCTTCACGGACAAGCCCATAAAGTTCATGGAGTACGATGGCCGGCCGGCCGGCGACGTCAGCGCGCTCGGCCTCACCAACGAGCAGCTCGTCGACATGTATCGCTGGCTCATCTACAATCGCGCGGTCGACGACCGCGGCTACATCCTCGTGCGCCAGGGCCGCGCCGGGTTCTATGCGCAGACCTCCGGTCAAGAAGCGTCGCAGATCGGCAGCGCGCTGCCGCTCCAAAAAGACGACTGGCTGTTCGGCGATCACCGCTCGCAGGGCAGCATGCTCGTCAAGGGACTTAGGGCCGCGGAGTGGTTCGCACACGTGTTGGGCCGCTCGCTCGACCCGACCAAAGGGCGCATGATGCCGCACGGCTCCGGCCGCGCCGATCTGCACATCGTTCCCGGATCGTCCACCGTCGGCAATCAGATCACCGAAGCGGTCGGCACCGCGATGGCTCAAAACATCAAGAAGAAGAAAGAGATCACGATCTGCTATTTCGGCGACGGCGCGACGAGCGAAGGCGACTTCCATGTCGGCATGAACTTCGCAGCGGTCTATAATTCGCCGATCATCCTGTTCTGCCAGAACAACCAATACGCGATCTCGGTCAGGCTGGAAGAGCAGACGCACACCAAGACGATCGCCGAGAAGGCGCACGCGTACGGCATGGAGGGTTACTTCGTGGACGGCAACGACGTGCTGGCCGTTTATGCGGTCACCAAGCATTGCGCGGACAAAGCGCGCGAGGGACGCGGGCCGAGCCTGATCGAGTCGTACACCTACCGCTATGGCCCCCACTCTTCGGCCGATGACGATAGCCGCTACCGTCCAAAAGGCGAACTGGAGATGTGGCGCTCGCAGCGCGACCCGATCACGCGTTTTCGGAATTTCTTGCAGCTCCGCAAGCTGTGGGACGACGAGAAAGACATCGCACTGCAAGCCCGGGTGAAAGACGAGCTTGCCGCCGCGCTCGAGGAAGCGGAGAAGAGCCCGCCGCCAGAACCGCTGACCGTGTTCGATCAGGTGTACGCGCAGTTGACGCCGCATCTCGAGTGGGAGCGCAGTGAGCTCGCCGCCGAGCTGGGCGTCTCGCAACAGGCCAGGTGACTAAGAGACCGCCATGACAACCGTTGAAGTTGAAAAAAAGCAGACCTACACGATGGTGCAGGCCATCCGCTCAGCGCTCATCGACGAGATGAGGCGCGATCCGAACGTCGTCACCCTCGGCGAGGACATCGGACCACGCGGTGGCGTGTTCTTGGTCACCGAAGGGCTGATCGACATGTTCGGCAAGGACCGCGTCATCGACACGCCGCTCGCCGAGTGCGGCATCATCGGCGCTGCGGTCGGCATGGCTCTGTACGGCTTGCGGCCGATCGCCGAGATCCAGTTCATCGATTTTCTGTATCCCGGCTTCGACATGTTCGTGTCGGAAGCGGCGAAGCTGCGTTACCGCTCCGCCGGACAGTTCAAGGTGCCGATGGTCGTCCGCTCGCCGTACGGCGGCGGTGTGCGCGGCGGCAACTACCACTCACAATCGCCGGAGGCGTACTACGTCGCGACGCCCGGCATCAAAGTCGTGGTGCCGAGCAATCCATACGACGCCAAAGGTCTACTCATCTCGTCGATCCGCGACGACGACCCCGTGATGTTCATGGAGCCTAAGAAGATCTATCGCGCGGTCAAGACCGAGCTGCCCGAAGGCCCGTATGAAGTGCCGCTCGGCAAGGCCGCGGTCGCGCGCGAAGGCAAGCACGTTTCGATCATCACGTTCGGTGCGATGGTGCCCGTGGCGCTCGAAGCGGCGACTGCGATGGAGAAAGAAGGCGTCCAGGTGGAGGTCATCGACCTGCGCACGCTTCAACCCTATGACACCGAGGCGATTCTGCAGTCGGTGGGCAAGACCGGCCACGCGGTGCTGCTTCAGGAAGCGCCCCGCATCGGCGGTTACGTCGCGGAGATCGCGGCATTCCTCGCGGAGCAGGCGATCGAACATCTCGAAGGGCCGATCGTCCGCGTGACGGGGTGGGATACGCCGTTCCCCTATGCGCTTGAGAAGGCGTATATGCCGAACGTCGAGCGCGTCGTCCGCGGGATCAAGAAAACGCTCAACTTCTAACCGACCGCGTCGCTTTTGTAGTGCCGGGGCTTTAGCCCCGGGAATTGGGGACTAAATGCCGGTCGAACTCGAAATGCCGGAACTGGCCGAGTCGGTCATCGAAGGCGAAATCGTCAAATGGCTCGTCAAAGAGGGCGAGCACGTCAAGTTGGATCAGCCGCTCGTCGAAGTCATGACCGACAAGGTGACGGTCGAGATCCCGTCTCCGATCGAGGGCATCTTGCTCAAGCAAGTGGCGCCCGAAGGCGCGGTCGTTCCGATCGGCAAGCCGATCGCGATCTTCGGCAAAGAAGGCGAGTCGCTCGCAAGCCCCGCGCCGGCCGAGACGGCTCCGGCTTCCGCCACCCCACCCCCCGAAGTGGTCGTGGGCGGCGAGGTCAAACCCAAGATCGAAGCACAAGCCCCTTTAGATAAAGTCGCGCCGGCGCGCGTCGGCAACGGACAGACGGGCGCGCCGGCCAAAGGGCCGTCTGAGACGGCTGCGATCGGCCCCTTCGGAAGGCCGCTCGCCACGCCGGCCGTCCGCAAGTTCGCGCGGGAACTCGGCGTCGATCTCAACCAGGTGCGCGGGTCAGGCGAAGGTGGGCGCATCCAACGAGAAGACGTTCAGCGCGTCGCCTCGTCCGGCGGCGCAGCTGCAGGCCAAGCCGCACAACCGAGACCGCAACCGGTCGGTGCCGGAGCCGCCGCGAGCGCCGGCGCCGCCGCGAGCGGCGAAACCGAGCGCGTGCCGCTGCGCGGCCTGCGCCGCGTCATCGCAGATCACATGATCCACTCCAAGCACACCGCCGCGCATACGCTCCACGTCGACGAAGCCGACGTCACCGAGCTCGTCGCCATGCGCAATCGTGCGAAGCAGATCGCCGCCGAGCGCGGCGTGAAGCTGACCTTCTTGCCGTTCTTCGTCAAGGCCGCATGCGCAGCGCTGATCAAACATCCGTACATGAACGCCTCGCTCGACGACGACAAGCACGAAATCGTGCTCAAGAAGGACTACAACATCGGGATCGCCGTCAATACCGAGGGCGGACTGGTCGTCCCCGTCATCCACAACGCCGATCGAAAGTCCATCTTCGACCTGGCGCGCGCCATCGCCGATCTCGCGGAAAAAGCCCGTGCAGGCAAGCTCGCGCACGACGACATCGCCGGCGGCACGTTCACCATCACCAACGTCGGCTCCGTCGGCGGCCTGTTCACGTTTCCGGTCATCAACTGGCCGGAAGTCGGCATTCTCGGAACGCACTCGATCCAGCAGCGCCCCGTCGTGCGCAACGATCAGATCGTCATCCGCGACATGACCTATCTGTCGATCTCGTTCGATCACCGGGTGGTCGACGGCGCAATCGCCGCGCAGTTCGTCAAAGACGTCGCCGAACTGCTCGCCGCTCCCGACGTCTTTCTTATGGAGAGCGGCTCATGGTAGCGAACAAGTACGACGCGATCGTCATCGGCGGAGGCCCGGGCGGCTATACCGCTGCGATCCGCTTGGGGCAACTGAAGAAGAAAGTGGTGTGCATCGAGCGCGAGCGTCTCGGCGGCGTCTGCCTCAACTGGGGATGCATGCCGAGCAAAGCGCTGCTCCACGTCGGAGAGGTCATAACGGCGGCACACGACCTCAAAGAGATGGGCGTCGAGTTCGGCGAGCCGCGGATCGACCTGGCGTCGCTCAACAAATGGAAGTCCAAGATGATCGACGACCTCGTCAACGGCGTCGGCACGCTCTTCAAGGCGAACAAAGTCGAGTATATGGTCGGCGAGGCCGAGCTGATCAACAAGATCACGGTGCGCGTCAAGAAAGCCGACGGACGCTTCGAAACGCTAGTGGGGGACGCCGTCGTGATCGCCACCGGGTCGGAGCCAGTGGCGCTTCCGGGCTTCAAACGCGACAGCAAGACGATCCTCAATTCCGACGACGCCGTGAGCCTCGCGGATCTGCCGAAGAGCATCCTCATCCTCGGCGCCGGGGTGATCGGTTTGGAATTCGCCACGATCTATCGACGGCTGGGCGCCGAAGTCACGGTCGTCGAGATGCTCGACCGCGCCCTCGCCGACACCGATCTCGAGATTTCGACGCTGCTGCTGCGCATCCTCAAGAAGCAGGGCATCAACGTCCACCTGAAGACGAAGGCCGCGGGCGTTGAGGTGGTGGGCTCGCGCGCGCGCGTCAAGCTCGAAGGCGAGATCAACGAGGCGCGCGAGTACGACAAAGTGCTCGTGGCGGTCGGCCGGCGGCCTCGCACCGGCGACCTGCGCCCCGAGTCGCTCGGCATAGCCATGGACGGCTTGTTCATCAAGGTCAACGAAAAGCGCGAAAGCGACGTGCCGGGCGTGTACGCCATCGGCGACTGCGCCGGCGCGCCGCTGCTCGCCCACAAAGCGATGAAGGAAGGCATCGTCGCAGCCGAAGTGATCGCCGGGCTGCCGGCGGCCTACGATCCGATCGCCGTCCCCAACTGCGTCTATACCGACCCGCAAGTGGCGACCGTCGGCTTGTCGGAAGAGCAGGCGAAGAGCGCGGGCTATGAGGTCAGCGTGGGCAAGTTCCGCCTCTCGGCGTTGGGGCGCGCGCGCACGGTCGGCATTTCGGACGGCATGGTCAAGATCGTCGCCGACAAGAAGACCGACCTCGTGCTTGGAGTGCATATCGTGTCGCCGACGGCCGAGTCGATGGTCGCGGAAGGCGTCGTCGCACTCGAGATGGGCGCGACCGTCGAGGACATCGGCTTGTCGATACATCCGCACCCGACGTTCTCTGAGTCCATCATGGAAGCTGCGGAAGCGCTCCACGGCAAGTCGATCCACATGGCCAACGTCACGGCCCCGATACCAACGCCGGCGAAGACGTGACCGTCAGCCTTTTCGATCTCGGCTTCATCCGCTTCAAAGAGGCATGGGATGTGCAGCGGCACATCCACGCGGAACGGGTCGCCGGCATGGTAGGCGACGCGCTGCTGTTCTGCGAGCATGCGCCGGTGATCACGATGGGCAAGTCGGGTCGCAGGCACAACCTGCTCGTCTCGCAAGAAGAACTGCGTCGCCGCAACGTCGAGTACTACGATATCGAACGCGGCGGGGACCTCACCTATCACGGGCCCGGCCAATTGGTCTGCTATCCGATCTTCAAGCTCGCGCGGCTGCGCGAGGTGCAAGGCTTCGTGCGCAAGATGGAACTCAGCATCATCAAAGCGATGAACGCGTTCGGGGTGAAGGGGGAACAGCGCCAAGCGCATGCTGGCGTGTTCGTAGGGTCCGCCAAGATCGCGTCGATCGGAGCTGCCGTTCAGGGCGGGGTGACTTTCCACGGTTTCGCCCTCGACGTCATCACCGATCTCAGCTACTTCCAACTGATCAATCCGTGCGGCATGCCCGACGTCCAGGTGACATCGCTTTCGAGAGAAGCGGGCCGCGAGGTGCGGATCGGCGAAGTCAAGCCTCCTATGCGCGCCGCCCTGGAAGAAGTGTTTGAGATCAAGCTCGCCCCCACCGCGGCGCAGGCGATCGGGACTCTGTAGATGATCGCGCGAAAACCCGAATGGCTCAAAGTCAGGCTGCCGAGCGGCACGAACTACGAGAAGCTGCGCTCGATCGTCAAGGAGCGCGGCCTGCACACCGTGTGTCAGGAAGCGATGTGCCCGAACATCGCCGAGTGTTGGGGCGTCGGCACCGCGACCTTCATGATCTTGGGCGACACGTGCACGCGCGGCTGCCGTTTTTGCAACGTGAAGACGGGCCTTCCCAACGCCATCGATCCCCTCGAGGCGGTAAAGCTCGCGCAATCGATCGAGGATCTTGGGCTGAACTACACGGTCATCACCTGCGTCGATCGCGACGACTTGCCTGACGGCGGCGCGCTGCAGATGGCCGAAGCGATCCGCGCGATCCACCACCGCACGCCGCACGTCAAAGTCGAAGTGCTGACGTCGGATTATCGCGGCGACGTCGCCGCGCTGCGCACGGTGATCGATGCCAATCCGGAAGTTTTCGCGCACAACATCGAAACGACCCGGGCGCTCACTCCGCACGTGCGCGACCGCCGCTGCGGCTACGACCAATCCTTGAACGTGCTCGCGAACGCCAAAGCCATGCGCCCGCAGAAATTCACCAAGTCGAGCATCATGCTCGGCCTCGGCGAGAGCGACGAGGACGTGCTGCAGACAGCGAGCGATCTGCGCAACGTCGGCGTGGACATCATCACGTTCGGTCAGTACCTGCAGCCCACGCACCGCCACCTCAAGGTCGTCGAGTTCGTCTCGCCGGAGAAGTTCCGATGGTTCGCGCAAGCGGTGAAGCCGCTGGGATTCCACCAAGTGGTCTCCGGCCCACTCGTGCGTTCTTCGTACCACGCCGAGCAAGCATTCGCGACGACGATGTGATTCCCGGGGCTAAAGCCCCGGCACTACAGCATCGCAACGTCGCCGAGGGTCACGCGAACGGGTCCGCTCGTGGTGTCCAGCAACAAAGCGCCGTCATCCGCGACCCCACGGGCTATGCCTTCGTGCAGCAGCGCGCCGCCCGCGGCGCGGACGCTCAGGCGCAGGCCTTCAAGCTTGGCGCCGCGCGCCCAATCGGCGATGATCCCCTTAGGGCGCTCAAGCAGGCGGTCGTACTCCCGCTCGTAGCACTGCAACAAACCAGCGGCCAAAACAGTCCTATCGATACGGTGGCCGGCTACGTCCGATAACCAGGCCGCTGTTCCCGCGAGGGCGGATGGAACTGCGGCGGGCCGATTCACATTAATTCCGACGCCGATCACCATCCGCGAGGCCGCTCCAATCGTTTCGCCTTCAACGAGGATGCCTGCCAATTTGCCGTCGCTCGTGACTAGGTCGTTGGGCCACTTGAAGTCCGGCCGGAAGCCGGTCAGCCTCTCGATGGTTTGGGCGGCGGCGAGCGCGGCCCAAAACCCCAGCGCCGGAAGCGTTTGCTGCGAAAGAGGGGTTGGCAGAATCGTGGACAGGAGCAGTCCCGAGCCCACAGGGGACGTCCACGGACGTCCGGCACGGCCGCGTCCAGCCCGCTGCTCTTCCGCGAGGATCGTCAGTCCTGCGGAACCGCGCGATCGCATGGCACGCAACGCGCTGGAATTCGTGGAATCAAGCTCCGCTTGGCACTGTACTTTTCGGAATCTTACCAGGTGAGCAACCGCCGCTGCCAGGGCTGCAGCGTCGATCGGCAACAAACGATCCTCGCTTTCAGAACGAGTCACGCGAAGATCCGCTTTCGAGCACACATCATCGGGAGGATTTACCCGTGTCGCGCAAACTGACGATCAAAGAACTCGCTGCCGCCCTGGGCGTTTCTGTTCCAACGCTTCGAAAATATGGCGAATGCGGCCTCTTACCCACATCGCCGAGATTAATAGCTAGGACTCAAGCCTAAGACCGGCTAAGATTCCGAGCGGCTCATGCGGCCGGCGCCATTCGCGCCGGCCGCTCTAGCGAACGGAGCGATTCGTTGGAACGAACCCTCATTCTGGTCAAGCCGGACGGCGTGCAGCGCGGCCTCGTGGGCGAAATCATCGCTCGTTTCGAGCGTCGCGGGCTACAGATCGTCGGGCTCAAATTCCTGCGCGTCTCCAAGACGTTGGCGAGGGAGCACTACCAAGAACACGTAGGCAAGCCGTTCTTCAAAGGTTTGGTCGAGTACATCACCGGCTCTCCCATCGCGGCGATGGTGGTGCAGGGATCGAACGCCGTGGAACTCTGCCGCACGACGATCGGCGCGACAAATCCGGTCGCCGCGACGCCCGGTTCTATCCGCGGCGACTTCGGCGTCGACGTCGGCCGCAATCTCGTGCACGGTTCGGACAGCGCGCGCAGCGCCAAGCGTGAGATCAAACTGTTCTTCAAAGCCGCCGAACTGCACGCGTACAATCGTTCTATGTCGCGCTGGATCGTGGAGTGACGCCAAGCGCCCGGATAAACTCTCTGCACGCCCGCGAGATCCTCGATTCACGGGGCAATCCGACGCTGCGCGTGCGCGTCGTCACCGATGACGGCATTGCGGGCGAAGCCTCCGTTCCGTCCGGAGCGTCGACCGGCTCCCACGAAGCGCTGGAGTTGCGCGATGGCGATCCCAAGCGCTACGGCGGCAAGGGCGTGCTCCGCGCGGCCGAACATGTGGAAACCACGATCGCGCAAGTAGTACGCGGCATGCCGATCGCGGATCAAAGCGTCATCGATCGTGCGATGATCGAACTCGACGGAACGCCCAATAAGAGCCGTCTGGGAGCGAATGCGATTCTCGGCGTCTCGCTCGCGTGCGCGCACGCGGCAGCAGCGAGCGCCGGCGTACCGCTCTATCGTCAGCTCGGCGCGGGCACGACCATGCCGGTGCCGATGATGAACGTCATCAACGGCGGCAAACATGCCGAAGGCGCGCTGCAATTCCAAGAGTGCATGATCGTGCCGGTCGGAGCGCCGACGCTGCGCGAGGCGATCCGCTGGGGCTCGGAGGTCTTTCACGCGCTGGGCCGGTTGCTCCACGATCGCGGACTGCCGACGACGGTGGGCGACGAAGGCGGGTACGCTCCGCCGCTGCGCCACATCGACGAGGCGTTGGGGCTCATGGTCGAAGCGATCGCCAAGGCCGGCTATCGGCCAGGCGTTCAGGTGGCGCTCGCGCTCGATCCGGCGGCGAGCGAATTCAGGCAGAAGGACGGGTATGTCGCCGAAACCGGAGCGAAGCCGCTCTCGGCGAGCGAGATGATCTCGCTCTACGAGCGTCTGCTTGGCGCGTTTCCTATCGTCAGCATCGAAGACGGACTTGCCGAGGACGATTGGGCCGGTTGGAAAGAGATGACGGCGCGCATCGGATCGCGCGTGCAATTGGTGGGCGACGATCTGTTCGTGACCAACGTCGAGTTCTTGCAGCGCGGCATCGACGAGCACGTCGCCAATGCTATCCTCATCAAAGTCAACCAGATCGGCACGCTGACCGAGACGATAGAGTGCGTGCGCATGGCCCAACGCGCGGGATACGGGGCGGTCATCTCGCACCGCTCCGGTGAGACCGCCGATACCACGATCGCCGACTTGGCTGTCGCGCTCGACGCCGGACAGATCAAGACGGGTTCCTTGTCGCGCAGCGATCGCGTGGAGAAGTACAACCGGCTGATGGCGATCGAAGAAGAACTGGGCGCAGCTTCGCGTTATCCGACGCGCCGGGCGGGTTGACGCCATTGCCGCTAGTTCCTATACTAAGGAAGTGCGGCAAACCAGCCTGCTTGGGCCTGTAGCTCAGTTGGTTAGAGCGGCCGGCTCATAACCGGTTGGTCGCAGGTTCAAGTCCTGCCGGGCCCACCAGTCAGACGCCATGATGGATCGAGCCCCCATCGTCTAGAGGCCTAGGACACCGCCCTTTCAAGGCGGCGACAGGGATTCGAATTCCCTTGGGGGTAAATTTTTACGGCCGGACCTTTGGGTCCGGCTTTTTTCTTCTAGGGCGCGGAGATGGCGAGCGAGGACAAGAGTCTGCGGATACCCGACCAACGCATTGAAAATAACCCCGTGTGTTGGGGTCGCAGACGCTTTGGCTGAGCGCTGCGACCCCAGTGTTGCCCCGGTACGGTTGGTCTGCAGGAGGAGTCATTCAAACCTAGCCGGGGACTCGTTGAGCCCTCGCTCACGCTCACTCGAGGTAACCTTCATCTTAGCACCACGGTACGTGCCAGACGTGATACTCTTGTGCACGGAAAGCCTTATAGAATGCCGCTGTAACTGTGGTACCATTCCGGCTTATTGTGACGCAGCCAACATGTAGTGCCGGGGCTTTAGCCCCGGAAATGCCTTCGCGCGGTGCGAAAGGCATGAATGTGATTCCAACTCCCAACCGCGCGACGCGCATAGCCGGCTTCGTCAACATTTGTGTGCTGCTCTGCGCGTGCAGTAGCGGCGCAACGGCGTCGTTGAATCCGCAAAACCCGGGTCCCAATCCATCGCCCACGACGGTAGCCCATTTCAGTACGCTGCCGCCGGGTTCGGTGCTGCCCGGCGACGCGACGTGCGCCGCCGAAGTGAAAACGCGCTCCGAAAACAAGCGCATGAACGTGACTTTCGATGCGACGCGCGGCAGTCAATCGTTGTCGAGCAGCTTCTTTGGAAGCGCCGACGATCCGCGCGCCGACGGCGTCATCGCGCCGCGAGTCACCGGCAACTACGCCGGCACGACTGATGAGATCTTGCAATGGGCTGCGTGCAAGTGGGGCATCGACGAGGATGTCGTCCGCGCGCAAGCAGCGATCGAGTCGTGGTGGCGTCAGACCGCGCTTGGCGATTTCGGCACCGACCCGACGCAGTGCCCTCCGGCTCATGGGCTTGGTGTGGACGGCACACCGGGGCAATGTCCGCAAAGCTATGGCGTCTTGCAGAATCGATGGCCGTTCGAACAATCGTCGTGGCCCGGCATAGCGCAATCCACGGCGTTCAACGCGGACACCGCGTACGCGATCTGGCGCACGTGCTTCGAAGGCTACGAGTTATGGTTGAACAGCGTCGAGCACGGTCAGACCTATGCGGCGGGCGATCAATGGGGCTGCGTGGGCAGATGGTTCGCCGGAAGATGGCACACGCCGGCGGCGGACGGATACATCGCCAACGTCCAGTCGTATCTATCCCAGCGCATTTGGGAGACGCCGAACTTCCAAGAGCCCTGAGATGGGATAATCGCGCTACGCTCGCGTAGTCCTCACGCGCGGGCGGATAGCTCAGTTGGTAGAGCACCTCCCTTACAAGGAGGGGGTCACAGGTTCGAGCCCTGTTTCGCCCAAGCAAAGTCTGTCGGACTGCTGTCGGACGGCGCCCTGCTATCGTGTATGGGGGTGCCCACCCATGTCTGGAAGGACGAAATGCTGAGATCAATCTTCGCCGCCACGTCAGTCATGACAGTAGTCGCGCTGGCTTCTCCGGCTCTTTGCAATGTGCCCTCAAGCCCCGGGCCCGTCCACGTGCAAGGGTTTTGGTTGAACGGCACATTTAGCGCAAATCCATCGAGTTATGGAGGCCGCTGTGGAACCGGGTTTTTCATCACCTACACCGGCATCATTACCGGTACACGCGGCGCACATATCGGCTACAGATTCCAATATGGCGGTACCGAAAGCGCACCGGTGTACATGACGTTGGACGCGCCGAGCATTACGGTCTTTGATCGCAAGCACTTCACCACCCAAGCGCGCCAGCCGGTCGCACGCTATGACGAAAGCCTCGAAATACTGCTAGCCCCAGTCCCACCTGCTAAGTTCCCAATTCTCTGGACCACAAAGGTGGCGAGAGCGAGTTCGCAGTGCACGCAGTTTCAACCGCCCCAACATTAGGGTGATGCGGTGCGGGCGAGCGTAGGGAGCGCCGGAATGAAGTAGTACGCGCCGGTGAGCGGAACCGAGAAGCGTGTGAGCGCGTCGCGGACGCCGTCCCCGACGCCCGCCATGCGCTCCAGCATCCGCTGCAGACGATGCTGCTGTTTGGCGAAGCCGACAAACACCGTGCCGTGATCGCCAACACTGCCGTAGGCCGTGTTGCGGCGAAATATCTTGAGCTCTTCTCCGTTCTCCTCGAGCGTCGTGCGCGCGACGTGCGAGTCGGCCGGCATATGAGCCTCATCAATCTCGATGCTCTCAGCCTTAGTGCGGCCGATGATACGCTCTTGCGCTTCGACCGGCAGCGCGCGCCACGCGCTGGCCTCGTGCTTCCATTGTTGGAACAGCAAGATGCTTCCGCCCGCGCCAGGCTCGCCGTCGGGGATGAGCGCCACATCGGGTGCTTCCACAAGCGTCGGATTCTCCGTGCCGTCTTGGAAACCGGTGAGATCGCGGTTGTGTTGATACGTCCAACCGGTCAACTCGCGCACCGGTGCCGCAATGGGCTTGAGGTGGTCGACCACGGTGGCCGCGACGTCGAACACGCCGTCATACGAGGCTCCAGCGATCCAGATGAAGATGTCGGTCTGCGTCGCGGGCATCGTGTAGCCATCCGGGCCGATGAGGGCGCTCTTAAAGGAAGCCGCATCTGACGGCGCGTCGGCGGGCGCGACAGCGCGCCACAACTCGGGCCGAAAACCGACGACGAGATTGACGCCCTCGGTCGTCTTGCGGGGATCGTGCATGTCAGCGACCGCGGAGACCGCATCCTTTGCTGATGCGCCGCTGCGCAATGCGAATTCCATGTAGCTATGCGAAGCGTCGCCCAGCGAAAAGATGCCCATCTGCGGGGTGTTCATCGGGCGTGGTGTATTGGAGAGCGGTGTAGGCCCGACCTGGGCAACGGAACCAGGCGCGAGTCGCTCAGGCCTGTAACTCATTGGTCGGATGAGTTGGATTCTGAGGAAGAGTGCGCTTTCGTTCGCCGGCGTCGCGGCGCTGGCGCTTGTCCTCGGCGCGTGCGCGCAGCGAAGCGAGCTGGCGGGCACGCCTGTCCCCGGCCTCATCGGCACGACCGAGCTTGACGCCGGCGCACACGTCACCGGCCTCGCGGTCGCCGACAATGGTGACGTTTGGCTCGCGACGACCAACTATGGCAACGGACCCTCGGGCGCGATCCGCGTCGAGGCCAACGGCGCCGTCAAACGCTTCCCGCGCATCGAGTCGTTCAATCGAGTGGCGGTCGATTCCGCGGGCAGTGCTTGGTTCACGGTAGGGGCTGGGTCTGCCGGTCAGCAGCCGAAAATCGTGAGGATAGAGCGCACCGGCCGAGTGCACGATTTCGCGCTGCCCCCGGAGGGAAACTTTCAAGGCATCACGATCGGCTCCGACGGAGCACCATGGTTTGCAGACGCCGCCACGGGCGAGATCTGGCGCATCTCCTCCGACGGTTCCTTGACGCACTACAGCGCGGCGACCAGCGACGCAGACGAACTCGCCGACGACACCAAGGGCGACCTTTGGTTCACGGAAACGAACGGCAATCAAATCGGGCGGCTTCATACGGCGGACGGCACGCTGAAAGAGTTCCGGATCCCGACGCTCGCAAGCCGGCCCGCGGGCATCGCGCTCGGCGCCGACGGCAACATCTGGTTTTGCGAATCGGCGGCCGACAAGATCGGGCGCATTACTCGCGCCGGCACGATCGCCGAATTTCGGATCCCGACGTCGGGCGCGTGGCCCGTCGGCATAGCACCGGCCCACGACGGGGCGCTGTGGTTCACGGAATTGACGACCGGGAAGATCGGCCGCATCACGGCTACGGGAACGATCACGGAGTACGTCGCGCCGGGCGGTGGGCAGCCTGGACCGATCGCTCGCGCCGCCGACGGCAGCCTCTGGTTCGTCAGCAACGGCAAACAGGGGGCGCTTGGTCTTTCGACCTCGCGCGGCCGGCTGGCGCATTTCTCGCCGAAGCGATAGAAGTTCTTCCGAGCTTCGCTCGGAACGCTACATGCTAACGGAAGCGTGGGCGAGCAGCGCGCTCGAGCTCGCAGCATCGGCCGGGTACGACGCGATGCCGATGCTGACGCGGGCCCGCGCTTTCGAGGATCGGAGAATTTTCTCGAGGCGCTTCGCGATGGCGCCGGCCCCTTCGCGATTCGCGTGAGCGAGTACGAGCACGTAGTCCGAATCGCGCCGCCCAACCCCATCGCCCTCGCGCACAGCGCCCGCGAGCAGCCGGCTGATGAGCGCTTCGTCGGCATCGGGCGCGCGCACGAGCACAATTGAGAAAAGCGCTCCGCTTGCCTTGCACCACGCGATTTCATCGTCGATGAGCGCCCGGGCTTCAACGCGCCGGACGCCGGCGCGATCCTTTGACTGCTGCTTTACGCGAGCAGCGGCGACGTGGGGTCGCAGACGGCGCGTGGCGTGGTCGCGATCGTCCGCTGCGCGGGGCTGACCGGCGGCGCGCGCGGGAGCAGCCTCGGAGCTTCCCGGCCAATCCGCCGGCAGCCGCCCGGCGCGAAAAGCGCTGCGTTCGAACACGCTAAAGCGCGGAGGCAGCTCCTCGGGCAGAACTGCCGGATCGTCGACCGCAAGCGCGACGGAGGAACCGCCGAGCAACGCGACCGCCGCATCCGCCACCGACCGCTCGTTCGCAGCAAGCGGCACGACACACGCTTCGAAACCGTAGGTCCCCGCGAGCGCGGCGCGCAGTGCCGCGGCGCGGGATGAGTGCTGCACGCGGTAACCGGCGGCCTCCAGCGTCTTGCCAGCGGCGCGGCACTCCGCGCACGGACGGGTGCCGTCGCACGCAACGCAGGTCACGTTGACGGTCAGCATAAAAAGAGCACGGTGGGCACGCGTCGGCTTTCGACGGCATTTGTGAGCCCCCATCCAACAGGATCGATACGCTTTGGCTAGAGGCGCTCGCGCCGGAGTCAAGCTCCTCGCCGCGCTCGGCGCGCTGAGCGTCGTCGTGTTCGGCGGTCGCATCGCGGCGGCGGACCCCACGTGGACGTCGCCCGGGTTCACTGCGCTTTCCGCGTCGGAGGCGGCGACTGACCTTGCCGGCGCGAAGCTGCTCATCCGGCAAGGAAGAGCTTTGCTCGCCGTTCCGGCGCTGCGCGCGGATCATCAACGCGACCCGGCCAACGATCAGATCACGATCGCGCTCGCACAGGCGCTGGCGTTCAGCGGCGAACACGGTCAAGCGATCGCGTTGCTCGGCGACGTCATCCTTGCGCATCCGGCGGACGTGTCCGCGCGCGCCGCGCTCGGACAGGCGTACGCGCTCAACGGCGATTTCAACGCAGCTGAGGCGCAGTTCCGCGTCGCGTTGGATGCAGATCCTCGCGACGTCGACGCGCAAAACGGTCTTGCCCATGCGTACGCACTCGAGGGCCGCGCCGTAGATGCACGTCGTTTGTACGACGCGGTGCTCGCGCAGCATGCCGACAACGCCGACGCACTTGTCGGGCGCGGAGCAGTTGAGGCGCTCGACGGCAAACTGCACGTCGCGCGCGCCGACTACCGCAGCGCGCTTGCGTTGGAGCCGGAAAACGTGCAGGCCGGCGTCGAACTCGCGCGCATCGAGCTTGGCCTTGGCGATTACGCGGCGAGCGTTGCGCTGGTGGATCGCGCGCTGAGCACCATGCCGGACGACGCCGACGCCACCGCGCTTAGGCTAGAATTGCGACGCAGGTTGGCGCCGACGCTCGACCTTGCCGGCGCGCAGACGATCGGCAACGGCATTGCGCAATCGCGCAGCGCGTTCGCGCCGCGCTGGTTCGTCAACCCGCGCTTGCAGCTGGGCGTTGAAGCATCGCGCTTCACGCTTTCGCACGGCAGCGCGCAGACAAGCGCGGATCGCTTCGGCGTGACCGCCGCGTATGGACGCAGCGCCGCTGGGAACGTGCGCGTCGCAGTGGACCGCTCGCAGTTCACCGGCTGGGGCTCGACGATCGATGCTTCGGCGATCCTTGCCGGCGTGCAAGGGGGGACCGACTATCGGGTGGGCTTCCAAAGCGGCGGCATCGATGCGGCCGCCGGCGCACAAGAGAACCTCATCGCGCCGTACGGAGCGGGCCTTCGCGTGAATAATCTCTTCGCCGACATCGGCACGACATCGAGGAACTACGGGTTTCACGCGCACGCGATTTTTGGCGGTTACAGCGACACCAACCGGTATCGGGAATTGGATTTCGACGTCGACCGCCGGTTCGCGTTGGGCGACACGGCTCTTGTCACGCTCAGCGCGGCTGAGCGCGCCGCCGGCTTCCGGGAGAACTACTCAGCGGTGAGCTCGCACGGTTACTACGACTACACTGCGCAAAGCGACGTCACGCTTTCCGCGCTGGCGAGCGCGAGACTCGGCGCTCGCACAAGCGCCGGCGTGCTCGCTTTGCTCGGGCAGCGCCACACGATAGTGCTTGCAGGCAGCAGCGGCGCTCAACCATTCTCGCGCTTCGAGCCCTACGTCGCCATCAACGCTGGAGGCCTGACCTTCGGGGCGTCCGACAGCATCTCGCGCTACGGCAGCGCGCCCCGGGTGCCGAACTACTATAGCAATGCGCTGCGGGTAGACGTGCGGCTACGCATGTGAAACCTTTGCACCGGGACGCGGGTATCGAGCGGTATGAACAGCACCACCACCCCCATGGATCTCGCACCTGAGGCGACCGCCGCGATCAACGACTATCTCGATCGCGTGCGGATGGCGTTGCCGCTCTCGCCCTCCGCGCGGTTGGCCGCAGCCGACCGCCTGTATCACGAGATCGTCAGCGCATGCTCCGAAAAAGCGCAGCAAGCCGGCAAGAAGCTCATCGACGCAGACGTCGTGCACGAGCATCTGACGACGCTCGGCGATCCAGTCGCCAAAGCGCAAGCGATGACGAGCGAGACGGGCGCCGGCGCGTGGGCGTGGCCCGGCGACTATTTCGCGGATGCTTTGCGCCATCACCGCGTCGCCGAGCGCGTCGACAAGTTCGCGCGCGCGGCGGCCGAGCACGGCGAGCATGCGGCTCGCGTCTCGATGGATGCGGCGGCGAGTGCGCTCGACATCGCGGCGAAGAAGCTGCGCGAAGCCGCCGAGCGACTCAAGAACAGGCAATAACCGCCCTAAGGCCAAATCACCCGGGCCATATGAGCATGGCCCGGGTAAGCGCATGCGCCGCGTAGCGCTGATCGCGATCGCGATCGGCGCTGTGGCTTCTTTGATCGTCGCCGCCGAACGCTTCCGCTACGAGCGCAACAGCCGCTCGGTTGAGATCGCCATGGACCAGCAGGACCTGGCGGACTTCGCGACCGCCTACGGCTACGACATGACCGAATTGATGCGCCAGATGCGCATCGCCGGCCTCAGCGCCGTGGCGATCTACGAAGAGACGGGCCTACGCGTCAACCTCGGCAATCATGCGTACGCCCAGTCCGGGCAGCAGCTGATCGCGACCGCCCGCACCACGCCGCTTTCCGACCCAGTGCTGGCCGCCCTCGCGAAGCAGGGCGCCATCGATCCCGGCAGCATGTACTTGCTCGTGTACGATCGCGCGTCGCTCGATCGCTACGTGTGGGCGCTGCGCAACCAGCTCGAAGCGCGCAACGTGCGCGTGCTGCGCTCGACGCTGCCCGCTTTGCTCGCCGTCAAGACGCAGGTGGACTACTTCAATAACCTAGGGCTCGGCATTCCGCAAGACGTCGCCGCCAAGGTGCGCGACTTAGGCTTGATAGTCGATCCGCGCTTTCAGAACAACGAGAAGTTGGACCAGCAGCGTATCGAGGCGGTCTTCGATCAAGCGATGGCAGGCGGCAAGATCGGCACCGTCATCTTTTTCGGTTTGCGCAATGAGGTGATGGGGTACGAGTACCAGCTCGACGCCACAGCCGCGGTGTTCTCTGCCCCGCGCGCCAATCGCCCGCTCTTCGGGTTCATCGAATTCTACGATCCCACGCAGGCGCAAAAAGGCGGAGAGACGCTCGGCCGCAAGATCCCCGGCCAAACCGTGCGCGTCCAAGCGATCTCGAAGCTCGAACTCGACAAACTCGATCTCGACACGGTCATCGCGCGCTATCTGCTCGGCGTGCGCGAGCGCAACATCCGCGTGATCTATCTGCGCCCGTTCCCGCACCTGATCCAGATCAAGGATGCGTCGGGCCAATGGGTAACCGCGTCGGCCGAAGCGACCAACCTCGAGATGCTGCGCGAGCTGCGCGGCGCCCTCGAGGCGAACGGATTCCACGTCGGTCGCGCGCACCCGTTCGTGGATTTTGGGGGCGCGTGGATCGAACTGCTCTACTTCCTCGCCGCGATCGGCGTCGCCGGCGGCCTCTTGCTGTTCCTCGATCTCTTCGGCTGGGCGCGCGCCTGGATGCCGTGGGTGTTTTTCGGGCTCACCACGATCGCGTTCTGGGCAGCGGCCTTCGTCCACCACGACGATATCGTCCGGCGCGTGTGGGCGCTCGGCGGCGGGCTGATCTTCAGCGTGCTTGCCGGCATGGCCGTCGCGCCATATTTCTCGAGTGCGGAGGAGGACGCAGGAGCTAAAGCTCCTGCTCCACAGCGCGGGCTGCGCTGCCTGCTCACCGCCGCCGGCGTGGCGCTGCTCGGAGCGCTGTTCGTCATCGGTTTGCTCTCCCAAGCGACGTTCATGCTCGAGGTCCAACAGTTCTTCGGGGTCAAAGCGTTGCTCGTCGTTCCCGCGCTCGCGCTCGTCGCGATCTATCTGTTCACCGATGCGTTCGGCGCGCGGCGGCAGATCGGCGATGCGTTCTCGTCGCCGGTGCGCGCGTGGCAGCTCGCAGCTATCGTGGTCCTCGTTGCG
This sequence comes from Candidatus Tumulicola sp., assembly GCA_035601835.1. Classification (NCBI taxonomy): domain Bacteria; kingdom Bacillati; phylum Vulcanimicrobiota; class Vulcanimicrobiia; order Vulcanimicrobiales; family Vulcanimicrobiaceae; genus Candidatus Tumulicola; species Candidatus Tumulicola sp. The sequence goes on along the minus strand of DATNNM010000016.1, from coordinate 183,790 downwards.
GGAGCCGCGCTGCTCGTCTTGCGTTCCGGCAATCAACCGGATACCGGCGTCTCGCCCCTCGAAGTGCACCTGCGCGGCTTTCTGACCACCCTGCTCGGCGCAAGACCGCGCTTCAAGGAGTTCCTCGTCGGCTTTCCCGCGCTGTTCTTGCTGCCCGCGCTCTTGCCGGCGCATCGCCGCGCGCTTGGCTGGGTCTTCGTGCTGGCCATCGGCATCGGCACCGCTGATATCGTCGATACGTTCTCGCACATCCACACGTCGCTCGTGATCGGCGCGCTGCGGTTGTTCAACGGTCTGGTCGTCGGCTCTGCCGTCGGGCTGATCGCGCAAGCCGTGTACCGGCGTTTCGCTCGCTCCGCGACGGCCGCGCGCGGTACATGAGCTCCGCGCCCGCGCGCCTGCTGCTATCCGGTTACTATGGGTTCGGGAACTTCGGAGACGAAGCGATCCTGCGCGTCTTCGTGGACGAGTGGCGGCGACGCCGCGCGAACGACGTCATCACCGTGCTCTCCGAACGCCCCGATGAGACGCGTCAGACCTACGGCGTCGAAGCGTTGCCGCGCATGGCCTGGAGCAGCGTGCATGCAGCGGTGCGCCGCGCCGACGTCACGGTGAGCGGCGGCGGCGGATTGCTGCAGAGCGCGACGAGCTTGCGCAGCCTGCTCTATTACGCAAGCATCATCCGCGACGCCAAGCGCGCGGATCGCAAGGCGGCGATCTTCGCGCAAGGCATCGGGCCGCTCAACTATTTCGGCCGCGAAGTGACCAAGCGCGCCTGCGCGAACGTCGATCTTGCGTGCGTGCGCGACGAAGAGAGCGCCAACACGCTGCAGGCGCTGTTGCCAAACGTCGAGGTGCGCCTCAGCGCCGATCCGGTTTTTCTCGCCCCCGGCGAGGTGAGCCCCGCCGCTCGCGAGACGCTGGCCGGCGAAGGGCTGCATGCCGGTATCGAAAGTCTCGTGGCGGTGATCGTCAGGCGCGGCGCGCCTCTGGATCAGATGATGGAAAGACTCGCGGGCCTCGTCGACCGTCTGTCGGCCGACGGCGCGCACGTGGTCTTCGTGCCGCTCCAGATCCCGCACGACGCGGAAGCGGCCGCGAGCGTCATCCGGCGCTGCAAGTCGGCTCCCGTGCTTCTGGGCGGCGGCTACGACCTTCCGACGATGACCGCGCTCATCGCGCGCTGCGCCGCGGTCGTTTCGATGCGGCTGCACGCGCTGATCATCGCCGCGCGCCTCGGCGTCCCGTTCATGGCCGTGCAGCATGATCCTAAGCTCGCCGCGCTCATCGGTACGCTCAACTATCCGCTCCCGCCTTTGCGGCGCGATAGTTTTGTGGACGAGATGACGAACGCGCTCTGGTCGCAACGCGACGCATTGCGCGCGCATCTGAAGTCGCGCGTGCCTGCGCTGCAAGCGCGCGCTGCGCTGGCCTTCGACTGGCTGCAGCAACTCGTCGAAGGCGCACCCTCCGCGGAAAGATAAACGTACTCGACACATGCGTATGCGTTGGACCTGGCGAGTAGGGAAGATCGCCGGCATTGAGATCGCCGTGCACCCGAGCTGGCTCATCATCTATTTGCTATTCGCGTGGTCGGCGGCCACAATAGCGAAGCTGTTATCGCAAGAATTGTCCGCCGCAAACGACATCGTGCTCGGACTCATCGCCTCGCTGGTGCTCTTCGCCAGCGTTGTGGCGCACGAGTTCGCGCACGCGCTGGTCGCGCGCCGGCTCGGCATTCCGATCGGCAACATCACGCTGTTCCTGTTCGGGGGCGTGGCGAGCATCTTGCGCGAGCCGGGAACGCCGGCGGACGAGATCAAGATGGCTGGTGCGGGCCCGCTCGCGAGCATCGTGATCGGATTGGTCTTCTACGCGCTGGCGCTGGCGTGCGACAGAATCAGTTGGCTCTGGGGCTTCACGTTTTGCTGGCTGCTCGCGGTCGCCAACGGCATGCTGGCGCTGTTCAATCTCTTGCCGGCTTTTCCGAGCGACGGAGGCCGCCTGCTTCGTGCGGTCTTGTGGCGCATATACGGCAGCCAGGCGCGCGCGACGAGCATCGCGAGCATCATCAGCGCGGGCGTGGCCGTGGCGCTCGTGGGGTTGGGAGCGTATGAGGGCATCGCGCTGAAAGAGCCGCGCGGCTGGTGGCTGGTGCTCATCGCCCTGTTCTTGTGGCAGGCAGCGCTCGCGAGCGGCCGCCAAGCGCGCATCAATCTCGCGCTCGAACGGACGCCGGTCGGCGATTGCATGGCCCGCCGGCTCATCCCCGTGCCGACCGACGCCTCGATCGCGTCCTTCGTCGGCGGACTTGCCGCGGACGGGAGCGTCGCCGGCTATCCCGTCGTCTCCGATGGGGCGCTGGTAGGGCTGGTCACACTGCACGACACCACCTCGGTTCCGCCGGAGCTATGGCCCCATACGCCGGTCAGCGCGATCATGACGCCCGCGGATAAACTCCCGACCATCGCGCCCGATGTCGCAGCCTCCGAAGCGCTGACGAAGCTCACCACCAGCGGCGCGAGGAACCTCGCGGTGATGGACAACGGCGTCCTCACGGGCGTGGTTTCCGAGGAAAGCATCTTCACAGCGCTGCGCTCGCGGGATGCCAAGGCATGAGCGGACGGGGGTTCCCCCAGGTGCCGGATCAGCCGGAAGCTGCGAAGCGCGAGCTTGAAGTCCTGGAGTTCTGGCGCGCACAAAAGATCTTCGAGCGCACGCTCGAGCAGACGAAAGACGGCCCGCGCTTCACGTTTTACGAAGGACCGCCCACCGCGAACGGCAAGCCCGGCGTGCACCACGTGTTGGCTCGTTCGTTCAAGGATCTGTATCCGCGCTTTTGGACGATGCGCGGCTACTTCGTCCGGCGCAAGGCCGGATGGGATACGCACGGGTTGCCGGTCGAGCATCAAGTCGAAAAAGAGATCGGCATCCTCGACAAGAGCCGGCTGGTAGCCGAGGTCGGCATCGCGGAGTTCACGCGCCGCTGCCGCGAAAGCGTCTATCGCTACGTGGCGGACTGGAACCAGATGACCGAGCGCATGGGCTACTGGCTCGACCTGGACGATGCGTACTTCACCCTCACCAACGACTACATCGAAAGCGTCTGGTGGCTGCTCAAGCAGTTGTGGGATCGCCACCTCATCCAGCAAGACTACAAGACGGTGCCGTACGATCCGCGCATCGGCGCGACGCTTTCGGATCACGAGGTGGCGCAGGGCTATCGAGAGGTGGACGATCCGTCGGTCTTCGTGCGATTCCGTTTGCGCGACGATCCGAAGACCTCGTTCCTCGCTTGGACGACGACGCCGTGGACCTTGCCCGCCAATATGGCCCTGGCCGTGCATCCCGAGGTGGAGTATTGCCACGTCGCGCACGGCGAGGAGACGCTGATCGTCGCGGCGCCGCTGCTCGGCGCGGTGTTCCAAGGCGAGGAACCGCGCGTCGTCAAGCGCGTGCGCGGCAAGGCCTTGACGGGAACGCACTACCAGCCGCTGTACGATTATTGCGAGAGCGACCAGGATCGCTATTACGTGATCGCCGCGCCGTACGTCTCGACGGAGGACGGCACCGGCATCGTGCACATCGCGCCCGCCTACGGTGCGGAGGACCTCGCCTTGGGCAAGGCCCACGATCTACCTATCTTCTATAGCGTGGATTTCACCGGGCACGTGGTCCCGGAGGTGAAAGTCGCCGCCGGGCTTTTCTTCAAAGACGCCGACCCGCCCATCATCGCGGATCTCAAGAAGCGCGGGCTGCTCTTTCGCAGCGGCACCATCCGCCACACCTATCCGTTCGGCTGGCGCACAGACGACCCGCTGCTGTACATCGCCAAGACCGCGTGGTTCATCCGAACGACCGAGTTCAAGCGCCAACTGCTCGCCAACAACGAGAAGATCAACTGGGTGCCCGAGACCATCAAGCACGGCCGCTTCGGCGATTGGCTGGAGCACAACGTCGATTGGGCGCTGTCGCGCGAGCGTTTTTGGGGGACGCCGCTGCCGCTGTGGACCGACGGCTCCGACTTCGTGTGCATCGGCTCGCTCGAAGAGCTTTCCAAACGCTGCGGTCGCGATCTCTCGGGGCTGGATCTGCACCGCCCGGCGATCGACGACATCACGTTCGTGCACGAAGGGCGCGAGTACCGGCGCGTGCCCGAGGTCATCGACGCCTGGTTCGACTCGGGTTCCATGCCATACGCTCAGTGGCACTATCCGTTTGAGAACGAAGCCACCTTCAAGGAGAGCTTTCCGGCGGATTTCATCACTGAGGCTGTCGACCAGACGCGCGGCTGGTTCTACAGCCTCCACGCGATCGCCACGATGCTCTTCGATTCGCCGGCGTATAAGAACGTGATCTGCCTCGGGCACGTCGTGGATGCCAAAGGCGAGAAGATGAGCAAGAGCAAGGGCAACGTGCTCGACCCTTGGGAGATCTTCGACGCGCTTGGTGCGGACGCGCTGCGTTGGTATTTCTTCACCTCGAGTCCGCCGGGAGTCGCGAAGCGCGTGTCGGAGGAATTCGTGCGCGACGGCGCGCGCACGTTGTTCAACACGTTGTGGAACACGCTCAAGTTCTTCGTGCTCTACGCCAATGCCGACGGAGTCGCGCATCCGGAAGACGTCGCGTTGGCGAGCCGGCCGGACATGGATCGTTGGGCGGTGGCGCGCCTGCAAGAACTTACCGCCGAGGTCACGCGCCGGCTCGAACTGTATGACGCACAAAACGCCGGGCGCGCCATCGAAGCGTTCGTGGACGAACTATCCAATTGGTACGTGCGCCTCTCGCGCGACCGCTTCTGGGGCGCGACCCTTTCCGCGGACAAGCGTTCTGCGTATCGCACGCTCTACGAGTGCTTGGTAGGCGTAGCGCTGCTGCTCGCGCCGTTCACGCCTTTTCTTGCCGAGTCGCTACATCAAACGCTCGTGCGTTCTGTCGATCCTCACGCGCGAGAGAGCGTGCATCTAGAGACATGGCCGGAGGCCCGAGCGGGCGATGCGGACTTGGTCGCCGCGATGCGCGTCGCGCAGGAATCGGTCGACTTAGGCCGGCGAGCTCGCGCCGCCGCGAAGATCCGCACGCGCCAGCCGCTGCCGCTTGCGTACGTGCGCCCGCGCCGCCCCGCGGACGCGAAGGCGCTGGAGCGCTTTCGTCAACTCGTGCTGGCCGAGTTGAACGTCAAAGACGTTCAGGTCGTCGGACTCGACGCGAAGTTCATCGAGTATTCCGCCCGGCCGAACCTGCCGCGCCTCGGCCCTCGATTTGGGAAGAGACTCGGCGCGCTGCGCGCGGCGCTTTCGTCGACCGACCCGCGCGCGGTCGCCACGGCCGTGGCTGAAGGCCGGTCGTTCGAGGTTTCGGCCAACGGCGAGTCTTTCACGCTCGAACCGGAAGACGTGCTGGTCGACAGCAAATCCGCTGCCGGCTTCACCTCGGCGGAGAACGACGGCATGTTGGTCGCGCTCGACGTGCGCATCGATCGCGCGCTGACGCTTGAAGGTCTGGCGCGCGAGGTGGTGCGCGCCGTGCAGGATGCGCGCAAGCAAGCGGGTTTGCAGGTCACCGATCGCATCAGCTTGCGCGTGGAGTGCGACGACGAATACCGGCAGGCGATCGAGCAGTGGCGGCGTTACATCGCTGAGCAAACGCTGGCCAACACACTCGATGTCGCCGCCGGAAGCGAGCTCAAGGTCACAGTCCGCAAGGCATGAACGAACCTAAATGTAGTGCCGGGGCTTTAGCCCCGGATCCGGACCTAGCCCCGACGCCGCATAACCGGGGCTAAAGCCCCGGCACTACAAGCGTATTATATACTCAGTTCTTTGATGCGGCTCTGCGCGTCCTGATAATCGGTTCGATCGTGGCGCGCCTGGAATAGCGCCGCCGCCTTCTTGAAGTCGGCGATAGCCGCGTCGCGCTGATTCAACTGAGCGCGGAAGAAGCCGCGGTTGTAGTAGCCGAAGGCTTCTTTGGGATCGACGGTGACGGCCTGCGTGCAGTCGGCGACCGCCTGCGAATATTGTTTGAGATTGCCGAGCGCGAGACAGCGATTGCTGTACGCGATGGCCTCGCGCGGCGCGATCTTGATGGCTTGGGTGCAGTCGGCGATCGCACCCTGGTAGTCACCCGCGTCGTTGCGCGCGAGGCAGCGGTTGTTCAGCGCGATTGACTCGTTCGGATCGAAAACGATCGCGCGCGTGCAGTCCTGGATGGCGCCCTTGAGGTCCTTGAGATCGCGCCGCACCAAGCAGCGGTTGCTGTACGCCATTGCCAAAGAGCCGTCGATCGCGATGGCGCTCGTGCAATCGGCGAGAGCAGCGCGATAGGCGCCAAGGTTTTCGCGCGCCAGGCATCGGTTATTCAACGCCTTGGCATCGTTGGGTTTGATCTTCAGCGCCGCCGTGCACTCGTCGATCGCGCCGGCGTAGTCGCCCGCATCGTTGCGCGCGAGGCAGAGGTTGGAGTGCGCGCCGCCAAGCGCAGTATCGAGTTTGACCGCTTTGGCGCAATCGCTTACGGCGCCCGCGAAGTCACCTTGTTTGTCGAGCACCAGGCACCTATTGGAGTACGCCATCGCAAAGCTAGGATCGAGACGCACCGCAGCGTTGCAATCCTTGAGCGCATCGGGTAGGCGGCCGAGCTCGTACGAGGCGAGACAGCGATCGTTGTACGCGACCGAATCGTTTGGGTTCGCCGCGAGCGCGGCGGTGCATTCATCCACCGCGGACTGATATGCTCGCGCGTCGATCTTATCGCCGCACGTGAGGGTGTGCCGTACGCCGGTGAACGACGAGCAGCCGAACAGCGCGCCGGCCGACGTCAAACACGCGAGGATGAACGCCGCAGCGGCGACTCCCTGTCGCTGTGAGCGCACGATCATGACGATCCCCAGCACCAGCATCGCGATCGTCAGGTATTGAGCGCCGGTCAGACCTAAGAACACGATGCCCGGCTCGCGGTAAAACTCTACGACGGTGCGCACGAGTCCATAACCGGCGATGAAGGCCCAGAAGATCGAGCCCGGGCGCCAGCGGTCGCCGCGCGCGTGCATCAGCCAGAGCACCGGCAGGACCAGCACGAGCATGCCGGCGGCCTCGAAGAGAACCGAGGGATAGCGATAATCGGTCATGTTGGGGAACTGCATGCCGAGGGGCGAATCCGTGACCCGACCGGGCAGTTCGGCGTTGATGAAGTTCGCGATGCGGGTGAGCGCGATTGCGAGAGGGATCCATAACGAGGTCTCATCGAGCAACGGCAAAATGGGCGTGCGCGCCCTGCGTGCGAAGAGCACGATGCCGGCGATCGCGCCGATGAGCCCGCCATGGAAAGCCATCCCGCCATGCCAAATCGCGATGATCTCGACCGGATTCGAAAGATAGTAGTTGATGGTGTGCCCGCCGGCAGGCAGAGGCGTCAGCAGGTCGGCGATGAGGAAGAAGATGCGTCCGCCGATGATGACGCCGAGCATCGCGTACACGACGAACTCTTGCGCCTGCTCGACGCTGATCCCGGTGCGGGCACGGCTGCGCCGGCTCTGCAGTTGGAGGTACACCAAAAGCGCGCCGATAACATACGACAGCCCGTACCAGCGGATGCCGAACGAGCCGAACAGATGGATGGCCACCGGATCGATGTGCGGATATTCGAACCAATGTGATACGAGGGTGGCAACGGTCGCGAACACGGCAGGAACTGGGATCAACGATACCTCCAGGAGCCCACGATGAGACGATCCGGACGAAGGCGGGACGGATGAGCACGGCCGTGGTGGCGCGCCGCGACGTCGTCTTTCATTCGCTCGTTTTCATCCTCGGCTTCACGCTCGTGTTCGTCGCCGCGGGGGCGTCGGCGAGCGCGCTCGGCCAGGCCTTTGCAGAATACCGCACGGTCATTACGCGTGTGTTCGGGGTCATCGTCATCCTTCTGGGCCTCAACATGGTGGGCCTGTTCAAAGTTCCGTTCCTAGCGATGGATAAGCGGCTGCATTTCGAGCGCCGGGGCGTTTCGTATGTCGGATCACTGCTTGCGGGACTCGGCTTCGCCGCAGGCTGGTCGCCGTGCATCGGTCCCGTGCTCGCGGCCGTGATCGCTCTAGCGAGCGAATCCGGCAGCGTGGCGACAGGCACCGGACTTTTGCTGGTCTATTCCATAGGCCTAGGCATTCCGTTTTTGCTGACGGCGATCGCACTCCAATACGTGCTGCCCCTGTTCCACCGCATCAAGCGCTTCTTGCCGGCGATCGAGATCGGCGCCGGCATCATCGTCATCGGTATGGGGCTCGTCCTGTTGACCAACTCCTTCGTGCGCTTCACGGGCTGGCTGTACCAGACATTCCCGGCGCTGGCAAACGTGGGCACGGGGCCGGAAAGCGCATCGCTGTCGCTCGGCGCGGTCTTCATCGCCGGTCTCGTCTCCTTCTTGTCACCCTGCGTCCTGCCGTTGGTGCCCGTCTACATCTCGCTGCTGACCGGTCAGAGCATCGAAGAGCTGGCGGCATGAGCATCGTGTTCTTCCTGGTCGCGGCGCTCGTCGTCGCCGGCGATCAACTGGCAAAACACGCCGTAGCGACGCACTTCATGCCGGACGAGAGCCGCATCGTCGTGCCCCACGGGTTGTGGCTGACGTACGTGCAGAACCACCGCGGCGCTTTTGGTCTATTCGGCGGGCACCCGCTGGTGCTGGCGGCGATCGCGCTCGGCGTGGTCATCTTGTTCTACCTGTGGTACCGTCAGGGCGGCGCGACCGCTTCCGTGCATATCGCCTTCGGCATGATCCTCGGCGGGGCGATCGGCAACATCATCGACCGCGTGCGCTACGGTTACGTCATCGACTTCATCGACTTACGCTGGTGGCCGGTGTTCAACGTCGCCGACTCTGCCATCACAATCGGCGTTTGCCTGCTGCTGCTGCGCATTCTCTGGCATGAACGCCGTCAGCCCGCGGAGCCGGTCGCAGCCGCGCCGTCCGCGCCCGAGTCCGCGCACCAGTGACGCGCACCGTCGCGTTCGCCGCGACGGAAGAAGACGCAGGCCGCCGGCTCGACGCAACGCTCGCCCGCCATCTGCGGCGCTCCCGCGCGGAGTGTCTCAGTTTGATCCGCGCGGGTCGCGTGCAGGTGAACGGCGCCGGCGTGAAGCCGTCGTATCCGCTGCGCGCCGGCGAGCGCATCACCGCGACGCTGCCGGATGACGCCGGGTCGCACGCGGACCCGAGGCCCGAGAAGATCCCGCTGCGCATCGTGTACGAAGACGCCGACTTGTGCGTGGTCGACAAACCCGCGGGCATGGCGACGCACCCCGCTCCGGGCGCCGAGCACGGCACGCTGGTGAACGCGCTGCTCGCCGCCGTCGGCACGCTCGCGCCGTCGGACGATCCGTCGCGGCCGGGTATCGTGCACCGCCTCGATCGAGACACGTCAGGACTGCTTATCGTCGCGAAGTCGGAGCGCGCGCTGCACGCTTTGCAGCAGGCGATCCGGCAGCGCCGCGTCGAGCGCCGCTACCATGCGGTCGTGTGGGGCGCGATGCCCGCGCCGCAGGGCAAGATCGAAGCGCCGCTGGGGCGTGATCCTGACGTCCCGACGCGATTCGCGGTGCGCGAAGACGGCCGGCCCGCGGTCACGCATTATCGTGTGCTCGAGGCTTCAAAGACGCTTTCGCTGCTGGAATTAACATTGGAGACCGGACGCACGCACCAGATCCGCGTGCACTGCGTGGCGCTCGGCAACCCGATCGTCGCCGATCGCGTCTACGGAGGCCGCAGAGATAAGCTCGGGATGAACCGGCAGGCGCTGCATGCGGTCAGCTTGCGTTTCGCGCATCCGGTGACGAACGCGGCGCTGCACTTCGAATCGCCGTGGCCCGAGGATTTTGCGGCGCTCGCGAGCCGCTTGCACACATGATCGGGTTCGCGCTGGAAGCCACCGACGGGCTCGCGCGCGCGGGCACGCTGCACACCGCGCACGGAGACATTCCGACCCCCGTGTTCATGCCGGTGGGCACGCAGGCAAGCGTCAAAGCGCTCACGCCCGAAGATCTGCGCGCAAGCGACGTCCGCATCGTGCTCGCCAATGCATATCATTGCTACCTGCGCCCCGGTGTCGACCTCATCAAGCAAGCCGGCGGTCTGCATGCGTTCATGGCATGGGATCGCGCGATCCTGACCGACAGCGGCGGCTTCCAAGTGTTCTCGCTCGCCGGCCTCGCAAGCGTCGACGACGATGGCTATCACTTCGCCTCGCACCTTGACGGCTCGCGCCACACCTTCACCCCCGAATCAGTGGTGGCGCTGCAAGAGGCGCTCGGCAGCGATATCGCCATGGTTCTCGACGACGTCGCGCCCGCGGGCGTCGAGCGCGCGCGCGCGGCCGACGCGGCTGAACGCACGCTGCGCTGGGCGGACCGAGCGCGAAAAGCGGCGACGCGCCCCGGCCAGAGCACGTTTGCGATCGTGCAGGGTTCGACGTTTCCGGATCTGCGCCGGCGTCAAGCGCGCGATCTCGCCGAGCTGGATTTTCCCGGTTACGCCATCGGCGGCTTATGGGTCGGCGAGCCGAAAGTCTTGGGTATCGAGATAGCAGCGCTCACCTGCGCGGAGCTGCCTTCAAACAAACCTCGTTATCTCATGGGCGTGGGCACGCCCGAGGATCTGCTGGCGTGCATCGCGCTCGGCGTCGACATGTTCGATTGCGTGTATCCGACGCGCTGCGCGCGGCACGCGTTGGCGCTGACATCGGCGGGCCGCCTCAACCTGCGCAATGCGAGGTTTGCGTCGGACTTCTCACCGCTCGATCCCGAGTGCGACTGCTCGACGTGCGCGACGTTCACGCGCGCGTACATCGCGCATTGCTTTCGAGCGAACGAGATGCTCGCGCCCCGGCTCGTCAGCGTGCACAACATCGCCATGCTTTCTCAATTGAGTCGCGCCGCGCGAGCCGCCATCGTACAGGGGCGCTTCGGGGCGTGGCGCGAGGCCGTAGCCGCCAAGCTCGCGCAGGGACTCCCGAGCGAAGGATAAGCGGTCCGCAGATTGGAACGTATCGAACGCGTGAGTGATGCCGGAGCCCGTGATCGCGCCGATCGCGTGGCTGACAGGCTGGCGGCGGTGCGTGCGCGCATCGAACGCGCGTGTGCGCAGGCCGGTCGCCGACCTTCCGACGTCACGATCCTCGCGGTGACCAAAGGCTTTGGTTCGGAGGCGATTCAGGCGGCACTCGACGCGAGCATCGCCGACATAGGCGAGAACTATTTCCAGGAAGCGCAGGCGAAGTTCGCCGGCGTTGCGTGGCCGTCGTCGCCCGTACGGCGCCACTTCATCGGCAGTATCCAGCGGAACAAGGCCCGTCGCATCGCCGGGCTCTTCGACATGGTGCAGACCGTCGACCGCGCCGATATCGCCGAGGCTCTCGACGCCGGCGCCGAGAACGCAGGCAAGGTCCTCGACGTGCTCGTGCAGTTGAACGTCTCGGCCGACGACCGCAACGGCGTCAAACCTAGCGAATGCGCACAACTGGTCGCGGCAATCGAACGGCTCAAGCATCTGCGCCTGCGCGGCGTCATGGCGGTCGGACCACTCGATCCGTCGACGGTCGCTCCCGCGTTCGCCGACGCCGGCAAGATCTTCGACGACCTCGCCGCGCGCAAACCCGGCGTGGACACGCTCTCGCTCGGTATGAGCGAGGACATCGAAGAGGCGATCGCCGCGGGATCGACGTTGCTGCGGCTCGGCACAGCGCTGTTCGGGCCGCGCCCCGTTAAAGGATGAAGACATGGGTGTTTGGTCGAGCGTAACGAGTTTCTTGGGGTTCCGAGACTCCGACGACGAGTTCGATGAGGAATTGTTCGACGAGCACGGCCGCCCCAAAGTCGTTTCGTTCAATGATGTCAAGGGCGGGCGGAACAAGATCGGCGTTTCGGTCTTCCACCCGCGCCATTATGAAGACGTGACCGAGATCGCGGACAATCTGCGCTCGCGGCTGCTCGTGGTCCTTAATTTGGTCGGCGCCGATCGCGCGCTGAGCCAAAGGCTGATCGACTTCTTGAGCGGCGTCGTCTATACGCTGGACGGCAAGATGCAACGATTGTCGGAGGGGATCTTCCTCTTCGTTCCCAGTCACGTGCAGATCAACGCGCGTGAACCGGACGTGACCGCGGCGACCGGCACCTACGAGGCTTGGTAATGCAATGCGGAGGCCTGAGGACGTGAAGATCACCCCGGTCGATATCCAGCATAAACAGTTCAAGAAGTCGCTGCAGGGCTATGCGCGCGAGGAGGTCGACGCCTATCTCGATGACGTCATCGAATCGCTGGAGCACGAGATCGAGGAGCGCACGAAGCTCGAGGCGAGCGTCGCCGAACTCAAAGAAAAGCTGGCCCATTTCATAGCCATGGATGAAAGCCTACGGAACACGCTTGTGCTCGCGCAGCGCACCGCTGACGAAGTCAAGGCATCGGCGCACAAGGAAGTCGACCTCATCAAGCAGCGCGGCAAGATCGATCTCGATCAAGAGCTCGCGGACATGCGCCGGCGCATCGCCGACGCCAAGAACGAGATGCAGCGCGTCCTCGACCAGACGGCGTTGGTGAAGCAGGACCTCAAGGCATTTCTCGCGCGCCACCAGGCACTGGTGGAAGAGGCGGGCATCTCCCACGACGGCGCCACGGACCACTTGCTTCCGCGTCTTCCGATCGATTCCGAGAACGCCGCGGAGGCTAGCGAAGCAGCGGACTAGCCCCGAAACCGTAGATCCCCGCTTCGAACACGATCGTGCGGCCATTCAGCACGAGCCGCCGGCTCACGTTGAGAAGCGCGTTGATGATGAGCGCGCGCACGGCGAGCCCGGCGCGGATGAGCGCGCGTGCCCGCAAGCTCAGGTCGATGCGATCCAGTCCGCCGCGGCCGGCGACCGCGGCGACAGCCGCATCGAGGGATTCGACCACTTCGAGCGCCGCCAGCGGGCGCGTTTCCATGAGTTCGGCAGCGCCGCCCGGACGCATGTCGTTACGCTTCCAGCGATCGGCCGGTCAAGGCGCTTTTCAGATCGGATAGCGCCCGTGCGTGCAGTTGCGATACCCGTTGCTTGCTGATACCGAGCCGCTGACCGATTTCGCGGAACGTGATGCTGCGTCCGTAAAACGACGCCACGATGTAGCGCTCGCGGTCGGGCAGCTCCGTCACCGCGCGGCCGATATCGCCGCGCGTGATCCGCTCCGTCACCACGGCGGCCGGGTTCGGAGACTCGCACGCAATGCGGTCGCCGAGGCGCGGACCTTCCTCTCCCGGCTGCACTGAAGCGTCTAGTGACGCGGGCGCTGCGCTGCGCAGCGCCAAGTGGATGGAGGCCAGTCGCCGCTGGTCGAGTCCGGCGCCGCGAGCCGCAGCCTTGTCGTCGGGCGCCTTGCCTTCGCCTTGCGCGAGCCGCCAGCGCGCCGCGTCGAGCACGCGCGCGTCGCGCCGGACGCGCTCGGGCACGATATCCATACGCCGAAGACCGTTGAGCATCGCGCCGCGGATGAGCCGCGCGGCCCACGTCTCGAACGAGGCGCCGAACGAGGGGTCGAAGCGCTCGATCGCGCGGAGCAGACCGACGCAGCCGTCGCCGATGAGGTCGTCCGCAGTGAAATGCGTGGGTAGACGGCGCAGCAGACTCGTGGCCAGTCGCCGGACCAGAGGCATGGCGAGGTCGCAAATCCGTTCTCGCTCGTGCGGGCAGCGCGATTTGACGAAATGGAGCGCGCATGCTTCGAGCGTCGGGTCACGCGGAAACGGGGGCGCGGCCGGAGCAAGCCCGAGACCCATCAGCGCTCCAGCGAACGCGCGAGTTCGCGGCCGATTCCGAGGCCGCTGCCGCGAGCCAGCGCGCTAGCCATGGCGTCGACGAAAAACGCCTGCATGAGGTTATCGCGCGACGTGCCGTCCGCCGCGTCTTCGTCATCGGCGCCCATGTGCGCGCGCTTTCCGACGCCGGCCTCGCTTAGCAACTGGCGAAGCATGCCGGCCTCGAATTCGCGGCACGCGGCGGCGAGCGACACGTTCACCGGGCCTAGCCTCGCTCCAGGTTGTTGGCGAGCCGCAGCATCTCGTCTGCGGCCTGCACGCTTTTGGCGTTGGCTTCGTAAGCGCGCTGCGCGGTGAGCACCGCCATCATCGCGCCCACCACGCTGACGTTCGAGCGTTCCAAGAAGCGCTGCTTGATGAGACCGAAGCCGCCCGTGCCGGGCACACCGCGATAGAGCGCCCCCGCGCCAGGCGTGGCGTGGAAGAGCGAATCGAGACCGAAGCGCAGGCCCGGATTCTGCGCGAACGCGCAAAGCTGGATCTGGCCGGCTTCGACCGCGTCTTGCTTGCCTGCCACTTTAGCGCGGACGCGCCCGCTTGCGTCGACGCTCATCGACACCGTGCCGGGCGGAAGCTTCACATGCGCAAGAACGGCGCCGTTGCCGAGCCGCAAGTGCCCAGCGGCGTCCGGCGTGAAGTTGCCTGCTCGCGTGAACGCCGAACGTCCCCCGAAAGCTTCTACCTCGAAGAGACCCTCGCCGTCGATCGCCAAATCGTGCTCGTTGTTGGTCGAATCGAGCCGGCCTTGTACGAAAAGTTTTTGCGTCCGCTCCGCTGCGCTCGCGAGGGCGGCGCCATCGGGCGTGACGAGCGCGGCGAACTCGGGCCGGTCTGCGCGGAAGCCCGGCGTGTCGAGGTTGGAGAGATTGGCGGCGACGGCGTCGAGCACGGCTTGCTGTGCCGCCATGCCGGCCGCACCCGCCGCGAGCGCGCGGTTCACGGGCGCACCGCCGGCACGTCGGTGACGGCGCGTCGCAGCGATTCGTCGGCGCGCTGCGCGCTTTTCTGATTGGCTTCGTACGCACGCTCGGCGCCGACGAGCGCGGTCATCTCGGCGATCGGGTCGACCCCGGAATCTTCAAGGTAACCGGCTCGCACTTGCGCTGCGCCGCGCGTCAAAGGATGCCGCTCGTCGACGACTCGCAGCCGGTCGAGGACCTGACCGCCTCTGACGATCCGCCCATCTGAATCGACGTGGGCCCCGCGCGGAAAACGCGCCGGCCCGAGCGCTCCGAGCGCGCGGCGTCCGCGCGCATCGCACAGATAGCCTGACGGATCCACCTGGAGGCGGCCATCGCGCGAATACTCGACCCCTGAGGCGGCGGCGAACGCGAAGGCGCCTGGACCGACCAAGGCAAGATCGGTTGGCACGCCGGTCCGACGCAGGCCGCCTTGCGAGGTCGAAGCGACGATCGTGGATTCAAGCCGTTCGCCAAAGCCGGCGAGCACGGCGCGTCGCGGCCGATAACCGACCGTGCCGGCATTGGCAAGGTTTTCGGCGATCGCGTCGAGCTTGGCGCTTTGGGCGCGCATCCCGGTAGCCGCGCTGGCGAGGGCCTCGGGAACGTCCATCGCGTGCCTCCAAGATTTTCCGAGCTAGCGCTCGGAACGCTACATTTAATCGCGTGAAGAAGGGTGATATGGGCGACAGGCTACGCGCCGACCATTGCCGGCCCGCTTCTGAGATGTGTCCAAGACGTGAACGGGGGGTTTTGACAAATGGCTTTAAAGATGAGACAATTGTCCTTACCATGGCGCAGACGAAAGCACCGGCAATCTCCTGGCTGCTCGCCGGGAACAAGGCTAAGGATCTGAGCCAAGCGGCCCGCGAAGGGGTGTCTCCTCGCGCGCTCGAGCGGCTGGCGGAAACCGGCGGGCTATCGCGACAGGAACTCGCAGGCGCGCTGGGAGTTTCAATCCGAACCCTCGACCGTCATAAGCAAAAGGGTTCGCGGCTCGGCGCGAGTGAGTCCGATCGGGCCGTGCGCCTCGCGCACGTGCTGAACCACGCGTTCGACGTCTTCGGCAATCGCGAGAGCGTCGCCGATTGGCTCCACGGCAAGATCCGCGCGCTCGGTCATCGGCGCCCGGTCGAGTTCCTCGACACGCATGCCGGCATCACCGAAGTCGACCACATTCTCGGGCGCATCGACCACGGCATCATCGGTTAGTGCAGGTCTGGCGCTTGGTCCGCCGGCCCTACCTCGCCGACGCGTTCATCGGGGAGGGGGCGCGGCGCGAAGGCGGTCGCTGGAACAGCCTGGGTGTGCCGGTCGTGTACGCGAGCGCGACGCTGGCCCTCGCTCTGCTGGAGCATCTGGTACACGCGGGCGGCATACGGCTGCCGACCGACACGGTTGCCATTCCGGTCGACATCCCGGCGCGCATCAGCGTGGAGAGAATCGAGGCAGCGCGATTACCGCGGCATTGGCGGCAGGACTTCCCCATTCCAAAGGAACTGCAAGCGATGGGCGACGCATGGGTGAAACGCAAGATCTCGGCCGTCATGGAAGTTCCGAGCGCGATCGTGCCGAGCGAGCATAATTATCTCTTGAACCCGGCGCACCCCGACTTCAAGCTCGTCAAGATCGGGAAAGCGCAGTCTTTCGGCATCGACACGCGGCTGCTCTCGTAGCGTCGCGGGTCGGGAGGGTCAAGGGAGAGCCTCGCGCGACGTCGCACTTCCACAGACGCCGGAGGTGCTGTTAGCTCGCGATGATCGTTCTGCGCCTGATGGGATGGCTGTTCCTCATCATCGGTCTCGTCATCCTCGGCCTCATGCTGAACTCGGACATCCAGTACGCGGTGAGCGGACACGCCGCCGGCTGCGGATTCTTGCACGGCCACTGTCTACCCGGCCAGCGCGCCAATCTTTACACGTTCACGTTCATCGGCGCGCTCTTCGCGATCATCGGCTGGGTGTTCGTAGCCATCGACAAAGCGATGCTCAACGCCGCGCAGCACCGCGAGCATCTGCTGCATTTCGGCACGCAGGGCCAGGCGACGATCACCGACGTCCAAGACACGGGCGTCACCATCAACAATAGCCCTCGCCTGCGCGTCACCGCGCGTATCGAAGCGCAAGGCGAAGCGCCGTTTGAAGTCAGCAAAGCGATGCTGTTCTCGCGCGTCGCCTTTCCTCGCATCGGCGAAGTATGGAGCGTGCGCTTCGATCCCAACAACCATCAGGATTTCACCTTCGCACCGACCCAATCGTTCGTGACCGCGCCTGACGCGACGAACGCACCGCCGCAGCAAAATGTGGCCAACACGGTCAGCGCCGCGATCTCGCTGCGCTTCGCGCTCGGGGATCCCGCGCTCAAGGATCGCTTGCGGCAGGCGCACAGCGCGGAAGAAGCGCGCGAGATCCTGCGCTCGGTTCTCGGTCCCCAAGTGGACGCGATGAAGATCGGATTCCAGAGCAAAGATTCGGCGACTGCGGGCGCGGGCGCCGCGCCGAACGCGATGGATATCGTCGGTCAGTTGGAGCGGCTGACCATACTACGGGATAAGGGGGCGCTCACTCCCGAAGAATTCGAGACCGAAAAACGCAAGATCCTCGGCGAAACGTGATCAAGGTTTTAGGAGCGAGCGGCAGGTCATCTCTGCCGGCTGTTTGAGGTCCATGAGTGCGCAGATCGTGGGCGCGACGTCGCACAACTTTCCCCCGCCGTCAAGCCCGCGGCGTCCGTCTTTCGAAACCAGGATGAGCGGCACCGGGTTGGCGGTATGCGCGGTCAGCTCTTGGCCGGTCGCAAAATCGATTTTGGCTTCCGCGTTGCCGTGGTCCGCCGTGACCAGCATGATCGACCCTGCATCGAGCACTGCGCGTTCGATCCGGCTGAGGCACCCATCGACCACCTCGAGCCCCTCGATGATGGCGTCCCACTTGCCGGTGTGACCGACCATATCGGGATTCGCGAGATTCATGACGATGAGCGCGTAGCTCCGCGACGCGATGGCCTCAACAGCTTTCGCCGTGATCTCGCGCGCGCGCATGGCGGGCAGACGATCGTAGGTGCCGACGTCGCGAGCCGATGGCACGAGGACTCGGTCCTCCAGCGGAAACGGCTCTTCGCGCCCGCCGCTGAAGAAATAGGTCACGTGCGCGTACTTCTCCGTCTCGGCCAAGCGCAGCTGCGCCAAGCCCGCGTCGCTGACCACTTCGCCCAACGTGTGGGTCTCGAAGACGCGCCCGAACATCACGGGGTTCTTAAAGGTCTCGTCGTAGAGCGTCATGATCGCGAAGACGAAGTCGTTGAAACGCTTGACCGGAAACTCCGCGAAATCCGGCTGTGAGAACGCGCGCGTCAACTGGCGCGCGCGATCCGGCCGGAAGTTGAAGAAGAAGCAGCCGTCGCCGTCCTTGACGAGCGGCGCGGGCGCGCCGATGATGGTCGGTTTGACGAATTCATCGGACTCGTCGCGCGCATAGGCGTCCGCCAAAGCTTTCGTTGCGCTTGCCGCAGCCAGCGCTTTGCCGCTGACCAACGCGTCGTACGCCACCTGCGTTCGCTCCCAACGCTTGTCGCGATCCATCGCGTAGAAGCGCCCGCAGACGAGCGAGATCGCCGCGTCCGGCAACTCGCGGCACTTGGCCTCGACCTCTGCAAGGTATGCGCCGGCGCTGCGCGGCGGCGTGTCACGGCCGTCCAAAAACGCAGCGACGCGCACGCGCACGCCGGCGGACCTGGCCGCGTCGAGCACCGCATATAGATGCTTGAGCGACGAGTGCACGCCGCCGGGCGACACCAGCCCCATGACGTGCAGGGTCCCGCTCGTGCGCTTCACCTGCGCCAGCAGATCGACCAGCACGGGATTGGTGAAGAAGGCCCCCGTGTCGATGGCGTGATCGATGCGCGTGATGCTCTGATAGACCACGCGCCCCGCGCCCAGATTCAGATGTCCTACTTCGCTATTGCCTTGCTGGCCCGCAGGCAGCCCCACCGCTTCGCCGCCCGCGCCGATCTCCGTGTACGGATACGCGGCAGCGATGCGTCGATAGTTGGGCATGCGCGCAGCAGCGATCGCATTGCCGCGAGTCTCCTTGGTTATGCCGAAGCCGTCGAGAATGCACAGGACGACTTTAGCGGGCATCGACGCCCTTCAGGCCGTTGCCGACCAACTGCGCAAACGCCCGCGGATCCAAACTGGCCGAACCGACCAGTCCGCCGTCGATGTTCTTCTGCCGGCACAGCGCCTCGGCGTTTTCCGGCTTCATCGACCCGCCGTAGAGGATCACCGCATCGGCCAGCCCGCCTGCGGCATGTCGAATCACGTCGATCGTGGCGTTGGCCGATTCCGGCGTATCCGCTAACCCGGTGCCGATCGCCCAGATCGGCTCGTATGCGATGACGATGGAAGCGCGCTGCTTGTCCGACAGGTGTCCAAGGCCCGCGGCGATCTGCGCGTTGACGCGCTCCACCGTCCGTCCGGCCTGATTCTCCTCGAGCGTCTCGCCCACGCATACGATTGGGGTGATCTCCTGCGTCAGCAGCGCTGAGATCTTGCGCGCCACCATCTCGTCGGTCTCGCCGAACAGGCGCCGCCGCTCGGAGTGTCCGACGATGCAGTAGTCCACGAGCTGATGCAGCATGCGCGCGCTGACCTCGCCGGTGAACGCACCCTTGGGCTCCCAGTAGCAATTCTGCGCGCCGAGGCTTATATTATCGGAATCCTCCAACTCCTCGGCGAGCGTCTCAAGACACACGAACGGCGCGCACAACGCGATGTCCGCCTCTTCGCCCAATCCCTCCGCGAGCGGCAGGAACACGCGGGCGTAGTCCCGCGCGGTCTCGGGATCCAGATACATCTTCCAGTTCGCGGCGAAGAACGGCCCTCGACTCACGCGCGAGTGGAACTCCGCAGGGCAGCCACGCCGGGCAGTTCTTTGCCCTCGATGTACTCGAGCGTGGCGCCGCCCCCGGTCGAGATATGCGTCATCTTGTCGGCGAAACCGAGTTTGTGGGCCGCCGCGGCCGAGTCGCCCCCGCCGACGACCGACACCGCTCCCGAATCGACGATCGCCTGCCCCACCGCCTCGGTGCCCGCGGCGAACGCGTCGAATTCGAACACGCCCATCGGCCCGTTCCACAGCACCGTCTTGGCGCCGAGGATGACGCCGCGATAGTGCTCCGCCGTCGTCGGGCCGATGTCGAGGATCATCTCGTCCGCGCGGATCTGGTCCACGTCCGCGAAGCGAGAGTCCGCCTCGGCCGACAACTCCTTGGCCACCACCGCGTCGTCGGGCAGATGGACGTCCACCTTTGCTGCCTCGTGCTCGATTGTGCGGACGATGGCTTTGGCCGGCTCGAGATCGGCGTCGCGCAGAGATTTTCCGACGTCGAACCCTTGCGCCGCCAACAGCGTATTGGCCATGCCGCCGCCGAACACCAAAGAATCGCACAGCTCCATCAGCCGGGTGACGACTCCGAGCTTGTCCGAGATCTTCGCCCCGCCCAGCACCGCGACGAACGGGCGAGCGGGATGCTGCAGGATGCTGTCGAGCACGTCGAGCTCGCGCTCGAGCAGCGGGCCCATATAGGAAGGAAGATATTGGGTGACGCCGACCGTGGAGGCGTGCGCGCGGTGCGCCGTGCCGAACGCGTCGTTGACGTAGGCGTCGCCGAGCGATGCCAGTTCCCGTGCGAACTGCGGATCGTTCTTCTCTTCCTCGGGATGGAAGCGCAAGTTCTCGAGCAACAGGACGTCGCCGTCTTGCAGCGCGGCAGCGGCCGCTTGCGCCAGCGGTCCGATGCAATCGGGGACGGTTTTCACTTCGACCCCGAGCGCTTTGGAAAGTGCGCGCGCGACCGGCGCCATGCGCAGCGACTCAACGACCTTGCCATCTGGGCGGTCTAGATGCGACATCACAATCACGCGGGCGCCGCGCTCGCACAAGTTGCGCAGCGTGGGCACGGCCGCGGCGATGCGCGTGTCGTCGGCCACGGCGCCGTCTGCGAGCGGCACGTTGAGATCTTCGCGGACCAGGATGCGCTTGCCGCGGACGTCGAGCTCCGAAATGCCCCGCATCTAGCGCGCCGCGACCGGCTCTTTCTCGAGCACGAACTTCACGAGGTCGGCGATGCGGCACGAGTAGCCCCACTCGTTGTCGTACCACGCGACGACTTTGACCAGCGTCTCGCCGATGACCGTGGTGGACAAGCTATCCACGATCGAAGAGCGCGAATCGCCTTTGAAGTCGGTGGAGACGAGCGGCTCGTCGGTGACCCCGAGAATGCCTTTCATGCGTCCGGATTCGTACGTGCGGAACAGCGCGTTGAGCGCATCCTTGGTGGTCGGCTTCTCGACGAGCGCTACCAGGTCGACGATAGAAACGGTCGGCGTCGGCACGCGCAGGGAGAAGCCGTCCATCTTGCCCTTGACCTCGGGCACGACCAAGTGCAGCGCCTTGGCGGCGCCGGTCGAGGTCGGGATGATGTTGAGCGCAGCCGCGCGGGCGCGGCGCAGATCCTCATGCGGATAATCGAGGAGGCGCTGGTCAGTGGTGTAGGAGTGGATCGTGGTCATCGTGCCCTTGAGGATGCCGAGCTCGTCCTGGAGGATCTTCACCGGGGGCGCCAAGCAGTTGGTCGTGCACGACGCGTTGGAGATGATGTTGTGCTTATCCGGATCGTACTTGTCGTCGTTGACGCCCAGCACGATCGTGATGTCCTCATTCTTGGCTGGCGCCGAGATGATGACGCGCTTTGCGCCGGCGTCGCGATGCGCCTTCGCCTTAGTCGCGTCGGTGAAGAAGCCGGTCGATTCGATGACGAGGTCGATGCCTAAGTCTTTCCATGGCAAGCGCGCGGGGTCGCGTTCGGCGAGGTACTTGATGTTCCGGCCATCGACGGTGATCCGGCCCTCGTCGTGCGTCACGGTGCCTGGATATCTGCCATAGGTCGAATCGAAGCGGAACAGATGCGCTGCGGTTTTCGTGTCGGTCAGATCGTTGACCGCGACGATTTCGATCGCCGGGTGACGCTCGATCAGGGCGCGCAAGCTCTGCCGGCCGATGCGCCCGAAGCCGTTGATGGCGACGCGGGAGTTCACGAAGAAAATCCTCCAGGGACGTAGGGGCGGCGGTTTTCAATAAATGTGGAAGCGGACCTTTATCAAACGCGCAGAGCCTGGACTCTCTTTCCGGCGATCTGCGCGAGCGCGCGGAACCGATAGGCCATGCTCGCCTTGGTGACCGGCGGTCGGGCTCTTTTCGCGAGCTCGGCGAGCGTGCGATCCGGGTAAGCGATCCGCAAGCGCGCGGCCTCTCGCACCGCGGCGCTCAAGCGCTGCAGGCCGAGCCGGCGCACGACGCGCAGCGCGACGTCGAGCTGTCTCGCGCTTGACGTCGCGGCGCGCGCCGCATTAGCCGCCTCGCTGTTCACACGCCGCCGGATGGCGTTCTTGGTCGAACGCCGCGCCAGAAGATCCTCCAGCTCGAGCACCGCGCGCGCGGCGCCCAAGTGTCCGAGCAGTTCGGCGACGCTTGAGGCTCCCTTCACGTACACGAGAGGTCGTCCGCGGCGACGGGTCACGCCGGCGTCGACGCCGAGGGATGCAAGCGCTCTCGCTAGCGCGCGCGCATCATCATCGCGCCGGCAGAAAAACTCCAGATGATAGTCGCGATGCGGATCGGTGACGGAACCGCACGCGAGAAACGCTCCGCGAAGCCAGGCTCGCCGGCAGCAGAGACGCGACGGCTCCGAATTGTGGTCTGCGGAAGGCGTCACGCCGCCGACGACGATTTGGGCGTGCGCGCGGAAGCGCGCGCTGGTCGTATGCGATGCGTGCAGATCGAGACCGGCCGAGCGGGCCGCGCGCAGCGCCGCGCGCGCCACCGCGCTGCGTTCGGTTACGACGATGCGCGATGGGCCCCCGCCGGAGAAGCGCGCCAGCGCGCGCAAGAACGACATCGGGCAGCACGGCCGTTCGAACCGCACCGCGGCGATCTCGTCCTTAGCGTCACCGGAGAACATGGTTAAGGGGAGTCATCTTTCGACGTCGATGCGGTAGGTGATCAGATCCGTCTTCACCGCCACCTTATCGTAGAGGCCGCGCGCGCGAAGATTGTCCGGCGTGGTGACCCAGCGGATGTGGCTCCAACCGCGCGCGCGTGTGATCTCCGCCAGCTTGCCGAGCAATGCGCGGACCACGCCGCTGCCGCGGAATTCCTCGCGCACGTACAGGTCGTCGAGATAACAGGCCTCGTTGCCATCGAGCGTGCGTGGGAAGGGCCGGAAGATCGCAAAGCCGACCGCGCTGCCTTCGCGCTCGGCGAGCAGACATTCGACCCGGTGCGTGCCGTGCATGATCCATTCCCAGACGACGCGGGCGATCGGGTCGGTGACGGGGAGCTGCACGGCGCGCGCGTAGGCGCCGTACATCGAACTCCACGCGTCGAAATCGCCGGGAGCGGGCGCGCGCAGGATCAGCGACACGCCTACGTCGCTGCCGCGCGCCGCGGCGCGAGATCGAAGTAGCGGCGTTCGAGCAGGGCGGTGAGCGCATCGACCGAGTGCGGCGCGGCAGCGGCCTTAGCTGCGGTGCAGCGCCGGGCGCGCTCAGCCTCGCCGGCGGCGAGCAAAGCGAAGAGCGCCGCGCCGAAGGCGGTCGCGTGCGGTGGGACCAACGTGCCGGCATCTCCGCTCACGACCTCGCGCGAGACCGGGCAGTCCGTCGCGACCACGGGCACGCCGTGCGCCATGGCTTCGAGCAGCACCAGCCCTTGCGTCTCCGTCGTTGATCCGAAGACGAACGCGTCGGCCGCGCGGTAGTATGCGCCGAGCGTCGTCTGATCGAGGAGTCCGGTGAACTCGATGCGATCGGCGCACGGCAGCGCTGCGGCGTGCTCGCGCAACACCGCCTCATGCGGTCCGCCGCCGACGATGATCAAGCGCGCGCCGGGAATGCGCGCCGCCGCAATGGCGAAGGCATCGAGCACCAGATCGACGTTTTTCTCCTTGCCGAGCCGGCCGACGAACAGCGCGAGCGGCGTGCCCTTAGCACGAACGCGCGCGACGGTTGCATCGTTCGTGCCTTCGAACGATTCCAGATCGACCCCGGTCGAGATGATGTCGATCGGGCGCTCGACGCCGTAGGAGAGCAGCAGATCGCGGATGCCCGCGGTGGGGGCGATCACGCCGTCGCAGCGGTTGGAGAACTCGCGCGAGACCCACACCGCTTGGGCGCGCGTGAGGCCTTGATGCTGCGGCAGGTAGTGCGCGTACTCGGTCCAGCGCGTGTGATAGGTGAAGAAGAGCGGCGCCTTGCGGAACTGGGCGAGATATGCGCCCAAACATCCGATGAAGAACATCGAGTGCACGTGGACGACGTCGAACGGCATGCGCGGCAGCGTAGCGACCAACTTCGCGGGCAGCGGAAACGCCATGCGGAACTGAGGATAGAAAGGGAACGGCGCTGAGCGCAGGCGGAAAACATCGTCGCTTTCGGAAGCATCCTCGTGCGCCGGCGCCACCACGATCACACGGTGTCCTCGGCGGCGCAGGGCGCGCGCAGTGCCCACGATCGACGTCACCACGCCGTTGATCTCGGGCAGATACGAGTCGGTGAACATGCCGATGAAAAGCGGGCGCGCGAGCATCACGAATTCCGGGTTTCGCCGGGACCGCCGCTTTTGACGTCCGTTGTGTAGTGCCGGGGCTTTAGCCCCGGTTTGACGTCGGACAAGAGCGTATAGAGCGACTCGGCACGCACGCGCGCGCCCGGCCGCTCCGGCACCGCCTCGATGCGCACCCTCACGTCGCGCGATGCGTAATGGATGAGCAATTCGTCGCCTACCTTCACCTGATGCGACGCCTTCACCGGCCGGTCGCCGCACTCGATGCGCCGGGCGTCCAGCGCCTCTTTCGCTTCGGTGCGCCGCTTCGCGAGGCGCGAGACTTTAAGGAACTTGTCCAGCCGCATGATCCTTCGCGCGCTTCCACAGCACGTCGAGGTCTTCGAGGCTGCGACCGGCCAGTGCCGTGGCGCCGCCGCCTGCCATGCGCTCCATCTCAGCAAAGCGCTCGCGGAACTTGACGTTGGCGCCGCGCAGCGCGGCTTCTGAGTCGACGCCTAGCCGCCGGCTCAAATTGACGATGGTGAAGAGCACGTCTCCCAACTCTTCGCGGATGTGCGCGGATTCGCCGCTTTCCACCGCGGTGTCCAACTCGTGCAGCTCTTCAGCCACCTTCTCGACCACGCCGTCGGTCTTCGGCCAATCGAAGCCGACCGTGGCCGCCTTTTCCTGCAGCCGCTGCGAGCTGAGCAGCGACGGCAGACTCTTAGGGATGCCGTCGAGGAGCGACTCGCGGTGCTTCATGGCCGCCTCTTGCGTCTTGATCAGCTCCCACGACTTCATCTGTTCTTGCGACGTCGAGATGCTCGCGTCGCCGAACACGTGCGGATGACGCCGGATCATCTTGTTCGACAGCGCGTTGATGACGTCGGCCACCGTGAATTGACCTTTCTCGGCCGCGATCTGCGCGTGAAAGACGATCTGGAGAAGAAGGTCGCCCAGTTCCTCGCAGAGTTTTTTAGGGTCGGTCTCATCGACCGCCTCGACCACTTCGTGCGCTTCTTCGATGAGGTACGGCAATAGCGTCTGGTGCGTCTGTTCGCGATCCCACGGGCAGCACGCGCGCAGCCGGGTCATGATCTCGACCAGTTCATCCCAGGTGTGGTGGATGTCGACCGGCGGCAACGGCAAAAGCGGCGACGCCGCGGCTGCGGAGAGCGCCGCGCGTGGCATGCCGGGGATGAGCTCGATCAGGATCTGCCGCTCGTCGAGCGCCCGCAGCAGGTGTGGGAGGCCGGGAAAATCGAGCATCGGATGGCCGGGGACGCCGAGCGCCGCATCGCCCTCGGCGGCGTAGTCGACTGCAGCCTCCACCGCCTCGGGCACGCCTCGCAGGAGCGCGCCGCCGTCGAAGGGCGTGTCCTCGACCGGCACGCCTTTGCTCTTGAGATGTTCGGCAAGCGCGGGCGGCGCGCCGCACAGCACGACGCGCGGCGCGGCCGATAGCCGCCGCAGCGCACCGAGCGTCAACAGACTTGCGTCGCTCGGCCCGAGACCGACGATGGCCAGCGTGGGCATGCAAAAAAATTCGCGAGCGGACCCGGAAGGTCCGCCCGCGCGTCGTTTCGGCCCGGCGTGCGCTATTTAGGCTTGGTGGTCGCGGGAGCGGCGGTCACCGGGGGTGCAGCCGGAACCACGGGCGCCGGTGACGGGAACAGATCCGAGAAGCGCGGGTCGTCGATCTCGATCTTCGCGCTCGTGCGCAGCGTCTGGAGGAACGGCGTCATCTGCAGCGACTCCTGTTGCTGCTTCACTTGGTCGATCACGTTCTGCTTCGTCAAGGGCTTTGTCTCGATCACCTTGATGACGTGCCAACCGAAGGGCGTCTGGACCGGATCGCTTATCTGCCCGGGTTTGAGTTTGAAGGCCGCCGCTTGGAACGCAGGCACCATCTGACCCGGACCAAACGTCCCGAGATCGCCGCCCTTGGTCTTGCTGCCCTTGTCCTGCGAATACTGCGCCGCCAGGGCCGCGAAGTCGGCGCCCTTTTTGAGCTGCGCTTCGATGGCGTCGGCCTGAGCCTTGGTCGTCACGAGGATGTGCGCCGCGTGCACCTGCGCGGTTTGCCCGAGCGTGAGCTTGTTGGCCTTGATGTAGTCGTTGATCTGCGCGTCGGTCACGTTGATCTGCTGATCCACCGCCGCTTTCACGAGCAGTTGCTCGCGGATCACTTTATGCGCGTCGTCCAAACTCATGCCTTGCTGTTTCAGCATGGTCTCGAACTGGCCGGCGGGGAAATGGGAACGGATCTCGTCGAGCTTTGTCTCGACGTCTTTGTCCGCAACAACGATGTTATGCTGTGTGGCGTATTGGAAGATCAACTTCTGTTGGACGAGTTGCGCAAGCGTGTTCTTGCCGACCTGACCCTCGAGCTTGTCGTCGAGCTCACCCTTAGTGATCTTCTCACCGTTCACCACTGCGATGGCTTTGGAATCGCCGCACGCCGTCACGAACAGCGCGGCGCTGAGCGCCAACGCGAGCGACGCGAGCGTCGCAAACCTGAACTTCATGTATCCTCCTAGATTAGAGCGCCGCCACGACTTCACGAACCGTCGTCAGCAGCCCGTCGCCCGTCTGCCCGTGCGCGGGGAAGTGTGCCACAATCAAGCACCCTTTAGTGAAACGGAAGTTTCCTTGAGTGAGGGACGTCAGAGTCGGAAGAGCACTTTCAGAGAGTGAAAAATGGCGCCCGACCTCGAGCGTCAGTTGACGATGTTCGAGCGACAGTTTTTCCACTCCTTTCGCGGCGGCAAGCACGCGAAGTTTCGTCAGCTCGAGCAGCGCGGCGACCTCTTTTGGATGCGCGCCGAAGCGATCGCGCAGTTCCTCGGCCACCGCGTCGACCTCAGCGGTGCTGCGCGCCGCTGCGAGCCGCTGATAGAGCGCGAATTTCTGACTCGCGCCGCGCACATACTCGCGCGGGATGTACGCGCTCACACGGACGTCCAGCACCGGTGGATTAGTCTCTAGCCCCCCTCGATGTAGTGCCGGGGCTTTAGCCCCGGATTGTTCTGATATCGCTTCTTGCAAGATCTGCGTGTAGGTGTCAAAGCCGACCTGCGCGATGAAGCCGCTTTGCGCGTGGCCGAGCAGATTGCCGGCGCCCCGTATCTCGAGATCGCGCATGGCGAGGCGCAACCCCGACCCGAGATGCGCGAACTCGCGGATCGCTTCCAAGCGCGCCTCTGCCTGTTCGCTGAGCGACCGATGCGGCTGGTACAGCATGTACGCGTAGGCTTGGTGGGCGCCGCGCCCCACGCGACCACGCAGTTGGTACAGTTGCGCGAGCCCGAAATGGTCCGCGTTGTTGATCACGATCGTGTTGGCGTTGCGGATATCGAGACCGTTTTCGATGATCGTGGTGGAGACGAGCACGTCGAATTCGCCTTCGACGAACGCGATCATCACGTCCTCAAGCTCGCGCGCCTCCATCTGACCGTGGCCGATGCGGATGCGCGCGCGCGGCACGAGCTTGGCCAACGCGTCGCGGACGCCGTAGATCGTCTCGATCCGGTTGTGCACGAAAAAAACCTGGCCGCCGCGATCGAGTTCTTGTTGGATCGCGGACGCGATGAGCGCGTCGCTCGTCGGCGCGACGACCGTCTTGACCGCGAGCCTGTCGGCCGGCGGCGTTTGGATGAGCGACAGATCGCGCACGCCCACCATCGACATGTGCAGCGTACGCGGGATCGGCGTGGCTGAAAGCGTGAGCACATCCACCGAACGGCGCAGCTCTTTGAGTTTCTCCTTGTGCGCGACGCCGAAGCGCTGCTCTTCGTCTACGACGACGAGGCCGAGGCGCTTGAAGCCGACGTCGCGCTGCAGCAGGCGATGCGTGCCGATGACGATGTCGACGCTGCCGTCGAGCAGCCCGGCCAAGGTCTGTTTCTGCTCGCTTGGCGAGCGCAAGCGCGAGAGCATCTCCACGCGCACCGGGAACGCGGCGAAGCGCTCGGAAAATGTGCGGAAGTGCTGCGCGCCCAGCACCGTGGTCGGCACGAGCACGGCTACTTGGCGTTGATCCATGACGGCCTTGAACGCGGCGCGCATCGCGACTTCGGTCTTACCGTAGCCCACATCGCCGGCGACGAGCCGATCCATCGGACGAGCCCGCTCCATGTCTTCCTTGACGGACAGCACGGTCGAATGCTGATCGGGCGTTTCATCGTAGGGGAATGATTCCTCGAGCTCCGCCTGCCACGGCGTGTCAGGAGCGGAGGCGTGGCCTTGCGCCGTTTCTCGCTCGGCGTACAAGCGCACCAAACCCTCGGCGATCTTCTCGACCGCGTCGCGCACTCGGGAGCGCGTGCGCTGCCAATCGCTGCCGCCCATCTTCGAGAGCCGAGGACCGGCACCGTCGCCGGCTTGATAACGGCGCACCAAGTGCATCATCTCGACCGGCACATAAAGCCGGTCGTCGCCGGCGTACTTGAGCGCAAGAAAATCGCGGCCCACGCCCTCGACCTCGATGTGCTCCAGGCCGAGATATTGCCCGATGCCGTGGTGGGCGTGGACGAAATACTCGCCGGCGACGAGATCAGCATCGGTGATCGGCACGCCTTCTTTCGCGGCTCGCTGCTTTTGGCGGCGCGCCGCATGGCCGAAGAGCTCGGCATCGCCGAGCACGGCGAGCCCGAGAGCGGGGCTAGAGAAACCTTCGTCGATGACGCCGTCGGCCACCACCACCCGGCCGCCGTCACCTCGGGCCCAGTGCGCCGGGACCGGCCCTACAGGGACGTCATGCTCGTCGAGCACCTCTTTGATCCGGCGATGGCCTACCGAGACGACGGCGATCAACTCGCCCGCGGCGACGCGCTTTCGCACGTCCTCCACAAACCTGTCCATGCTTCTATTGAAGAGGGGCGACGCTTGCGTGGGGATCGCGACCGTGAGATCAGGTTCGCGCGTGACGCGCACGCCCAACGAAGCGAAGTTGACCACGGCGTGCGACTTCAAGCGCTCGGCGATCGCGTCGAGGGAGAAATCCGAGCTGGGGCTCGGAACGCTACCTCCGAGCTTCGCTCGGAACGCTACATTTGGGTCATCTTCGGGGGCGTCGGCGGCGGCGACGGTCGAGTCGTCGCGCTCAACGTTCAGCCCTTGATCCACCGCGCGGATCAATTCCGGATCGTCCACCGCAAATATCGCATCGTCTGCATACACGCCGATGAAAGCTGCGTCGGCCGCAAGCGCCTCTTCGTCCCACGGCTCGATGACGATCGAATCCACCGCCGCGATCGAGCGCTGGTCGGAAAGTGCGAACGTGCGCGCTGACTCGAGCTGGTCGCCGAAAAATTCCATGCGGATGGGTGCATCCGCGGTGGCGGGAAAACAATCGACGATGCCGCCGCGCACCGCGAACTCGCCGGCCGCCGCGACCATCTCGACCCGTTCGTAGCCCAGCGCCACGAGCCGCTCGAGCAACAGCTCCCACGCCATGACGCCGCCGGTGCGAAGCGTCAGCGCGCCATCGCGCCAACGCGCGGGTGCCGGCAAGCGCTGACGAAGGGCCGCGTGCGAGACGCAGAAGATGCCCGGCCGCCCTGCCGCAAGCGCCGCAAGCGTTTCGATCCGTTCGCTGCGCTCCGTCGGGCTCGGCGACGCATCGGCGCGCGCGCGCGGTCGCAGCACGTTCACCGCGCCGGGCGCGTCTTCCAAATAGAATGCCGCGTCATTGGCGACGCGATCTGCGGCATCCGGCGTGGCGGTCCATACGATCACTTGTCCGCCGCTATTGCGCCACAGCGACGCCAACACGCAGGCGCGCGCGCCGCTGGAGGTCTCGCGCATGTCAAGCGCCGCACGCGCGCGCAGCGCGGCAGCAACAGGACTTAGGGATTCCGTTCCACCGATGAGGCCTGAGATGAGGGGACCGAGGGACACGGGCAACCAATTACCTCCGGAAAGCGTTCGTGGCCGGATCGCGCTGCGACCCGGCCCTTTTGGGTAGAATACAGATATGAATTTCGCTGCGGCCGGTCTGGTCGCCTCGCTGCTCGTGGCCATCGCGTTGCCGCCGGGCGTCATCGAAGCGTCCGACCGGGACCCGGTACGCATCACATCCGTGTCGCTTTCGGCGCAGACGCTGCATTCCGGTGACGTCGTCGTGGCACACGTCGTCACGACCAGCAATGCCGCCGCCGTCACGGCGCAAGTCGGCACCTTCCGCGTGCTGATCCCGAAAACAAAGCCGGGGATCTTTGAATCAGCGATGGTCGTGCCCCGCGTGCCGTTCATCTTTCGTACCACGCACCAGATCATCTTCACGGCGATCCGCACCGACGGCGCCAGCGTCTCGCGTTCTCTTTCGATCAAGCTGCGTTAGCGCGTGGCAGGTCCGTCCGCCATCGTTGTGGTCATCGACTCCGGCGGCGTCGGCGCCGCCGAAGACGCCGCGAAATTTTCCGACGATAGTCGCGTCAACACGCTTGGCAATACCGCGACCGCGGCGCACGGTCTCAAACTGCCGACGCTTCAACGCCTTGGGCTCGGCTGCCTCACGCGCATCGCCGGCGTCGAGCCGACGCAGTCGCCGCTCGCGTCGTGGGCGCGCCTTCGCGAAGCGAGCAACGGCAAGGACACGATCACCGGTCATTGGGAGATGATGGGCATCGTGGTGCGCAACGCTTTCCCGACGTATCCGAAAGGTTTTCCGGCGGACGTGATCGAGCGCTTCGAAGCGATCGTAGGTCGAAAGGTGCTCGGCAACAAGACCGCGTCGGGCACCGAGGTCATCGAAGAGCTTGGTCCGGAGCACATGAAGAGCGGCCGGCCCATCGTATACACGTCGGCGGACTCCGTCTTCCAGATCGCGACGCACGAGAGCATCGTGCCACTGCCGATGTTGTACGAATGGTGCATCGGTGCGCGCGGGATCCTGACCGGGCCGGATCGGGTCAATCGCGTCATCGCTCGGCCGTTCGCAGGTGAGCCGGGACGTTTCGTTCGCACCGCCGGACGCCGCGACTACGCCGTGCCGCCGCCGAGCCCCAGCATCCTCGATTTGCTGACGCAAGCGGGTGTGCCGACGAGCGGGGTGGGGAAGATACAAGACATCTACTGCTGCCAGGGTATTGCAGCGGGGGGCCGAACTGCGGACAACCAGGAAGGAATCGCCAAGACCGTCGAGTGGCTCAATGCGGGACAGGGCGGTTTTTGCTTTACCAACCTCAACGACTTCGACTCCAAATACGGCCACCGACGCGACCCCGACGGCTACGCCAAGGCCCTCCTCGCGCTCGACAAAAGTTTGCCGGAAATCTTGAATAGATTGAAGACTGGAGACCGCCTGATCATCACGGCCGACCATGGATGCGACCCCACCGCTCCAGGCTCGGACCATACCCGTGAATTCGCGCCGTTGCTCGATTATCGGCCCGGCGTCAAAAGCCAAGCTTTGGGGGAGATCGATTCGTTCGCACAAGTCGGCTGGCGCGTCTTGGAGACGTTCGGATTGCCGCGACCTGCGGAGCCGCTGTTCGTATGAACATCGGGCCGTTGGCGCGCAGCGACGCGGAGCGCGCGCAGCAGATGTCCGCACTGGCCGCGCTCGCAAGCAGCGCGCAGTCCGGGGCTAAAGCCCCGGCACTACAAAACGTTAACGGACACGTCAGCAACGGTGCGAGCCGCAGCGCCCACTGGCTCAACGCCGAGCGTCGTGTGCCGGCGGCATGGCATGTCTTCAAGCGCGTATCCGACATCGCGTTGAGCGTGGCGATGCTCGCCGTGCTTTCACCGCTGTTCGCGGTGATCGCCCTTGCGATCAAACTGTCGTCGCGCGGGCCCGTCCTGTTCTCGCAGACGCGCGTCGGCAGATCCGGGCGTGAGTTCCGCTTCTACAAGTTCCGCACGATGGTGGACGGGGCACACCTGTTGCACGATCACGCCGCGCACCTGAACGAACGCGACGGCCCCGCGCTGAAGATCTCGAATGACCCGCGCGTGCACGATGTCGGCTGGTTTCTGCGCCGCAGCAGTCTTGACGAACTGCCGCAGCTCTGGAACGTGCTGCGCGGCGACATGAGTTTTGTCGGTCCCCGCCCCGGATTGCCCAAAGAGGTCCAAAGCTATCAGCCGCATTACTTGCAGCGGCTCACGGTGCTGCCCGGCATCACCGGCCTGTGGCAAGTGAGCGGGCGCGCGAACGTTTCGTTCCGCCGCTGGATGGCGATGGACGTTTGGTACGTGCGGCACTGGTCGCCGCTCGTCGACTTTTGGATCCTGGCCAAGACGGTGCCGGCGGTCATCCGCGGGGAAGGCGCGTGGTAAGCTTACTCCAGCTGCTCCCCCCCGTCGTCGATCAGACTCTCCAACGCACCCCTCTTACGGCACTCTCCGCTATCGTGTTCGCGCTGGTGGGGCTCGGCGCGCTCTACGTCACCCTGCGGCGGCCGCCGCTGGCGCTCGGACTGCTCGCCTTCGCGATCCCCTTCGCTTTTTATCGCGACATCGGCAGCGTCACCACGCTGACCGCCGAGAAGATGATCGTGCTGGGCGTCGCGATCGGTCTGCTGATCAAGGGTGCACCGCTCGCGCCGAAATCGCCGGCGGTCAGACGCATCCTGCTGGCCGGTCTGCTGGTATTGGCTGCGATCGCGCTGTCCGCGACGCACGCAACGTTCATCACGCCCGTCGTGCGCGAGACCCTCAAGCAACTCGAGTATCTGCTGATCTTCTGGTGCGGCGCGAACCTGGCGCTCATGTACAAAGAGTCCGGGACTTGGTTCGAAGCCGGCGTCGTCGGTGCATCGCTCCTGGTCGTAGGAGTGGCGGCGGCGCAGGCGATCTTCGGCGGCGCGCCGTCGGGCATCATCGTCAACAATCACGCGTTGCCCCGCGTGGCGGGCACGTTGGAAGGGCCCAACCAGCTGGCCGGTTTTCTGGAAGTCGGGCTGCCCGTGCTGTTCTTATCCCCGCTGCTGATGCAAGACAGGCTGCGGGTCGTGCGCTGGATCGCAATCGCCCTTGCGGTCGCAGTTATGATCCTCACGCAATCGCGCGCGGGCATGGCCATCGCGCTGTTGGTCTACGCGGCGCTGTGGCTGATCGATCGGCGCGCGGCGCGCGCCACGCTTGCGCCCTTTGCCATCGGCGCGCTCGCCGGGCTCGGCGTCGCGCTGTGGTGGTATTGGGGGGTCGCGCATGACATCGCCTCCGCGCTGTTGCGGCTCGTGCTGTACATGTGGCCGCAAGATCCCGGCGGCGTCGGCACGCGCAACGAATTGTGGCAGGCGGCGATCACGCTGTTCCAAAGGCAGCCGGTGTTCGGCGTCGGCGCGGGCAATTTCGAGCTGCTGCTTCCGACCGTTGGGTTGAACGGCGTGCAGACGCATGCGAACAGCCTATGGTTGCAGACCTTGGCCGAACAGGGCGTCGTGGGGCTGGCGGCGTTCGTCGCGTTCACGATCGTCGCGCTGCGCGAGTGGGTCATCGGCATGAGCCAATCGTGGCTCGCGCGCGCCGCGCTGCTCGCGACGGCCGGCCTGCTGCTGCACCAGGTCTTCGACTACCTGTTCTTCTTCCCGAAGGTCGGATTGCTGTGGTGGCTGCTGCTGGGAGTCGCCGCCGCGCACGTGACGGCGCTTCAGAGTCAGACCGCGCCCGCGCACCGACCCGCACCGCAAACGCAGGCGCTGGAAAAACAAGCCGACCCCGTCGCATGACGCGAGTCATGCTTGCCGCCGCGGTCGCGCTTGCAGCGCAAGCCGCGACGAGCGTTCTCGCTGCGCAAGAGCCGCAACCCCTCACGTCCATGCCGATCGCGGTGTCGGCCGCGCGCGTCGAGTACTTCGGCGACGCCGCCATCATCCAAGCACGGGGTCACGTGCAAGTGAGCATGGGCAACGGCGTGCGCGTCGAGGGCGATGCCTTCTCCATGGACTTGTCGCTGCATCGCTTCTTGGTGGTCGGGCACGTGCGCTTGACCACGCCCTCGGGGGAGATGGACGGAGCCGCCTACGCCGCATTTCTGCCATTCCGGCGCGAGTACTTCGTGCCGCTCGACCCCGCCGCCGATCGCTGGACGTTCTTCAACGGCGACTACGCGAACCCGTCCAAGGGGCGCGTGATGCCGGGCGACGCATTCTTCCTGCCCGACCTGTCATCGCAGCGGCCGTACATCGTCGCCGATCAAGTGACGATCGACCCGACCGCCTATGCGAAGTTCTCGCCGGCTACGTTCCGCCTGCTCGACGGGGCGCTGACGACGATCCCGCTGCCGCCGTACGTCTACAATTTCTCGCAGAACCAGCATTTCGGCATCAACGCGCTGACCGGCGCGAGCATCGACGTGCCGTACAACTTCGCAGGCTCAGCCTCGTCGCTGGACGCCGTGCATTTCCGCTATGATCCGCAGCGTAAGTCGTATGGCTCGTTCGAGCATCACTCGGTGTTCGGCGCCGGCTACGCGGTGTTGAGTCTGAACCCGGCCACGCAACCCTTCAAACAGTGGAACCTGCTCGCGTACGACCGATCGAGTCCGGCCAGCGCGATCTCTCTGGAGACGCAACTTTTCACCTATCAATACGGGCTGATCCGGCCGCTGGACTCCAACGGCTTCGCCGACGTCATCTACACGCAGGCGCTCCGGCAATCATCGGCTCGGCTGGAACTCACGCAAGCGTACTCGAGTCTGCTGGCGCAGCCGGCGCTCGGCTATTACGGCGATCCATCGCACCCATGGATACCAAATCATCCGTTCACGGCAGGCGTGGAATGGTCGGGCTTCGATCAGCACATCGGTCGAACGGGATTATCGTATCGCCTCACGTCGGGACTTGGCATGCAGCACGACGTCTTCGGCATCCGCAGCACCGGCGCGAAGCAAGCCACGTCGGAGTATGTCTCCGGCGCGATCTACACACCGACATATCCGGGGCCGTTCGGCACTGGTCTGAACGCGCGTTACCAAATCGCGCATGCCTGGCTCAGCTTTCCCAACACGATCGACGAACAGGTCTTCACCGGCACGATCAGCCGCCGTCTGGCGCGCAATCTGGTATTCATCGGCTCGACGGTCATCGACTCGAGCAGCACGCGCGATCCGAACGCGACGTTCATCTCGCCCAACGCGTCGACCGGATTGGCTCCGCAGCCGTTTTCCACGTCTGGGTTGCCGTTCGTCCTGAACGAGGCCCCCGGTTCCCCGGGGGCGACCAACCGCGTGTACGGCATGACCTTCGCGTTGACGCCGTCGCCGGATTTCCAATTCACGTTCGGCGCTTCGAAGTCGGCGTTCTCACCGGTGCAGACCCAGTTCAGCAACGCCCCGCCCCGCTATCAGCTCACTGGAGACGTGCGCACGCGCATCACGCGCACGTTGTTCATCGACGTCCAGCGCGGCTACAACTTCGGGTGGTCCGGTTTGTGGTGGACGCCATACACGTTCGTGGTGAGCGCGCAGTGATACAATACGCGATCCTCATGCTCTTCATGATCCTACCGACGCCGATACCGCAGCCTTCGCAGACAGCGCCGCCGGACATCGTAGCGCCCACGAGCACTCCGGTGCCGCTGCTCGTCAACGGACAAGTGATCGACTTCGAGCGCGGCTACATCGTCTTCTCGAGCGGCGATGCGTTCAAACTCGCCGCAAACGTCAGCCTGGTGGACGAAGCCACGGGCGCTGCGCCCTCATACGCGATCGCGCCCGGCCTGTTCGCCGTCGCCTATCTGGATACGGAAAGCGCGTCGGTCACGTCGGTCCACTTCGCGCGCAAACCCTTGCCGCAAGGCACGCCCGCGGCGGACGTGCCTCGCAAATATGTCGCGCAACTCTCGCCGTCGCAGCCCAATCCGGACCTTGCGCCGCGCGCCGCGACCTTTCAGAGCAAGCTCTCCAAGGACACGCTGGTGCGCATCACGGTCCAGGTCCCGCCGAACACGCCATTCACCGATGACGTGTACATCACAACCGACACGAGCGGCTGGAATCCGCAAGCCATCAAGATGCAAAAGGCCGACGGGCTGCACTACTACATCGAAGTGCGCTTGAAGACCGGGACCGAGTTCCACTTCTTGTTCACGCGTGGCTCTTGGAAATCGGCGGAGCGCGATCGCGCCGGGCTCGAGCGCAAGCCGCGCAGCCTGGTCATCGAAGGCGCCGATGCGATGCGCGTGGATCCGACCGTCTATCGCTGGGCCGACTTGAACTAGGCCTATGTGGTATGCCGGACTTCAGTCTGGCCTGATTATGTGGTATGCCAGACTTTAGTCTGGCCCTTTGTGAACGCGATCGTCGCGCGCAAACCGTCCTCGAGCGAGACGTGGGGCTCCCAACCGAGCAGCTCGCGCGCCCGGCTGATATCCGGGCAGCGGCGCGCCGGATCGTCCAGCGGCAGCGGCTTATTGACGACTTTGAGCGGAACGCCGGCGAGCCGGCTCACGATCTCCGCGAGCTCGCGCACGTTGCGCTCGTCCGGATTGCCGAGGTTGACCGCAATTCCGCTAGTCAGTTCGGACGCGGCGCACCGGACCACACCCTCGACCAGATCATCGATGTAACAGTACGAGCGCGTTTGCGAACCGTCGCCCTGAATCGTCAAGGGCTCGGCGCGCAGCGCCTGATCGATGAAAGTCGGTACGACTCGGCCGTCCTTGCGCCGCATGCGCGGCCCATACGTGTTGAAGATGCGCACGATACGGGCGTCGAGACCGCGCTCCCGGACATACGCCATCACGAGCGCCTCTCCGAAACGCTTCGATTCGTCGTAGCAAGAGCGCGGGCCGAGCGGGTTCACGTTGCCCCAATACGACTCGGCTTGCGGATGCTGCAGGGGATCGCCGTACACTTCGGAGGTCGATGCATAGACGAGCCGCGCTTTCATCGCTAGCGCCGCGAGGCAGCAGGCCTCGGTGCCGCGGCTATTCACCGCCAGCGTCTTGAATGGGTTCGTCGCATAGTCGACCGGGCTAGCGGGCGATGCGAAATGGAGAACGAGCTCGGCGCCCCCGTCCGGCTGCATGAGTTGGGGGTCCCCTGACGCGACGTCACCTCGCACGAATCGAAAGCGCGGATTCTTGCACGCACCCCGCAAGTTGTCTTCGCTGCCGGTCAACAGGCTATCGATACCAAGCACTTCGGCGCCGTCGCGCAGGTATCGGTCCACCAGATGCGAGCCGACGAATCCGGCCGCGCCGGTGACCACCACGTTCACGGCATGGTTCGACGGATCGAAGTGCCGTCGACCTGCGCCTCGGGTTGGGCGTGGAACGGAGCGGCGCGCCCGATGCCGCAATAGACGAAGCCTTCCGCCACGACCTTGCTGGGTTCGTAGATATTGCGCGCGTCGAAGATGACGCGGCCGGCCATCAGTTTCCGCAACACCGCGAAATCGAGCTGCTTGTATTCGTTCCAGTCCGTCGCGATGACGAGCGCGTCTGCGTCGCGGGTGGCCTCGTAATGAGCGCTCGCATAGCGCACGGAGTCGCGCAGCACCGCCTTCGCCTTGGCGATCGCGACCGGATCGTGAACCGTCACCGTCGCGCCCTGGGCGACGAGCCTCTGCGCCAGCGCCAGCGCGGGCGACTCGCGCACGTCATCGGTGTTCGGCTTGAATGACAGGCCGAAGAGCGCGATGCGTTTGCCCTTCACGCCTTCTAAAAGTTCGTTCAAGCGCGCCATCACGCCATCGATCTGGGCCGTGTTGGTCTCGAGCGCGGCGCGCAGCATGCGCGGTTCGACGTGGGATGCCTCGGCGATCTGCCGCAACGCTAGCACGTCCTTCGGGAAACACGAGCCGCCGAAGCCGAGCCCCGCGTTCATGAACGCAACGCCGATGCGTTTGTCGCTGCCCGCCCCGAGCACCACCTCCTTGACGTCCGCGCCGACCTGCTCGCAGATGTTCGCGATCTCGTTGATGAAGGAGACCTTGGTCGCCAAAAAGGCGTTGGCGGTGAGTTTGATCATCTCGGCGGTGCGCGGGTCGGTCACGATGATCGGCGCCTCCAGCGGCGCGTAGAGGTCGCGCAGTTCGGCTTCTGCCCGCTCGTCCTCGACGCCGATGACGATGCGGTCCGGATGCATGAAGTCGGCGATCGCGCTGCCCTCGCGCAAGAACTCCGGATTGGCGACGATGGTGACCTTATGCTTCGAAGCCTTCGCCTCGTCGATGACGGCGGCGACGACGTCTGCGGTCTGCACCGGCACGGTGGACTTGTTGACGACGATGACGGGCCCATCGAGCGACAGCGCGATGTCGCGCGCCGCGGCGTGCACGCTGCGCAGATCGATCTGGCCGTTTTCGAGCAGCGGCGTGCCCACCGCGATGAAGATCATCTGCGCGCCATGCAACGCCTCCTTCGGCGCGTCCGAGAACGTCAGCCGCTCGGCATGCTG
This sequence comes from Candidatus Tumulicola sp., assembly GCA_035601835.1. NCBI lineage: Bacteria > Bacillati > Vulcanimicrobiota > Vulcanimicrobiia > Vulcanimicrobiales > Vulcanimicrobiaceae > Candidatus Tumulicola > Candidatus Tumulicola sp. Next base: position 145,039 of record DATNNM010000016.1, on the reverse strand, counting down.
GTTGCTTAGCACCATCTCCAGCAGACCGGGCTCGAAGAAGGGCAAGCGTCCCTGACGCAGCGCTTTGATCTTCGAAGGGTCGATGTCGATGCACACGACGATGTTGCCCAACTCGGCAAGACACGTCGCGGTCGTCAGGCCGACGTAGCCCGCGCCCAGCACCGCAAGTCGCCGCACCGCTTAGGCCTTCGTTGAAAATGTAGCCACGGACCTTTAGCACGGACCTCGTAGGCACGGACCTTTAGGTCCGTGTCGGCTTCGGCGTCCCTTGGAGAAAAAGGCCGGCGAGGAGCGAGAGCCACGTGAGTAGCGCGATGGCCGCGAGCGCTGCATAGACCGCGAGCGGAGCGTATCCAATAGAAAGATGTGATGGGGACGACGTAGCCGGCAGCATCCAGCCGGTCGCGTATCCGTCAACGAACACGGGCAGCCCCAGGCGGCGGCCGTCGATCGCAGCTCCCCAATTCGCGGAGTAGCCCTCGCGCAAAATGAGCAGACCGGCAGCGTGCGCGGGCAGTATTGCCTCGTAGAGGCCCCACGTTCTGTCGCTGCGCTCCGCTGGAACCTCCGTTTCAAGGGGTGGTTGTAGTGCCGAGGCTTGTAGTGCCGGGGCTTTAGCCCCGGAAACGGCCTCGGATGACTCCGGCAGGGTCGCTGATATCGCGACGATGTGCGCACCATCGCCGGACAATGTATGATACCCGGCCGATATCGGCAGCGAAAGCCATTGCGCGCTCGCTTTGATAGGCGTATTATTCAGCCGCGCTCCGCCCGGCGCGTAGATCAGCGCACGGCCCGCAGCCATGCTCATCCATTCATATGGCACCAGTGAACGCGTGAACAGCACCGGCCAGCGCGGTCCGGCTAGCGCGGCGTCTAGCTCGGCCCAGCGTTCGCCTTGCACCCAACCGCGGTTCGGCGCGTCGAGCGAGGTTTGCGGATCCTCAAGGGGCAGGAAGAGCGGCGCGGTGCCCGAGCAGCGCACGTATGCGACGTCCGGCTTCATCGCGGATCGCAGGTCGGGCTCGCAGGCTGGTTGGGTGCCGTAAAAAGCGAGCGGTCCGGCATTAGCTATGATCTGCGCCGGCCTCGCAGGTGGCATGATGAGCCCGCCGGCCGGCCATGCAACAGCCATGAGACGACGGCTGACCACGCGATTGCGCGCAACGATCATTCCGATGCCGAGGCGGCGCGCAAACGCCGGCGGCAGAGCGCCGGAATGGTCCGTCCGCGCTGCGGCGTACGCGAACAATCCCGCCGCATGGTAGGACTGAGCGGACGGATGGCGCCCAGTCCCATACTCGAATGGGTCGGCGCCTCCCGGAGTGCCGAGCGGACCGAGCGGTACTGCCGTAGGCAGCCACAGAATCCGGTCGTCGCCGGGCAGCGCCGCGGCCGTGTCCACCTCGGCCTGCCACTGGCGCGGATCGGACAGCGGCACTAACGCCGCGCATTTCGCGGAAAAAGCCGGCCACATCGCGATCCCGAAAATCGCAGCCAAGCCTGCGATTGAAGCGAGCAGAACGGGTCTTCGAAGCGGACCCGACACGAGATACTGAATCGCGACGGCCGCGCCGCCGGCCACGACGAGCGGTACGAGCGCGAGGAGGTCATACAGCTCGCGAAAGACCGAGAGCGCGGGGACATGCGCGAAGAGCCGCACGAGAAGCGGCGCGAGCGGTCCGGTGGCGCCGGTGGCAAGCGCGCCGAGGACGATCGCGGCAAGTGCAAGGCGGCGCGACGTTCCTGCCACGAAAAGAGCGACAAGCACACAGGCTGGGCTTAGCCATTGCCACGCGATGACGCTCGTGTCTCCCGCCGCGCTGCCGAAATAGTTCGCAAAATAATATGTGGCGTCGAGCACCCGGTTCCACGGAATGCTCTCGTCGCGCAACCACGTCGCGAGTTGAAGCTCGGTGGCGAGTCCACCGCCGCGATACGCGGAGATCGCAGCGAAGACCGGAGGCGCGAACGTCAACAGAGCGACGACCCATATGCCGAGCCAATGCCAAGCCCTCATGCGTCGCCACGCCAGCACCGGCAGCAGCACAATCAGTATCAGCCCGACTTGCACTTGCGCAAACGCAAGCGAAACGCACAGGGCGGCTGCGCACCAGGCCCGCAAACCCCGCGTCGGAATCGCCATGAACGCCACAAGCCCGAACGGCACCAATGCAGCATCCAGCAAGAAGAAGTAATGACCGCTCGCGAGCTTCGTCGCGAAAAAGGGTGAGCTCAAATAGAGTAGGCCCGCGGCAAGCCGCGCCATGGGCGCGCTAGCGCCGAACAAGCGCGCGGCAGCGATGTCCGCCCCCACCGCACCCGCGAAAAGAAACAGCCATAGCGCGGCGCGCAGCACCATATCCGGCGCGAAGTAAGCCGCCAGGTATAGAAGCGCAGCAAGGGGATTGGCATGCGGCAGCGCGCTTGGCTGCCCAAGGTTGCGCTCGATCCAGGGCGACAGATGATAGGCGAGCAGATGACGCGCCTGTTCGGGAAAGCATGGAAAGCTCCAGTCATGCAGGCCGAAAGCGCATGCATGCGGACGCGCGAGAAGGGGCACCAAGAGCAGCGTCGCGAGAAGCGCGTATGCAGCCAACCGCGCGCCGATGTGAAGTTTCAGCGTCGCAGTCTCCCCGCGTCGTGGTACGGTGTCGCGCTCATTCGTTACGTGGCGCCGCCGCGGGGGAGTGGCTGAAGCGTTCCCTTGAGCGCAACGCCGTCTTCATAACGAAAACGCGCATGGGCCCATCTGATGAGCGGATGCTCGAAGAAGCGCCAAGAGAGGTCGGCGAGGCCGAAGGCTAGCGCGAGCGACAACAGTGTCACGCCAAAGGTCGGGAAGCCGGTGATCACCGGGGCTGCTTTGAAAAACACGTTGTGCAACAAATAGAGCAGCGGCTGGTGAAAGATATAGACGGCAAACGAAACCTTTCCGACATAGCGCAAGATCGGGGATGACAGCACGCTCCGTATGAGAGGAGACGCTCCGGTCACGACGATCATCAGGCCCGTCCAAAAGAGAAGCCCCCAGCCGGTCCCCAAGATCGTCCGTTCGAGGAATCCCTGGCCGAGGAATCCTTTGACGCTGAGGTACCCATCCAGCGCGAGCAGCCCAACGAATCCGGCGATGAGAACGCTTTGCTTCGACAACAGCCATTCCCACGCGCCTCGTTCCCGCACGATGATCCCGGCGAGGATGCCGAGGGCCAGGTCATCGGCGCGACACCACGTGAGCATGCTTTGCGCAAACCAATTAGCGCCATAAGAGAATCGGAAGATCGGTGCCGCAACGATTGCGGCTAGGCACAGCCATAGGAGTGCCGTGCGATTTAGGACGCGGATCAACAACGGAACAGTCGCATAGAATTGCTCTTCAATAGCAAGCGACCACGTCACCGTGAGCCAGCGCGGTCCGAAATCGTGAAGATGGGCCGACGCGACATTCTGAAGAAACACGGCGTACCACCAAGCTGGTATCGTTGGCGCGAAGACATCCCGGGCTGACGGCAGCCAATTGAGGATGCCGCTCGCGAGCAGCACCAAATACAACCCGTACCAATCAAAGTACAATGGGAAGATGCGAAAGATTCGCCGGCCATAGAAGGCAGCAAAATATGAGGTTGATCCTCTGGCATCCAAGAGGATGCCGCCGATCAGGAAGCCGGATAGAACGAGGAACAGATCGACGCCGATCGATAGCGACCTTAGAGGGACGATCGGGAACCACAGCAAGGTGTACGGCTTGGCAGGCACGATGTTCCCGAGATAGTGGTATACCAGCACCATGAGGAGTGCGATGGCTCGAATGCCATCGAGTTCCGGCATCCTGCCCGCTATGCGCGGATTGTGCCAGCCGGTCAAGCGCCGGGAGGGCGCCAGCCGCGTCGTTCCGCGACCAACTTGTTGGCGAGAAAATAGCTTTCGAACGTTCCGGCGTCTGTCCACCACCCGTCGAGCACGTCGAAAGCAAGATCGCCCTGCTTGATGTAGGCGTTGTTGACGTCCGTGATCTCGAGTTCGCCGCGCGCGCTTGGAGTGAGCCCGCGGCAAAAATCGAAAACGCGCTGATCGTACATATACACGCCGGTGACGGCGTACCCGCTTTGGGGTCGCGAGGGTTTTTCCTCGATGCGCACGATGCGACCATCCCGTATGATCGGCACGCCGAAGCGCTGCGGATCGGGCACTTCTTTAAGCAGCAAGCGCGCGCCAGACGGCTGTTTTTCGAAGGCGCGGACGTGGGATGTAATATCTTTTTCCAAAACGTTGTCGCCGAGTATCACGACGACACGTTGTCCCTCGGAGAAATGTTCGGCGAGTTTGAGGGCGTCGGCGATGCCGCGATCGCCCTCTTGATACGTGTAGAAGATATCCTTGAGTCCGAATTCTTTTCCATTGCCAAGCAAGCGCAAGAATTCGCCTGCGCTATTGCCGCCGGTGACGAGCATGATATCGGTGATGCCGGAGCGTACGAGCGTTTCGATCGGATAGAAGATCATCGGGCGGTCGTACACCGGTAAGAGATGTTTGTTCGACACGCGCGTGAGCGGTAACATGCGGCTTCCCGTACCGCCAGCCAAGATGACGCCTTTCATTGAGACTCCAGCGTCGAGTATTGCCGACGGTAGTACGAGGCGAACTCGCCCTCCACGATCGGCCGCCACCACGTCTCGTTGGCGCGATACCAAGCGACCGTTTGTGCAAGCCCGCTCGCGAGCTCCACGCGCGGCGACCAGCCGAGCGCGAGCAGCTTGGAACAATCCAGCGCGTAACGTCGATCGTGGCCGGGCCGATCCGGCACGCGGCGCACATACGGTCCTGCGTCGAGGCCGAGCAAGGCGAGCAGCCGCTGCGTCATCTCCAAGTTCGTGCAGCCCGCGTGCGGTCCGACGTTGTAGACCTCTCCTCGGACGCCGTGCAGCAGGGCGTGCTCGATCGCGCTGCAGTGATCGTCGACGTGCAGCCACTCGCGTTCGTGAAGGCCGTCACCATAGAGCGGCACCGGCCTGCGATCGATGAGGTTCGTGACGAAAAGCGGCACGAGTTTTTCGGGGTGTTGATACGGCCCGTAGGTGTTGGAGCCGCGCGTGATGATCGCCGGCAGGGCATATGTTTCGACGTACGCGAGCACGAGAAGATCTGCGCCCGCCTTGCTCGCTGCGTACGGGCTGCGCGGCGCCAGAGGCGCGCCTTCGGGCGTGCGCCCGTGTGGGACGCTCCCGTATACCTCGTCAGTCGACACTTGAACAAAGCGTCCGACTTTGCATTCGCGCGCCGCCTCGAGCAGCACGTGCGTGCCGAGGACGTCGGTCCGCAAGAACGCCTCCGGGCTCGTGATGCTGCGATCCACGTGCGTCTCCGCCGCGAAGTTCACGATCGCGTGGACACCTTCGCCGAGGCTCGAGCGCACGTCGGCCGGGTCGCAGATGTCGCCGTGCACGAAGCGGTAGCGAGTGTCACCTTCGACGTCGCGAAGATTGCGCTCGTTTCCCGCGTAGGTCAGCGCGTCGAGGTTGACGACGCTCCAATCGGCATGCTGCTTGAGCGCCGCGCGGATGAAGTTCGAACCGATGAAGCCGCAGCCGCCGGTGATCAGAAGGCGCATCGTCGTTTTTTTATCGAGGCTCTGCGGGCCGCAAGACGAAGGCGGCTTGATCGCCGTCGTGGCGCACGTTCAGCAGCCAAGACCGCACATTCCAGGGGATGCGTCTTAGCGATTGTGCGAGCCCGCGCAGCGTCAGCATACGCCCCTGCGATTTGGGCGACTGGCCACGCATGTACCCCTCGCTTGCCCAAAACTGATACGCATCCGAGTCGTACGTCATGCTGTCGATGCTAAGTCCGACACGGGCGGCGCAATCGAGCAGGCCGCGTTTCGAGAAAAGCGTGAAGTGGCGCGGCGCATCAAACCGGGCCCAGCACCGGCCGTACCGTCTCCATGCATACCCCAGCACCGGCACGCGAACCACAATTCGTCCGCGAGCGGCCAGGCGATCCTTGGCGGCCGTGAGCTCGGCGCACGGATCTTCAACGTGCTCGAGGGTGTGGTTGATCATGATCGCGTCGAAGGTCCCTTGCAAATCCTCGGTGCGTCCGCGGAGCAGCCGGAGCGAGCCGGACTTCCCGTTTCTCCCAATCGCATCGAAGGTGGCATAAGGGTCGACGCCCGTGAGATCCAAGAGTCCAAGATCGCGCAGGCGTATCAGAAAGCGCCCGCTGCCGCAACCAATGTCTAGGACACGGACGTCGGCTGCGGTCGCACCGCGCAAGCCGATGCTCCATCGACCCGTAAGCGGGGAAACGACCGGGACCAATCGATCGTACATGACGCGCGCCGCCTTCACGAGAGGCCTGAGCCGCTCGGAAACGCCTGCTTCGACATGCCGGTAGTAATGAGCGGGGTAATACGGAGCAGCATCCGACGGCGGGTTCGCGAGCGATAAAGAGCCGCAATCGGCGCACTCGCGATACGTGAATTCGCCGCCCATTTGGAACAAAGTCTCCGACGCGGCGTGCGTAGCGCGAACGGCGGCAGAGCCGCAAGCGCGGCATGCGGACGCCGCGGCACCCGAAGATGGCATGATGAAGACTTTCTCGATGAAGAGCGTGGCATCTTTTTCGCGAGCGCGCCGATCCCACGCAGCGACTTCCTGGTGGCGCTCGGCCCCAAGCCGGTGCATCGTCGTTTCTTATCGAGGCGCGGGCCGCAAGACGAAGGCGGCTTGATCGCCGTCGTGGCGCACGTTCAGCAGCCAAGCACGCACATTCCAAGGGATGCGTCCAACCCATCGTATGAGCCAGCGCAGCGTTAGCATCCCCGCCTCTGCTCTGGGCGACCGGCCACGCATGTACCCCTCGCTTGCCCAAAACTGATACGCGCTCGAGTCGTACGTAGTGCTTTCGATGCTAAGTCCGGCACGGGCGGCGCAATCGAGCAGGCCGCGTTTCGAGAAAAGCGTGAAGTGGCGCGGCGCGTCAAGTTGGGCCCAGCACCGGCCGTACCGTCTCCATGCATACCCCAGCACCGGCACGCGAACCACAATTCGTCCGCGAGCGGATAGGCGATCCTTGGCGGCTGTGAGCTCGGCGCGCGGATCTTCCTCGTGCTCGAGGGTGTGGTTGAACATGATCGTGTCGAAGGTCTCTCTCAAATCCTCGATGCGTTCGCGCAGCAGCCGAAGCGAACCGGACTTCCCGTTTCTCCCAATCGCATCGAAGGCGGCATAAGGGTCGACGCCCGTGAGATCCAAGAGTCCAAGATCGCGCAGGCGCATCAGAAAGCGCCCGCTGCCGCATCCACCGTCTAGGACACGGACGTCGGCTGCGGTCGCACCTCGTAAGCCGATGCCCCACCGCCCCGTGAGCGGGGAAACGACCGGAACCAAGCGATCGTGCAGCACGCGCGCCGCTTTCACGAGAGGCCTGAGCCGCTCGGAAACGCCTGCTTCGACGTGCCGGTAGTAATGAGCGGGGTAATATGCAGCAGCATCCGACGGCGGGTTCGCGAGCGATAAAGAGCCGCAATCGGCGCACTCGCGATACGTGAATTCGCCGCCCATTTGGAACAAAGTCTCCGACGCGGCGTGCGTAGCGCGAACGGCGGCAGAGCCGCAGGCGTGGCATGCGGACGCCGCAGCGCCCGATGCCGCCGACGAGTCGGCCGTCACGTGGCCTCGAGGGTATGGTGTCGGGCGCGCGCCGGTTCGCGCCGCATGGGTGGCATGGCCAAGACTTTCTCAATGAAGAGCGTGGCATCTTTTTCGCGAGCGCGCCGATCCCACGCGGCGACCTCCTGACGGCCTTCGGCCCCAAGCCGGCGCCGCAGCTCTTCGTCCGACAGCAGGCGCACGATTTGTCGTGCAAAGGCAGCTTCATCGCCGATAGGCGCCTTCAACGTGCCGCGTGGGTAGGCGACCCGCAGCGGCGGAAGGTCGAAGGTCACCGCCGGCAGACCGCACGCGAGCGCCTCGGCGGCGGCCATGCCGCAGTTGTCGTAGACGCTCGTATGCAAGAACACACGCGAACGCTGCAGCAGCGCGTATTTTTGCGGCCCTTCGAGGAACCCGATCCACGCAACGGAGTCCTCGATGCCGAGTGTGCGGGCGAGTTGGCGCAAGCGCCGCTCGTAGGCCGGCTCGCCGACACCGACGATGGCCAATTTAGAACCGGGCAGGTCGGCCAGAACGAACTTCCAGATTTGCAAGAGGCGTTTGCAGCCTTTTTGCGGATGCAAGCGCCCGACAAAGGCCGCATCGTAGAGCGGCGCCCCTTCGTGCGCGCCTATGTGATCGAGGTTGACGACGCCGTACACCGCGTGCACGCGCTCGCGCGGGTAGCCCCGCTTGACAAACTCCTCGGCGTCGACATCGTTAGCGATCATGTTGCCGTCCGCGGTCAGCGCCGTGGGAAGAACGGTAAGGCGCTGGTATGGATAGAAGGCGGCAAGGCGCGGGTCGAAACTGCCGAAAAGCTTGTGGCTATAGTGACCCTCGTATCCGTACGCTGGATGCGGCACGAACAGATACAGGCAGCCGATCCAACGTGACGCGAGGCCTTCATCGCGGAGGCGCCTAGCTAGTATCAGATCCGGAATAAAGTCGCTGGCGGAGTAGGACGCATCAAAACGCCCAACTCCGAGCTCGGCCGAACGGATCTCGCGCCACAGTCGGTTGTGCGCCCTCACGAGCCCGGAGCGCGAAATGCTTTCCTGCGAGACGATTCGAAAACGCACGCCGTCCACACCATATTCACGAAATGAACGCTCGCCGTCGGCTGTAGTGAAGACGCAAACGTCCATGCCGCGCTCCGCCCACGAGCGCGCGAATTCGAGCGCGATTTTGGTATTGCCGCCCATGCTCCCGGGAGGCGAGATCATGGTAGCGGCGAGGGCGATACTTTTCACGCACTGCCCCGCATACGACGTATCGCGCCGACAACGAACGTGATCGCCCAATCGTCGGCTTGTTGCGGCAACAGAGCCGCCGCTACCACGAACACAAAGGTCCAATTCGCCCACGCTTCGGCCACCGGCTCGTTGCCGACGCCGTGCAGGGTGATTGCGACCACCAGGATCGCGAGCGCGATGCAAGCCAGCGCGGCGCGCACCTATGGTCTCCTTCGTAGCCGCAGCCCGAGCGCGGCGATCAGCGCGGCCGCCGCGAGCAGGCTGACGTATTGGAGCGGCACCCCTAGGAAGAAGAGCATCACCGCGCTTCCAGGCGGCGCGATAAACGCGTTGCGCCATCGGTCGGCCGACATATGCGGCAAGAGGCTCGGGCGCAGGCCCCGCCACGCGATTCCGGTCCAGGCCGGGTCGTACTGATCGGTGAGAGTGATCAATCGCGGCCCGTCCGCGGGCACGTGCACGACCAATAAACCTTCTTGCTCTACGGACGCGACAGGTGCGTCAAGGCTTTCCCTGACCAGTACCCGCCCCAAGGCCGCGACCGAGAGCGAGCGCGCGACACGTTCGATCGAAGCCGCGACGTCACCCGATATCGAGCCCTGGACGACGGATTGCACGACCGAGCCGGCGGCGTCATCCGCTTCGATGCGCCTGCCGTCGACTCTTGCGATCAGCTTCAGTCCTCCGCCTCGCGCCGACGCCGCTCCTCGATCAGTCCAGCCGATGCGAACATTTGAAAAAGCGATCGTCCCCTTAGGCTGCCATTCCCACGCACTGGCGACCACCTGCACGCCGAGAACGCGAATCGCCGCGAAGTCGTTCGCCGTGACCTTCACTCCTGCTTGCGCCAGCGTTGCTTCAATAGCGTCGACGGTGCTTGCGGGAGTAACCGACACGTTCGTGCGCTGGTACACCGTGTAGCGCTTGCTGCGAACTTCCACCAGCCACACCACTCCATAATTGACGCGCGCATTGGGGTCCTCCCTCGCCGAAATGGAGACCCAAGGTTCGTCGGCAAGAGTCAGAGCGAGCGGAATTCCGCCGAGACTGACGAGCGGGTGCTTCGGATCAAAAGCGATGCTTCCAGTATCGGGCCGTGGCAATCGAACGAAAAACTGCGGGCACGCGACGTGCACAGCCCCGAGGTTCTCTCCGCCCTCGTAGGCCGGCAGGCGTTCCCCGCCTCGTCCGGGTTCAGATCCAAGAACCAGCGATGTTTCTCCCGGCTGTATCCGCACGCTCTGAAATTCGAGCCAAACGGGAAATCGGCTTGCTGCCAACGCCCGCGAGGCCCGGCCGTCGCCATATCTCAAGGCATACACCCGGTCAGCCTGAGGTCGAACGAGGATCGCTAGGGTCGTCTTAATCGGATAAAACGACGCGTTGAACACCCGATACGAGCGCACATCTGCGTCAAGGTCGTGGAGCGCCTGGAAGACCGCGACGCACCCGATAGCGTGGCTCCAAGCGAGCGGTTTCAACCGGCTCACCACCACTTCACGCCGTGCAAAATCGGATCCAAGAAACGACGCGGCGAGGCGAGTCCTCGTTCCGGTCAAACGACCGGTCACGGAGTTGTGCACGCTGACGAGCCGGTCGGAGCTCGCCGAATCGTCGATCGATTCCACCAGCGCCGGCGACCATAGCGGCGTACTTGCGGATGCGCTCAGACGCGGCAGCGTCTCCTCGAGCGCGCGCAGTTCGAGCTCGTCTCCAGCCTCAAGGGAACGCCCAGTCTGCTCGATCCAGCGCGCAGACATGTTGACGCGCGGACGATGCGGGAACGTGAAGACCGCCAACGGTCCGAAGCGTCGCTCTTCTGCTCGACCGAGTTCGGAGCGCAGCGCGTCACGCGACACAAGATCCCGCGGATCGCCAACGACGTCGCCGCGGTACAGGACGTAACCGATCCCCATGTCGCCGAGCATGCGCCCGAGCAAGGGCGAACCCGAGAAGAGCGCAGTCCGAATGCGGGAATTCAACGCTAGCCGCTGGGGCGAGATTGAATACAGGTCCTGGCTGACCAGACGATCGATGGGCTTGTTCAGGAGCGCGGTCGTGATGCCATCACTCCCATAAAACCACCCATAGTTCACCTGATAGTATGAAACGGGTGGGAGCATGAGGATTCCCGCGAAGTCTGGCTGCGCATTGAGATAGTCAATGGCGTCGAGCCAGTAGCCCGGAACGCGGGTGTAATGGGATCGTATGTCGTCCGTCGCGTCTCTGTCCCTAGTGACGGCAGGGTACGCCGACAGGATCAGCGGTACGATCAATGCCGTGGCGAGCACAAGGCGACCGGCAGCTCGGCGTATGCGAGCTGCGACTACGTCGTAGCATAGTGCTAGCCCGACGCTCGCGAAAATCAAACCGATGAGCGGCGCTTTGCTAGTCGGTTCGCGGAACAGGAACATCCCGGGCACCTTGTAGAGCAACTCGTTGAACCACGTCGCCGGCGGATGCAATCCCTTGGAGATGATGATCGCGGCGGCCACCATGAGGGCGCTATACCTAAGGATTCGTCTCTGCTCGCCGGTGCTAAACGCTAGTGCGAGACACAGTGCGGCGATCGACGCGAACTCGGCCGCATACAGCAGCGGAGAGCCATCGACGACAGGCGCGTATGGCGTGTAGCCCGACCTCCACTGCCACATCGGAGTCCATCGCAAGTTGTTGAGGATCGACGATCGCGCGATCACCCAGGACCAGGCGCTTGGCGAAAGCACGAAGGTATGGAGGCTGTCCAGATATTGCCAACAGATAGGAAGGAGCCACCAGGCGGCGGCGACCAGAGAGAGTCCCAGCGTGCCCAGCATCCAACGGGTGAATTCACGCCGGTGAAGCGACAGCAGAAATGCGAGGCCAGCGAGCGATGCGAAGCCGAAAAGCGCCAGCAGGATGAGTGCCGGGTTGACCCCCAGCGGGGCGCACGGTATCGCAACGAGGAGCACGAAGCAAAACGAGAGCACGCGCGCGCGCGGGGGGTTGAACCGCAGCGCCAAGACACCCGCGATCGGCAGCAAGATCATCAGGATTTCCAGTGCATAGTTGAAGCCGAAAAACTGGATCGACCACTGGTTGAACACGTAGAACGTTGCCCCAATCGCGGCGGCCCCCGCGGAGGCCCGTAACTGCCGGAGAAATGCTTGCATTCCTAACCAAGCGCCCGTCTGGAGGAGGCTTAGAGCGATAATCTGCGCGAGACTGCTGCCGAACATGAGCCTCAGCACGCCGAGAACGAGTAGGAACGGAGCCGACGCGCTTCCCCCCGATGCGGAGCCCAAAATGCTGGGGGAGTGATTCCACGCAGAGAAACTCACGAGCAGTTGGTGGAACGGATCCGGCGGATAGACACTGTCGCCGCCGCTGATGGTATAGCCTGGGCGCCACCAATGGAAAGCGACAGCGAAGATGGCAACGACCGCCAGGCCTGCATAGAGCCGCTCGGCGCCCATGGCTGTGATTCGGCGAAGGATCATCCCGGTTTTAGAATGAGCCCCTGGCCGGTGGGCAGGGAGAGCACCTCCACGCCGACTCGCTGAGCGAAATGATCAAACGCGACCTTTTGACGCCAAAAAAGACGATCACCGTAGTCGTCGAGCACGATGATAGCGCCCGGCACGAGAATATCCCAAAAATGCTCGGCGGCTGCAATCTCGGGCCCGGCATCATTCATGTCGATCGCCAGGAAACAGACCTTCGCGGGTGTGACCATCGGAAGGGTGCCCGGGATCCGCCCGCGCACGAGCCGCACATTTGGGAAGTCGCGGAATGTCCTGATGACGTCCTCGTAGAGGTCATCACCGGAGCCACTAGGGTCGGAGTCAGCAAACAGGTCCAGCAGATAGAACGTCTTCGGCAATCGAGCAAAGTCGAGATAGTCGACGATCGCGCGTGCGTTGGCGCCACGATTGACGCCACACTCCACGAAGTCCCCCTCGAGGCGCGCGGCGTGGGAAGCAGCCCAACAGCACACGTATGCGCGCCATTGAACGTCCACCTCTCCCCACGATTTCGTGGCCGCACCCGCAGCATAAGCGCGTCTGAAGCGCGCTTCGGCGAGAAAGTCGCTCGAATGGCGGGTCGCCAGGCCGTCCTGGTGATACGTGAGCACGCCCGGCCATATCTCGATGAGTGAGCGGATGAATCCCTGTACCGGCGAGGGCAGAGCGCGGAAAAATCGAGCGAGCGAAGCGTTCATTCGCGTTTCCGCCCAAAGACACCGATCCAATGGATCTTTTGAAGCAAGCGTGAGCAAGTCGAGTTACAGTTCAGCTGCACTCGCTTCCAGGTCGGCGGGTTCACGGCTAAGCCTTGCGGTACACGGCGTCGCTCGAGCGAACGCGTCCATCCAGCATGCCGAGAAAACCGCCGGTCGATTCGACCATCTTTATCACCACGAGGCCGCATCCGAGCACCGGATTCTTGAAGATATGAAAGAAATTGCGAAGCAGCGCGCCCCGAAACGGGTTGAGCCGGCATAGAGCGCTTGCGCCGTGTTTTCGGATAAATCGAGGCATGCTTCTGCCGTAGTAGAATTTTCTCACAAAGAGCGATCCGAGCGAATGCCGCCCTTCATCATGAAGGATGCGCGTCTGCGCGAATACGGTCGCGGGACTGCCGCACACGCGGATCGACATGTCCCAATCCTCGGGGCCGGTCAGCGATTCATCGTATCCTCCGAGCGAGACAACTGTTTCACGGTCGAAGAATCTCGCAGCGGTGACGATCCCGTCGTTCGTGTAAAATGAGCGCTCGAGGATCTTGCACGCGCCCCAAAAGCCTTCGCCGAATGAGAACTCCGGGACGACGACACCCGCTGCATTGCACTGCTTGGCTGCCGCAACCGATTCGGCGACCACGTCGGGATCAAGGACCATGTCCGAATCGAGCACGAGCACCCACGCACCGCGCGCCTCGCGGATGCCGATGTTGCGCTGTGCCGACCGCTCTGGGCCGCCCTGCACGACGGAATCGGCAAATTCGCGGGCAATGCGCATGGTGTCATCGGTCGAGTCATTGTCGACCACGATGATTTCGACATCCGGATATGTCTGCCCGCGCGCGCTCGAAAGGCACGCGCGCAGCGTGCGCTCCGAATTCTTGGTCGTGACGATGATCGAAACGAGACCCGCGTTCACCGACCGTACTTTACCCATGCTCAGCAGCGCATCCCTCTCATGCTGGAAAACCGCAAGCTCACCGCGAATCGCCGTCGCGTGCGCTTTTCAGTAGAACTGAAGCTGAGCGAGTGACGTTTGTCGATCGCTTGCGAGCGATGGCGATGCCATACGGCATCGTCGGCGTGACTCTGTTTCTCGCAGCCTTCGGTGCGTTCCACCGAAACGGGCTCATAGCGCTGGGCGACTTGTGGCCGGGCTACGCCATTCCCGGCAACCAGCATCTTGCCTATGCCCTATCGTTGTGGTCGATCTCCGTCAGCGGTCTTGGTTCTACCAGCTTCAATCCCGAAGGGATACTGCCGGCGGCGCTGTGCGGACTCCTGGCCCACATCGGATTCCCCCCGCCGCTGCAGCAGTTCACGTTCTACACCGCGTTGCTGATCTTTGAAGGCATAGGCACCGCGTATTTCGTGCGGGGCCTTTTCCCCGAGCGCCCGGTCGTCGCGTTGATCGCCGGCCTCGCGCTGCCGCTATCATTGTACAACGCGACGACGTTTCTCAACTACATCGACGCATTTGCGATCGGGTTTTTCCCGCTTGCCGCCGGTTGGCTCGTCCGGCGACTGCGCCAACCCATCTCGCCGTTACGATTCGCGGCCGAATGCGGGCTGATGAGCCTCGGCGTCATGATGATCGCGGGCACGCCGCCGATCGCCGCGTATTTCTTGGCGTGGGCTGCGGGATGGATCGTCGCGGGCTGGGTGGTCTGGCGGACATTCCGGCAAACGGCCGTGGGCCTGGCTCTCGGCGTGATGTTCAGCCTTGCGATCAACGGTTGGTGGGCGTACCAGGTGATCGTCACGCTCGGCGGTGGCGGCGCGGCGTCGCAGACTTTCGAGGGTCCCATAGGGTGGGCATGGGTCGACCGGCGCGCGAGCCTGTTGAATCTGCTGTCGATGAAAGCCATTTGGTCGCTCGACTACCGCGAGTATGCTCCGTGGTTCTGGATGTACGAGCGCGCGCCGCTTCGGGAGCTCGTCTTCGCGCCGCTTGTCTTCGCGCTTGCGTCGGTGTTGAGCCCATACCGGCGTCGCCTTGCTGCGTTGTTCGCGGTGCTCGCCGTGTCGGCATTCCTGGCCAAAGGCTATCACGCACCCTTCGGTGAGGCGAACGCTTTCTTGTACCAGCACATCCCATTCTTCTGGCTCCTGCGCGATCCACTCGTCGAGGCCGGCATCACCCTGTACTTGGCGTTGTTCACGTTGGCTGCGCTCGGCCTGGTCGAGGTGGTGTCACGCATCGGCGGTATGCTCGCCCGCGCGCAGATTCGGGCACGCCAGACGATCGAGAGGGTCGCGGCATTCGCGTTGCTCGCGTTGTTGATCGCGAGCGGCGTGCCTTTTGACGTCGGAGCCACGCTGTCCGACGAGTGGCTCAATGGGCAGGCGCGCACGGTCGTGGACATTCCGCAATATTGGTACGACGCAGCGGCATTCTTGAACCGGGGCGCGGGCAGCGAGCGTGTTCTCATCATGCCGAACGACGATTTCTACGCAATGCCGTACGACTGGGGTTATTACGGCGCAGACGGACCGCCGCGCACATTGATCCACGCAGCGGTCGTCCTCCTCGCGTCGGACCCCTATGGGTATTTGGCAATTTCTCCCGCGGCGCGTAGCATGCTCGGCGGTATCTTGGAGAGCATTCAAAGCAGGCCTGACGCTCCGATGGCGCCGGCTCTGCGGGCGTCGGGCATCGGCTGGATCCTGCAGCGCAACGACATCAAAACGACGATGCCGTTCCGGCACATCTTGGGTGCAGCGTATGTCGCCTCGTACCTCGCACACCAGCCGGGCATCCGCAAGGTGATCTCATTCGGCAAGCTCGATGTGTATCGCGTGCAGGGCGCGGAGGCGTTCATCTCGGCCTATGACGGCGCCGGCCAATGGCTCTCCCCCGACCCGCCCGATCTGGTGCGCGCCGGCGCGCTCCTACCCGGCGAGGCGGCATGGCTCGACGCATCGGACGACACGACCGGCTCGCCGCGTGCGCTCGGTTTTTCCATCGGTTCCGGGGAGCACCGATCTGCATACTCGTTGGATAAGCTGGGTAAGGCTTGGCTGACGCCGCGAACCTTTGCGGTCTCGGCACGGCTCGTGTCGCCGCGCACGCTGAACTTGCACTTCGAAGGTCCTCGCGTCGAAACCAGCGGCGCGCCCCTGGTCTGGGCTCGCGACGTCGTCATTGCGCTCACCGCGCCGGCGCGCGCGGAAATCGCAATTCGCATCGGCGATGATTACTATGTCGCGGCACAACCGATCTCCACCGACGCGCGGATGGATCTCGGGGTCTACACGGCGCCGCGGGATGCGCCCCTGAAGATCGAAGTCTACCAACTCCAGCCAAACGTGCTCGAGGGCGAAGGGTGGACGCTCGTCGCCGATTGCAGGCAGCCGCTGACCGAGCGCATGAGTCAGCCCAGTGCGGCACCTCTGGGGCAGGGGGTCTTGCGCCTTGTCACCGGTATCGGCTCAAGCTGTGCCAGCATCGCGTCGCGCGGATCGTTGCCGCGCGACGACAAGCTGCTGGCAGAGCTGGAGTACAAGAACGTTCGGGGCGCCGAGCCGGCGATATCCTTCGCGGCCGCGGGAGCATCGATCGATGACGACGATTTGCTGTTCGGCGAGCGATGGCACCGCTGGCAGCGAGTGATCAACGCCGCAAGCGGACGACCGGCGTTGGCGGGGTACGCGTTCAAGACGGCTGCCGATCCTACGATCAACGAGTATCGCCACGCCGGCGTGAGGCGCATGCGGCTCATCGGTGAGGGGTCGTTGATCCAGTCTGACCTCATCGCGCCGGTACCAGCAGGGCGGATCCGATTGGAACCCGGCGTCGACGGTCCCGGCCTGCTTCGCGACCCGGCGTTTGAGCACGGGCTATGGGGTCCGATCATCAACCAGGAGACGCGACGGCCGCTTCCTCAAGCCCAAAGCCGCGAGAGTTATTCCATCGAGCCAGGCGGCGTTTTGGAACTGCGCGCACGCCAAGGGCACCTCAGCGAGCGCCAAACCATCTTCGGCGCGTCGGGCCTGATCGTGCGCGTCAGACTGGAAGCGCGCTCGCTCAAGGGGCAAGAACCGGTGGTGCGCCTCGCCGGCAGCGACGGCCAAACCCTGTGGGAAAGCGGCTTTCACGCCGGCGACAGCTGGCAGACCGTGCAGGCGGACGTGCACGTCGGAGCCGGCAATGATGCCGTCGCGCTGGAACTGATCGGCGCTGCAGATTTCGTTCCGTCAGTGGTTCAGTTCAAGAACATCTCGCTGCGAGTAGTGCCGAACCGGACCGGGGACGTCGTGGCCGTCGCCGGCAAAGCGCCGCGCATCATGCCCGTGCACTGGATTGGAGACGTGGATCGCTACACAGCACGGCTGCCGCAGGGGACGCGCTTATTCGTATTGCGAAACAGCTTCGCCGAGGGCTGGCACGTGGCCGCCGCCGGCAGGGATCTGGCGTGGAGGCACGTCACCGTCGACGGCATCTTCAATGGTTGGATCGTGCCCCCGCATGCGCTGCGCGACATTGACGTCTATTTCAAACCGAGTGTCTTATTCAGGCAGCTTCAGGCTCTTGCTGTCGCAGGGATCACGCTGTGTCTCGTGCTGCTTTGTCTGACGGCGTTGCGCCCGCGCGTTGCCGGGCCAGCGTTTCGATAAGACAGCCTTCAAAAGCGCTCACGGTCGCGTCCCACGTTAGCGTCTTTGACCATGCCATCGCGCGCTCGCGAACGCGTTCGTAGCGAGAAGGGTCCGCCACCGCAGCGAGCACAGCCGCTGCCAAAGCCTGGGGGTTCGGAGGACAAAGCCAACCAGTCTCGCCGTCGATAACGGCATCGCGGAGACCGTCGACGTCGTAGGCCACAGCCGGCGTCCCCACGCGATTCGCCTCGGTCACGACAAGGCCCCAGCCCTCTTTCGCCGACGGCACGAGCAGCAAATGGCTGTGCTTTAAAACGCTGCGCTTGGTCGCTTCGTCGACAAAACCGCGCAGCATAACGCTAGAGTCCAGGCCGCGCCGCTGCACGAGCGCGCGGAGGCGCTCGAAGTAGCGAGGTTCTCCAGGCCCAAGTATGTCCAGCGTCGCGGGCGTCGTGCGCCGGATGACGACGAGTGCTTCAATCGCATCTTCCGGCCGTTTCGATGAAACGATTCGGCCTACGAAGGCGAGCCGCAGCGGCGTGACCGTCTTCGATGTGAGTTCGTTCTCGGGCACGATGTCCACCGCGACCGGGATGATGCTGACGCGTTTCCCGACCTTGTGGCGACGCAGGTCCTCGGCCGAACTCTTCGAGATCGTCACGACATCGGCGTTGCGGTAGTAAAGGAGGTAGAGCGGCTCGGCAGCGTACCCGAAGGCGTTCAGCGGAAACGGCGCCTCGTGCCACCACACCGAGCGCGCCAATTGATTGAACCATGTCAATACCGGAACCCGCGAGAATCGCCGTGCGAAAAACGGCAGCGTGTTGACCTGCTCGACCACGACGTCCGGCCGCGGCGCGAGGCTGCGATACAGGCCCGCTGCCCGAGCGATCGCCTGCAATTCAGATCCGAGTCCGCGATACGTCACGCTGCTTCCACCCGCATCGTGACCCCCGCCACCCCATGTGACTGAGTGCCCTTTGCGAACGAGACCCTCAGCGATCCGCTGCGTCAGATGCTCCGCTCCTCCCGCACGCGGGTGCGTGGGCAGCCGCCAACTGAGGATCAGAACGTTCATTGACGTAGCAACGGACCTTCAGGTCCGTTCAGGGGCCGACGAGATCGGTCTGCGTGATCTCGACCGCGGGCATCCCGTATGTGCGCGGATCGAGATCCACGGGCTGGCGATCGTAGTAATGAAGGATGTGCATGCGGTAGAAGATGGCCAGCGTGTCTTTCAGGACGTCGATGACGTCGTGCATCTTCACGCGCCCGAATTTCCGGCTGAACGTGAGCGTGACCGGTGCGTCGACGATCCGATAGCCCAAGCGGTGCGCGTTGGCGAGCACCTCGATGTCGAACGCGAAACGCTTGACCAGCACTTTCGCGAAGACTCTGCGCAAGAGCTCAGCTTTGAAAAGTTTGATGCCGGTTTGCGTATCTTTGAGCGGCAAACCGAAGAGAAGCCGCACGAGCCCGTAGTACACGGTGCTGTACATGCGGCGCACCGCCGGATACTCGACGCGCGACTCGCGATGGAACTTGCTGCCCACGACGGCGTCGGCGCTCCGTTCCTGCATGATTTGGAAAAAGCGCGGCAACTGCCGCGGATGGAGATCCATATCCGCGTCGAGGAACACGATGTACTCGCCGCGCGCATAGCTGAAGCCGCACATCAGCGCGTTGCCTTTGCCGAGGTTGCGGTCGTAGCGGATCACGCGCAGGCGCGTGGGACTCACGGCGATGGTCTTGGCGGCTTGGAGATAGGTCAGGTCCGAGCTGCCGTCGTCGACGAGAATGACCTCGAAGTCGCAATCCATGGCGGAAAGCGTCTCGACCGTTTCGCGCAGATTGCCGGCGATGTTGCGCGCCTCGTTGTACGCCGGCATTATGACGGAGACGCTGCCGTCGAAGGTGGCGTCGTTCACAGGCTCTGCTTCTTGAATCACACTGTCGATTCCTGAAGGAGACCTCGTGACTAGGGCGTTTTGGCTGCGTCCACCCACGAAGTGCGATGCCTTTAGGGCCAAGCAAGGTTCCGGGCGTCCTACCCGGAGAAGGCGCGCTGAAGTTTGACCGAATAAGATGGGTGGCGCATGCTCGCTGAGGCGCATGAGCTTTTTCGGCAAGCGAAATACTACACATCGTCCCGCAACGCCCGTGTCGCGTAGGCCATCGTCGCCAGCCCTGTGGCGATAGACACGTGCGGATCCAGATGGGACCAGTAGCGCAATGAAGACGCCCACTCTCTTCCAGAAACTCGTGCGCCGGAGCGGCGAGATGACGTATACTGCGCCGTCTCCTGGTAGGCCGCCGGATCCACCTTTGCGACTGCTCCGCGCAGCGCAATTGGTTCAACAGCACTTGCGCGGCGGAGCAGTACTCGACGTGGGGTGCTGGGAGGGCGAACTGGCTCGGCAATTGCCGCCCGACCTGCACCGCTTCTATACCGGCGTCGACATAGCGCCAGCCGCTCCGGCAGTCGAAACCGCAAGGCGATTGGTCCCTGGAGCGAACTTCGCGGTGGTTCAATCAGTTTCGGCCTTGCCCTTTTCGGACGGCTCGTTCGATGTCGTGGTGCTGACCGAAATTATAGAGCACGTGCCCGTCGGGAGCGAGGGCTTATTGCTCGCCGAGGCCGCTCGGGTTCTTAAGAAGCACGGGAGCATCATCCTCAGCACGCCTGTCGCAAACCTGTTGAACCCGCTTGACCCCAGTTGGTTCTTCGGGCATCGACACTACTCGGTCAATCGTCTAGAGGAAATCGCGCGCGCGCAATCGCTCAGTGTCATGGATGTTGAGTTCACTGGAGGTCTTTTCACAGTGCTCGACACGAACTTCTTCTATTTCCACAAGCATGTTCTCCACCGGCCGTATTCAGGCATGGCCTGGCTGAAGAGACAAATGCTACGCGAACATATCCCCTCGGCGCGTGGGGTGTTCGCCAGCAATTTGTGGTGCAGACTAATACGTCCATGAAAGGTCCGACCACCTGAGCAAGACCGTCACGATGCTGACGCCGTACTGCCTTGAAGGTGGCCCGGAAATGTCCGGCGGCGGTGACTCGGCGCTGAACTGGTACAGCCGCCGCCTAGCGCATGAACTAGCATCGGCGGCCGTTTCTGTTAGCATCGTCGGCCCGCGCGCCACCAACGGCGGTGTGCAAATGTGGAACGATGGGGGGATCCCGGTCTATCCGTCATTCGTTCGCGGATCGTCTCGTGCCATCGGTCAGGCGCTCGTACGAATACAGGAGCTGGGAGCCCCGATCGTCCACGTTCAGCACGAGCTTTTCGCATACGGCGGCCTCTTGAATGCGATCTTGTTGCCTTTCGCATTGGCCTATCTGCGCATTCGCGGTTACAAGATCGTGACCACGATTCACGGCATCATGCCGCTCTCGGAGGTGTCGGATGAATTCGTGCGCGCGAACCGGATGCCAGGAAACGCTGCAGTTACGCGCATCGTGTGGCGGACATTGATTCGCGCCGTAGCCCGGTGCAGCGACCGAATTCACGTGCACGAGACATTTTTGCGCGATTTGCTCGTGAAGGAATACGACACGAAGACGCCCGTCACGGTCATCCCTTTGGGCGTCGAAACCGTCTCGAAGGCCCCAGAACGTGGGGAAGCGAGGCGTCGTTTCGGATTACCCGCAGAGGCAGAGGTAGCGCTCTTTTTCGGTTATCTGGCGGCTTACAAAGGTATAGAATATCTCCTCGCGGAGTTGCAGAGGATGTTGCAACGCCGTCCGGCTTTGCACCTAGTGATCGCAGGCAGCATTCCCGAACGGTTGCGCGGTAGTTTGGATCCAGAAACCGTCTTGACAAGGCTGCCGGTCGAGCGCGACCGAGTGCACTTTTTGGGCTTCGTCCCAGACGCAGCAATCCCAAACCTTTTCGCCGCTGCCGACGTCTTGGTTTTGCCCTACACGATTGCGATGTCGTCGAGCGGTCCATTGGCATTGGCGATCGGCTATGGCTTGCCGGTGTTGCTCTCCGCTGCATTCCAACGTTCATTCCCCCACGCGCCGACGTTTTTTAAACTCGAGCCCGGCGCTCTAGCCGAGTCCCTCGACGCATTTTTCGACAACGAGGATGGTCTTCGGAGCCGCTCGTGCGCCTTTCTGTCCGAACTGCGGGAGCGCAGGGCGTGGCCAAACGTTGTAAAGGCTCTTCGAGAGGTCTACGAGACGCTCTAACATGCGCATAGGCATCGACGGCCGTCTCCTGAGAGTGCCACGCGGGATCGGGACCTCGATAGCAGGCCTGCTAACCGGCCTTTCACGCCTCCCCAAAGAGCACGAGTACTTCATCTACGTGGATTCGCCGCAAGCGGTCAAGCTGATTCCCGCATGTGACGCGTTTACGCCGCGCTTGATCTGGCCCAAATTCTACCCGGTGTGGGAACAGTTGACATTTCCCATGCAGCTTCGCCGCGATCGAATAGACGTCGTCCACTGCCCCGCAAATACGGCGCCAATCACGCCACTGGGTAGGACTCGGCTCGTGCTCACCGTCCACGACGTTATTTTTCTCGCAAAGGAGTCCGGCGGCACCGGCGCGCTTTCGGCGTCGCTCCGCGCACAGCGTTTGTATTATCGGCTTTGCGTGCCGGCTGCCAGCATGCGCGCGAGCGCGATCATCACCGACTCGGAGTTTTCTCGCCGGGATATCCTCAAGTACGTAGACGTGTCGCCGTCCAAAGTTCGATCGGTCGCGCTAGCGGCCGGAGAGCATTTCCGAGAATTGCCGGACGCCGAACGCGACGCGGCGAAACAGCGCTACCGAAGCGATCGTTATTTTGTCGCGCCCGCCGCCGCTGATCCGCGCAAGAATACGATACGCGTCATCGATGCGTTCGCGCGATGCGTACGTCGTACAGGCGCAACGCACCAACTCATATTGTTTGGTTTGGATGACTCCGCGCGTGCCAGGTTTGCCTCTTACAGTCAGCAGCTCGGGATTGGCGACCGTGTGCGATTGTTGGGGTTTGTAAGCGAAAAGGACTTAGTGGAGCTGTACAACGCAGCAGAGGTGATGTTGTACCCCTCGCTTTATGAGGGCTTCGGCCTTCCGATTCTCGAAGCCATGTCCTGCGGCGCGCCGGTTGTGACCTCGGCGACGACCTCGTTACCCGAGGTCGCCGGTGATGCGGCAGTGCTCGTCGACCCCCTCGATACTGAAGGCATAACTCATGCGCTCATTGATCTAATCGAGAATCCGGGGAAGCGAGAAGCCTTGCGCGCAAAGGGGCGTGCCCGAGCACATGCGTTTTCTTGGGAGCGTATGGCTGCGGACTGCGTGGCCATTTACCGAGCCGCATAATAGAGCGAGCCACCTCCAACGGGAGCCAGATTGAATAGCTTCCGCCGAATCTTCGCAGACAAACTCTCATATCTTATTGTGGGAGCAGTCGTTCTTGTCGTCGTGAGCATTTCACTACCTGCTCATGCGCTGATCACTGGCGCGGATGCGATGACGCCGGAGTTGGATCCCTCTCTCGCACTGCACCGCCTCCTCTCCAGTTGGAACTATGCGGCTGGTTTAGGCGCGGAAAGCGCTTTTCAGCGCCCACTGCTCGTCCCGATCATTTTCGTGGACTGGCTGCTGCGCAATCTCGGACTGTCGGCGCTTGCAGTGAACCACTTCTGGATTTACGTCATCGCGCTGATGCAGTCGCTCTTGACGCTGCGGCTCTTTCGGCAGCTTTTCCCAGACAATCGCGCATTGCCCGCAGAGGTATTCGTCGGCGTCGCCGCCGTCGTCAATCCATTTTTCTTGATCTGGATCCATGGTCTGTTTCCAACGACGCTTCTTGCGTGCGCAGCGTTTCCGGGCATCGTCGCAGCGTTTCTTCGCTACGTTCTAACCGGCAAGCCGATGGCGGTAGTGGAATTCTTCTTGTATAACGTTGTGGCGTTGTGCGGGTGGGTCAATCCGGCCGTCTTTATGGTACAAATTCCCCTGATGGGAATGATTGCACTGCTGTTCGCCTTTAGGAGGTTCGATGCGGCGACGCTACCTCGGCTCGCGCAACTCGGGCTTTTTTATGTCGGCTTGAACATGATGTTCGGATTGCCGATCGCGCTTGCAACGCGCCACGCACTCTTGGGCTTCGTCAGCGCTCAAGCGCAGTATTCACTCGACACGTTGCACGTTACATCGCTGTTCAGCTCGCTGGGCAATTCGGTTCGGCTCGTCGGCGAATACACGTTCTTCAATAAGGTCGGCCCGCAGCTATTTCTTCCGGAAGGACCGTCATACGTGACCAATCCGGTGGTTATCGCCGGCACTTTGGCATTGCCGATCCTCGCGCTCTCTTCGCTTTTCTTTCAGCGCTACCGAAAGCGTGCCATTATCATCCTGTCGGTGATCGCGATCGCTCTGTTCTTTGCCAAAGGCACCGCGTGGCCGGCTGGGAACATCTTCGCATGGCTATCCGATCACGTTACGCTCTTTCAAGCATTCCGTAATTCGTTCGATAAGTTCGAGTGGCTGGTCGCCATCGGGTATGCGCTCCTGGCTGGCCTTACGCTGTCCAGTATTCGCTTGAGGACTTCGAGAATGAGCATCCCCGTCGCTGCGGGCAGCTTCATTCTTCTCGGCATCGCAGCGTATCCGATGTTCACCGGCGATCTTTTTTGGCGCCAGCTTTACGTGAAGATCCCTGCGAGTTATGTTCGCGTCGCGAACTTTCTCAACGCGCAGCCTGGAGACGACCGCGCACTTCAATTGCCGGTAGCGCCGGTGCTTTGGGACACCTATCAATGGGGATACGTTGGCGCGGGCATACATGCGAATCTCGTGGGTCGGCCGCTGCTGACTCGCTTGTATGACTCAGGACTCCAGGGGAACACCGCAATCGACGACGCGTTTCAGCGCTTCCGGACTGGCATCGGTGATTCGCAAGTTTCAGACGTCCTCGGTCTTTACCACATTGGTTTTGTCGTCCAAGACGACTCCTTCAATCTCGATTTTTTCGCCCCGGGATTTTCCGACCAGCTTCGCGTTGCACCGCGCGGGCTAAAAGCAGCGCTGAACGAGGGCAGCCTTCACGTCTACCAGATTGACGCTCAGTTTGTGAACCCATTTATCTATGCGCCGGCCCGCGTAGTGACGGGGCCGACGGACGTTCCACAAATCGGTATGGCTTGCCGCATCATCGGGTCGTGTAAATCTGTGGCGTTCGTCGCTTCAGATTCGACCCGCAGGCTGGGTAGCAACTGTTGTACGACGTTCACTTTTGACACGGCCGCATCTTTTCCAGCGACCGCGAAGTCTTTTGGCATCTCGGCAGCCACCTGGGAAAGACCATCGATCGTTTCCAAGGCGATCGCCGTTCCGCGCCCGTTCAATCGACCGGGCGAGCTGACACTGTTTGATTATGGCAACCAGTCTGTGGATGTCGCGACCCCTCTGGCCCCGTCCGCGTTACTTTACGGCGATGCGCCGCCGGTTCGTATCGATCTTCGTGCAGTAGATAGATGGAATACACCGCAACGGCTATGCGCCGATCCCTACGGAGTGCTGGTAAAACGATTGCCGCTCGACTCAGCGCAACTGCGCAAGGGTATCAATATTATTGCTGTTACGTACAGCTCGGACGCCGCGTTGCCCGCCCTAAAGCTGCTGAATGACGTGAGCGGCACGAAGCGCGGCTTCACCGTCGCGCTCCTTTCCAACACGCAAAACACCACCTATATGCGGCTGTTCCAACCGAGCCCGGAGGACAGGTCACTCGCCCTGTGGCTGTTGGTAAAGGGCACAGATCGCCCCGGATGCGTGACGTTTACGCGGATCATCGTGGCCAACGCTGTCGGCTCCCACGAGTGGAAGTTGCTTGGCGACCCCGGGCGATTTTACCCGACCTCACCGTACTTTGCTGCGAACGCGGACATTCTTGCCAAGAATGCTACGCAGCTCGCTGCGATTAAAGCAGTAACGCCCCTCGACACTCGTTCCGCAGTATCAGCTATATCAGACGTCTCCGCGGTGTGGGAGGCCCCAGAGCCCGTCGGCGAGCCGCCGGCCCGCGTTTTCGGCGTACGTGCCGACCGACTGCGTTCCCCAAACGGCCGAGAGTATTTTCACATAGAGACCAAAGCCTCGGGTTGGGATGTGCGATCGCATTTTTCGCATCTTTTACCGGCTGCGACATACGAGCTGACGATACCCCTTGTGCGCACCCGCGGCGATAGCGCGACGGTGGCGGTTAACTCGGACACCGGGCAACGACTAGCGACAGCATTTGTTGCCAGTCGACAAGGTCTGCAGATGATCCGAACGCAATTCCAATTACCCGAAAACGTAGAGGGCTTCGACGCCTATTTTTACACAGGTACGGAGAATTACGAGGACACGTCGACAGATCTCGGGGTTGCGACGCTTGAGATGCTTAACGTCTCGCCGACATATGTTACGCGGCTTACAAATATGAAGCTGTCCACGCCGCAGCGCATTACAACGCGTCGGGCGGGATCGACTGATTGGATAATCCATGTCCAACGTGCGCCAAAGGAGTTCATGCTCGTTATGAACTCGTCGTTCAGCGAGGGTTGGAAGATCAGCGCGCCTCCCGGCGTCCACGCGACGCACGTCGAAGCGAACCTCTTCGAAAACGGGTGGGTGGTTAGCGGCATCGGGACCTACGACTTGCGGCTTTCGTATGCCTGGGGAAATGACGGTCGCGCTGCTTTGCTAGCGGGGCTTGCTCTTTGCTCGATTGCTGCAGTGTGGATCCTCCTTGCGTCCCGCCCCAGAATTCTTGGAGTTGTGCGTGGCAATCGGCGATAGCTATCATAAGCTGATCGAGCTGCGCCGCGAAGGCCTCCGAAAGTACAGGGCTCAAACGGTCTTCGACGTGTGCGCACCCCCGTTTCGCGTGAGCTTTCCGACGATTGGGCTGCGCCAACCCGACATGCCGTATAAGAAATTCGGCCCGGTGTATGTCGGCGACAATCCCCCGATCCTCGCGGTCGTCGAACGATGCGTGCGGGCTAGCACGCGCGCGCTTACCGTGCTGGAGATCGGTCCCGGCCCCGGTTCCCTCGCATTTTTTCTCAAACGTCGATACGGTGCTCGTATCGCGCGCTATTTCGCGCTAGAACGCGACGAGGCGGTAGAAGGTCCTTACGATCGCATCCCGTCACCAGAGGCCGTCCCCGCGGGCGTTGATCTCCTCATCGCCAGCGAAGTCGCTGAACACATGACGGCAGACGATTTCTTTGGCGGCATTTTGGCGTCCGTGCTGCGGAAGCTCGCACCGGACGCAGCGATGGTCTTGGGAACGCCGAACGCTCTTTCGCCAGGGGCCATTTTTCGCGACGTGACGCACGTTCAAGGCTACCCATGGTACGATCTCTACGCGTTGATGCGCTTGTCATTTGCATCGGTCGACATCTATCGGATGCATTATGCGACATCGGAAACTCACATCCTCGGATTGATTCCGCGAATCGTCATGACCGCGCCCCTCGACCTTGATTGGTGCGAAAACCTGGTGTGTCACGCGCGCCAGCCGATCATTCAGTGAGGGCTTGTAGTATTCTGAAAGCTACGATTTCGGTGGCGCTTCTGATGCTGACTGGTTGCGCTCGCGATGCTGCAAGTGCGCCGTATGCGACCATCCTCTCTACGAATATCGATTCAAATACCGGCGTTGTGAACTCGATCACTATTCACGAAGTGAACCCAACCAGAGAGGAATTGGAAGGGGACTTTCTGCTGCTCGACGACTCCCTGGCCCTCTCCAACTGGGACCCAAAGCGCACCTTTGCGGTACTGCGAGCCAACGGAAGTCAGGATTTCACGCTTACGCCGAATTCACTCCGGCCATCTGCGTTTGCAAACGACTCGATCGTGATCTACTTTCAGGAGCGCGCTACTGGAAAACAGACGCGGTTGCTTTCGGCGACATTAACCCATGCTGGCAGGTGATTGAATTTGCGCGGTTTGATTCAGCGCACTTTGCGATTTATTGCCGATAACGGCGGCGCGCACGCTCTCGATTTGCTGCGACACTATAGAAAAAGTCGCGAACTGCTTCATCTACAGCACCTCAATCGTTATGAGAAGTCAATTTATTCACAAAACGGGGAAGATGGCATTATTAAAGAGCTCATCTTCAGGATCGGCGTCCAGCATCGCTATTTTGTAGAGTTCGGCGTTGGCACAGGGGAAGAATGCAACACCGCCTTGTTGGCCCGCCAGTACTCTTGGCAAGGTTTGATGCTTGAATCTGACACTGTCAAGTACGATTGTTTGAGCCAACTTTACAAGCATACGAAGGTAACGACCCTAAATCGCACAGTCTCGGCTGACAACATCGAGAGCATTTTTCAGGCAGCGCTGGTCCCGGTAGAGCTCGATTTGCTCTCGATAGATATCGATGGTAATGACTATTGGGTATGGGCAGCATTGACTAACCATCGTCCACGCATCGTTGTGATCGAATATAATGCCGCCATTCCTCCCCCCGAAGAGTGGGTCATGCCGTATGACAACCCCACAGCCATAGAAAGAATGGCGTTTGGCGCCAGCCTTCAGTCGCTCAAACTGCTTGGAGATCGGTTAGGTTACGCATTGATCGGCACCGAGAGTCGCGGTGTGAACGCATTTTTCGTCAGAAGAGATGTTCTAAAACGCGTCAATTTCCCTGAGCTAACAGCCGCTGAGGCTTATCATCGTCCTCGTTTTGCATTTTTTGGTCTCGCGAGTGACAAGAGACCGCCTCCCCAACAACAATCCCAAGGCTGAATCCGACTGGAAGCGATGAGTGACTATGCGCGGTCTAATGTCGACCAGATCACGAACATATCTCGAGCGGTGCTCGGGATACGCTTAAGGAGCCCAAGTCGGGGCGCCCGGTTTTCTCGCACTTCAACGGGCAGCTCACGCATCTTAAGACCCGCGCGTTGACACCTCAGCACAAGCTCAGTATCGAACACCTCGCGCTCCGTGCGGCACTGAGATACGATATCAACAACGCGCGATCTTCGGAACGCCTTCATGCCATGCGTATCGGTACCTTCAAACGCGAACGCAGCTCTCAGAAACGTGTTGAACGACCACGTGATGAAGCGCCGCAGGGGCGGTCGGCGATCGACCGACGCAGGGTGCCGCTTCGAGGAGATCACTAGGTCAAAGCCGTTCTGCAAGAGCGACACTGCGTCACGGAAAAAACGCGGACACCACAAGTCGGCGTTGAAAATTACGACGAGGTCCGCATGGGCCTCTAAGATTCCCATCTTGATCGCGGCGCCATAGGACGGTTTATTGATGGTTACGAGGCGAACGTTTGGGGTCTCCGCGACGAGGTGATTGGCAACGTCCCGGGTGTGGTCGAGGCTGCCGTTCTCACACAAGAGGAGTTCCGTTTCAAACGGAAGGGCAGCGCTCTGTTCCCGAAGCGTCTTTACCAAGTCGACGAGGATTTTTTGTTCGTTATAAAGCGGAACGATCACTGACACAAATGGTGCGGAAGGCCGCTTCAATCCATCCGGGCGCTTCGAACGGTCAGGCTCGCCAGTTTTGGGGCGATGTCCGAAGACGCCGGTTTTCGTGTACGGGCCGCGGACAAGCGATCGGTCGTGCATCGCCAGAAGTCCCTACAAACCCCATGTCTTGGGGTCGCAGACGCTTTGGCTGAACGCTGCGACCTCAGAGCGCCCCGGTTGCCCTCATTTTAGCACCGCGCAACGCGCAAGACGTGGTACTCCTGTGCACAAAAAGACGAAATACCGCCCGACCCTGAACTATTTTCGGTGAAACCGTCCTAACTGGGAATTTTCTTCGGCATCGTGGGGCGCTCGCTCTCGTAACGGGTGGCGCCCGACGTCTCCCAGGGACGGGCGGCGAGCAGCGCGGACACGACCGCGCGTGCGGCCGGCGATTTGTTCAGCGTATAGAAGTGTATGGCCGGGGCGCCGCGCGCGAGCAAGTCCGCGCATTGCAGCGTGGCGAAGGCGACCCCGAGGTCCTGCACCGCCTCGGGCTGATCTTTGCGCGCCTCAAGTTCGGCCAACAGCGAGGCCGGAATGCTGGCTCCGCACATGCGCGTGAAGCGCGCGATCTGTTCGGCGCTGGTGATCGGCATGATGCCCGGGATGATAGGAACGCCGATGCCCGCGCGCCGCGCGCGCTCCACGAACTCGAAATAGATCTCATTGTCGAAGAACAGCTGCGTGATCAGAAATTCGGCCCCCGCCTCTACCTTCGTCGCAAGGTAGCGCAGGTCGGTCGCGGCATCCGGCGCTTCGAGGTGCGTCTCCGGATGGCACGCGCCGCCGATGCAGAAAGAGAATTCTGCGCGCGCGAGACGCACGAGATCCGCGGCGTGGCGCAGGCCGCCCGGCGGCATCCGGAATTCCTCGAAGCCGCGCGGCGGATCGCCGCGCAATGCGAGCACGTTGTCGATGCCGGCCTCTGCGACACGCGCCATCACGTCGCGTAGTTCATCCACGCTCGCGCCGACGCACGTCAAGTGCGCCATGGCCTCAAGCCCGAGTCTGGACTTGATGGAAGTCACGACTTCCAGCGTTCTTTCGCGCGTGCTGCCGCCGGCGCCGTAGGTGACGGACACGAATCCGGGATCCAAAGCGCGCAACGTCGCGACCGTGTCGAGCAGGGCCGCGACGCCTTCGTCGCTTCGCGGCGGAAAAAATTCGAAGGAAAAACAGGGGCGCTTATCCCGCAGGATGTCGCTGATCCTCACCGTTGTAGCGTTCCGAACGAAGCGCGGAGAACCCTAGCCTCGAGGTTTGGTAGGCGCGCGCCCCCAACGGTGAGAAGGCATCGCACATGGCTCTCGCAGAGCGACCGGCGCCGGCGCAAACGCCGGTTCAGGAGGAAGCGCCCCGCATACTCGCGGGTTCGACGCTCGCCGTCATGCTGGCGACGCTCGCCAGCATGGTGCTCGGGTTCGGGCGTGAGGTCGTCAACGCGCAATATTTCGGCGAACGCTGGGAGCTCGATGCGTTCATCGTCGCGGCGATCATCCCGACGCTCGTCTTCGGGGTCTTCAACGGCGCGCTCGTCAGCGCGCTCGTGCCCATTTTCTCCGACTACTTCAGTTCGGACAAGGCTGAAGAAGCGTGGCGCTTGTCGAGCACCGTCATCAACGTGCTGGTCGTGGTGCTCGCGTTCGGCGCCTTCGTGGGTTGGGCGGCGGCGCCGTGGATCGTGCACCTCGTGGCAAAGGGCTTTCCGCAAGACCATGCGCTCGAGACCATCCGCATGACGCGTATCATGATGCCGACGATCATCGCGACGTCCATCGCCGGCGTCATGCAGGCGCTGCTCAACGCGCAGCGCCGTTATCGCGCGGCCGCGTTGCAGGGCGTCGCGCTCAACGTCTGCACCATCGCGGTCGTGCTGCTGTTCTTCCGCCAGTACGGCATCTACGCGCTGGTCTTCGGCACGGCCGCGGGATTGTTCGCGCAGCTGCTCGTGCAGTTGCCGAGCTACTTCCGGCGCTGCAAGTACCGCCCCGTCATCGACCTGCGTCATCCGGGCCTCAACTCGCTGTTCGTCATCATGGGTCCGATCGTCATCGGCTCGGCGGTCGGTCAGGTGAACTTGCTGGTCGACAAGTACTTCGGTTCGACGCTGGCGGCCGGCGCCATCGCAGCCATGCAATACGCGACGAAGGTCGTCGGCTTCCCGCAGCAACTGTTCGCAGCCGCGATCGCCACCGTGCTGTTCCCGGTCCTCTCGGCGCAATTCGCGACCAAAGAAATGCCGTCGCTGCGCCTCACCGCCTCGTCCGGCTTGCGCATGACGGCGCTCATCACCGTGCCAGCGGCGGTGGGCCTGATCGTGTTGGCGCGGCCGATCATCAGCGTGTTGTTCGAGCGCGGCGAGTTCAGCCAGGGCGACGTAGTGCGCACCGCCGGCGCGATGCAGTTCTACGCGGCCGGCCTGCTCGGCTTGGCGGCCAGCATCGTGCTGACGCGCTGTTTCTTCGCCATGCGCGACTCGCGCACGCCGGTCATCGTCGCCGCCTGCGTCATGGTGCTCAACGTCGTTGCGTGCGCGCTCCTCGTCCAGCCGTACGGCGTCAACGGGCTCGCCGCATCCAACTCGTTAGCCTCACTCACCGAGGCGCTGGTGCTGTTCGCGCTCCTGAACCGGCGCATCGGCGCCGAAGATGACCTCATCGGCTCGTGCATCCTGCGCGTGGGCATCACGTCGCTGGTGATGGCCGCAGCGGCTTGGGGCGTGGAAGCCCTGCTGTGGCACGATGCGGGCACACTGTTCCAGCATGCCGCGACGCTGATCGCCGCGATTCTGGTCGGCGGCATCGTGTTCGTCGCGGTGGGCACGAAACTGCGAGTGCGCGAACTCGCGAAACTGCTGGCATTGGCGGCGAACTACGTCGGGCGCCGCGCCGTGTCCGCGGCCCAAACGTGAGCGATCTCGTCGACCGGCTCGAAGCCGCGCTGCAGTACGTGCGTGCGCGCAGCGAACTGCGGCCGCGCCTGGGTTTGATCTTAGGCTCGGGGCTTGCGAAAGTGGCCGACGCGGTTGAGAAACCGCGCGTGTTCGAATATTCAGAGATCCCGGGATTCGTCTCCACTTCAGTGGAGGGCCATGCCGGTCGCTTGCTGTTGGGGACGATCAAGGGCACGCCCGCTGCGGTGATGCAAGGCCGCGCTCACTACTACGAAAGCCGCTCGATGGACGACGTGGCGCTGCCCGTCTACCTACTGCATCGCCTGGGCGTCGAGACCCTTGTCGTCACCAACGCTGCCGGAGGCATCAACGCCGCGCTTGACGCCGGCGACATCATGATCATCGGAGATCATCTCAATCTCATGGGCGATAGTCCGCTGATGGGCAAAGCAGGAGCGAAGCTCGGTCCGCGCTTTCCATCCACGCGCGATGCCTACGATGCAGAGCTGCGCACGGTCGTACGCGAGTTGGGTAAGAAGCTGGGCCTCAAGCTGCACGACGGCGTCTACGCGGCGTTGTCGGGTCCAGCGTATGAGACCGACGCGGAGCTGCGTATGCTGGCGACGCTCGGGGCCGATGCGGTCGGCATGTCCACCGTGCCCGAAGTGCTGGTCGCACGCCACGTCTCCATGCGCGTGCTGGGCCTCTCCGTCATCGCGAACGAAGCGTCGCCGCACGCGCACGGCGAGCCCGCTCTCACGCACGAGGCCGTGCAGCGCGCGGTTGAAGCAGCGGTGCCGCGCGTGCGGGCACTCGTGGAAAATCTGGCGGAGCGATCGGCGCAGTGACGCTCTCCGCGGCCGCTATGCGCTCGCTCATCGAAAAAAAACGGGCGGGCCTAGAGCACTCGCGTGAGGAGATCGAAGCGTTGGTCTCCGCTTTCACCCGCGGCGAGATCGATGACGCTCCTGTCGCCGCCTGGTTGATGGCGGTCTGCATGACCGGCATGACGCTTGCGGAGACGGCGCACCTCACCGCCTCAATGGCGGCATCGGGCGATACGCTTGTGTGGGGCGCCGCATCCGTGGTGGACAAGCATTCGACGGGCGGTGTCGGTGACGCCGTGACGCTGGTCGCGGTGCCGCTGGCAGCCGAGGCGGGCGCGAAGGTCGCGAAATTGTCCGGCCGAGCGCTTGGCCACACCGGCGGCACGCTCGACAAACTTGAGTGCATTCCCGGATTGCGCGTCGACCTGGGCTTGGAGGAGTTCAAGTCACAGGTGCTGCGCGTCGGTTGCGCCGTGGCGGCTGCCACGGCCTCGCTCGCGCCGGCCGACAAGAAGTTCTACGCCTTGCGCGACCGCACCGCGACGATCGCGAGCGTGCCGCTCATCGCCGCGTCCATCCTCTCCAAGAAGATCGCGGGCGGGGCGCCTGCCATCGTGCTCGACGTGAAGCACGGCGCTGGAGCGTTCATGAAGACGCCCGCGGAGGCGGAGGAGCTGGGCCGCGTCATGCGCGACGTCGGCGAGCGCTTGGGCAAGCGCGTGCGCGTGGTCTTGACCGACATGAACGAGCCGCTTGCGGACTCCGTCGGCGATGCGCTGGAGCTTGACGAAGCCCTTGCGGCTTTGAGCGGCGGCGGGTCACCGCGTTTGCGCTCGGTGGCGCACGCGATCGCCGCCGCGATGCTCGAATGTGCCGGATGTAGTGCCGGGGCTTTAGCCCCGGTCTCCGGCCTTCGGAAGTTCGCCGAGATGGCGGCGGCGCAGGGCGGACGTCTGGACGAGTTCGACCGCGCCTTCAAGCCGGCGCGCTTCATCGCGGCGCCGAGCAGCGGCTACGTCCGAAGCATTGACCCGCGAACGCTGGGCGAGCTCGTCGCGGCGGGCAAGGCAGGCTTGCCCATCGAACAGGCGCGCCGTACCGGATTGCGATTGCGCAAGCGGCCGGGTGACAAGGTCGAGCGCGGCGAGCCGGTCATCGACGTCTTCGAAACCGGAGCGGCTCTTCTCGATCTCGAGCGGCTCGCGGCGTCGCTGACGCTCGGCGACGATCCGCCGGCATCGCGGCAGCTGGTTCGGGCATTGTCATGAAGATCGCCGTCATCGGTGCCAACGGTCAGGTCGGCAGCGAGATCGTCGGCGCAGCAAAGGACGCGCGCATGACGGTGCTCGCGCTCACGCGCGCGGACTGCGACGTCACGGATCCGAAGAGCCTCGCGCGTGCGTTTGCGAGCCTGAGCGAAGGCGACGTCGTCGTGAATACCGCCGCATTCCATCGCACCGACGAGTGCGAGCACCACCCTGATCTCGCGGTGCGCGTCAACGCGTCGGGCGCGTTCGCATGCGCGAACGCGGCGCGCGAGCGCGGTGCCGCGATCGCCTACATCAGCACCGATTTCGTGTTCGAGGGCGTCAAGAGCACGCCATACGTCGAAAGCGATGCGCCTCGCCCGCTTGGCGTGTATGGCGCCACCAAGGCGGCGGGGGAAGCGCTGGTCGCCGCGACCAACCCGCTTCACTATGTGGCGCGCCTCTCAAGTGTGTTCGGCGTGGCCGGGAGCAGCGGCAAAGGCGGCAACTTTGTGGAGACGATGCTGCGACTCGCGCGCGAAGGCAAGCGGCCACGAGTCGTCTCCGACATCGTGATGTCTCCGACCAGCGCGCGTGACGCGGCCCGCCTGCTGGTGGAGCTCATCGAACTGCGCGCAGCGCCCGGTACGTATCACCTGGCGAACGAAGGCGGGTGCTCGTGGCTGGAGTTCGCGGATGCCATTTTCGAAGAGAGCGGTTCGTCGCTTCGCGCGACCCCGGTGAAGAGCGCGGAGCACGTGGCGCGCTCGCCGCGGCCGGCCTACTCGGTTCTCGCGAGCGAAAAACTCGCCGCGCTGGGACTTGCAGCGCGCCCGTGGCGCGCCGGCCTGCACGACTACCTGCTTGCGAAAGGACACATCGCGTGAGCGTAGCCGCACACTGTCCGCGCCGCTGGAGCGAGGCAGTCGACGGGATCGTGTGGCTGCCGCGCATGATCGACAAAGCTCGGATGCAACAACAAGGACAGCTTGGGATCTACCTGCTCGGCCACTCGCCGGTCGACGCGAGCTTGATGAAGCGCTTGAACGTCACGACGGCCGAGTTCGAGACGATCGTCAAAGCCTCGGCGGACGATGCCGCCGTGCTCGCCGCTCTGCGGCAGCGCGGCTTTGACCAAGCGCGGATGCAGCGCTGGTCGGAGCGATTTCCTCGAACGTTCCGCTGGTTTATCCCGATATGGGACTTAGACGAAGGCTACGTCAAGCCGAACCTCATGAACCGCGCCGGGCTCCTGCTCATCCGCGCGCTCGAATGGCCGACATCCGCCTTGGTCCGGACCTTCAGACGCGCCCCTTAAGTCAACGGTCCTGCCACTTGACTCCACTTGAAGGTCAAATTTCCCTGGCTCGCGGTGATCGAGCCGTCGACCGTGCCGTGCGGGAGCAGCGTTAGCGGCGGCGAGTCCACGCTCCAGTCACCGCGGCCGGGCAACCACGGGAATCGCACCTTCACGCGACCGGGCGCTTGGCGGGCGAGCAGAAACGAATAGCGGCAGCCGCCGCGCGCGTCCGGATCGTACTTCGCGGGCAGTACGGATCCGTCGGTCATCGCGACCGAGACGACGATGTCGCTGCATTTGACGTCCTGAAAGGTCTTCGTCTGTTTGCCGCCCGCCGGCGCGGGCAGGGCAACCGACGGGATTTCGAGCACGCCTTTGTGCTTGTCGTCGTTGGACTCGCCTTGCATCTCTATCCTGACAAAATTGAAATCCGACTCCCGGTATTGCACCGCGGCGCCGGCAGGTCGCGACGATCCGCCGAACGACAGGACGAATCCGAGCGCAGGCAATAACAGTGAGATCAGAACTTTTTTCATCTTGGTCTCCTAACGCGGGGACAAAAGCCGCACAAACTCGGCATGCTTATCAAGCTGCCCTTCTCGCCTGCTCCAACCTTCCACGTTTGTCAGGTCGACCTTTTCGGGCACCGCCAGGCACACGCTCACGGCCGTTTGCAAAGAAGAACGGTCATCCCAAGAATAATAGGCGGCAAGTCGGTCGCGCACACTATCGGTCGCCGTGATGACATTGAGCATTTCCTCGCCGCGACGGACCGTGTCGTAACGCTGGATGTAATCTCCGCCAACCGCCAAAGGGCCCTTTGGAAATTCAACGGCGAACGGATTGCCGTTTCGATTTTGAAATATTCTCCGGCCGTCCAAGTCGTAGCCAAGATCGCTCATGGCGGCAACCAGTTGGCGCTGGCTCTCCTCATCGACGGCAAAAACCGCCACGAAGTCCGCGTCGTAGGATTGATACGATTGTGGTGCGTAAAACGTCGCTGCGCTGCCGCCGGTCAGAACCACCTTTAAGGCTCGTGCGCCTAACTCGGTGCAGATGGCAAAGCACACGTCCACCAGTGTCGAGTCTCGCCCGATCATCGCTTACCGGGTTGCCAGCTTCCGCGCACGTGCTGTGTCTTCGATGTCTGCAGGTTCCATCGGCTTTCCGCGGCGACGAGGCCGTTTGCGCATTGACCTGATGGACTCTTCATATTCGGGCATGGTTTCGGCGAGCCGCAATAAAAGGGCGCGCAGTTCGCGACCGTAAGCCGTTGTGGGGTTCAGGGTAACGCGGCGCTCATTTCCCCAACGACGCGTGGCCACCAAGCGCTCGCGTTCTAAACGATCGACCGCCAGCCCGACCGAGTAGGGGGAGGCTTTCACGAGCCTCGCAAGTTCACTTGGGTAGGTCTCGTTGAGCAGCGCGGTCAGCACAAGAATCCGCGTTCGAAGGGGTGAGCCGAAAATGGATGGCGCAAGATTCAATGACATGGCAGTTGTTATTATAAGCTATGTTGCAGAGTTATACTATGGGCATTGTATGGTATAGCAACTAATGTTGGTATTATACCGTATGCCGGGACGACACGGTCTGTGAATCGACCCCAAGCGCTGCGGCGTCGAGGCTCCAGACCGAGCTGAACGGCCGCTGCGATGCAGTCACGTCTTCCAGCAACGTCATCCATTTGATGTTGTAATAGCGCGGATGCGCGAGTTCGATAGGATCGTCGATGGGCAAGAAGCTCAGCATGCGTTCGATGGATTCGAGCACGGTCACGCGCGGCGTGAAGCCGATGCGCTTTTCGAGCTTGCGATTCGTGCAGCGATAGTTGCGATTGATCGCCGGCAGCGGCGCATCTTCGAGCGTCACATGACGTTGGTGCATCGAGAGCGAGCCCGATACGAGCATGGCAAGCTGGCGGATCTGAAAGTTATCGTGCACCACGTTGAAGATCTCGCCGCCGATCTCACCCGGTTCCAGTTCCAAGCAGCGCAGATGCACTTCGGCGACGTCGCTGACGTCGACCAAGGGGCGCCACATCCAACCGCCGCCGTGCAGGAAGAGCGTGCCGCGCAGCAGCGCGTCTTTGATGAACGTGTTGACCACCAGGTCAAGACGCATGCGCGGGCTGTGACCGTAGACGGTGCCCTGGCGCAAGATGACGGGAGAGAAGTCTTTCCCGGCGAGCGCGAGCAGTGAACGCTCGGCGGCGAACTTCGAGCGCGAGTACGCGCCACGCGGCGATACCTCCGAATCCTCGTCGAACGGACCGTCCCCAAGGCCGTCGTAGATGGAAGCGCTCGAGCCGAACGTGAAGCGCTTCACACCGCGGGCCTTGCACGCAGCCGCGAGCGCCTCGGTCGCGGTAGCGTTCATCTCCCAGTTCGCCTCGGGGTTGTATTCCGCGGTCGGATCATTCGAGAGACCCGCGAGATGCGCCACGCCGTCGACGCCGTCGAGCACGCTCGCGTCAAAGGCGCGCACGTCGCCTTGGACCAGCTCGATCCGATCGAGCACTTTGGCAAGCGGCTCGCACCCCCAATAGAGGCGATCCAGCACCCGCACGTGGTGGCCGGCCTGCAATAAGCGGTCGCACAGCACCGCGCCGATGTAGCCGCCGCCGCCGGTCACCAAGATTTTCATCAAGTCTCCATCAGAGTTTTCCGGGGCTAAAGCCCCGGCACTACATTAGGAACACTACATTTTTCTCATTACGCCGTTACGGGAAAATCTGGAAGCCGAGCGATCCAAAGCGTTGGCCTTCGAATCCGAACGAGTAGGACCTGCTCAGCTCCAGCGCGAGCGAGGGCGTGAGGCGGAAGCGCACGTCGGCGCTCGCGAACCACGGCTGGATGATCAGCGTGGATGGCGCGGTCGTGGAACCGGTGGCATGCGACAGCACGACGAAGAGCGAGAAAGCATTGGCATTGGAATAGTTGACGCCGAGCGACTGCACCGCGGTGTTGGTGACAAACGTGGTGGTCTGCGATGGATAGAAGTCGCGGATGGGGAGCACACTGTCGGAGAGGCTCGTGGTGACATATCGGTTCCAATGCCGCGTGAGGCTGGCGCTGAAGGTCTCGATGATCTGTTCGTGCGGCAGCGTGTCGCGCGTGCCGCGCACGTCTGCGGAAAGATTGAGCGTCGAACGCGAGCCGATCTGCCATGGTACCGCTGCCGCGTAGAGCTCGGCGCCGACATGCGACACGGTCTGCGGTATGACGGCGCTGGGCGGGAACGGTGCGAATGGCGCTTGCGGTGACGTGTGGTCGATGCCGTACTCCGTGCGCAGGTGGAAGCGAAGGTCGGACAGCAGCCCGCGAGATCCGGCGGCTTCGTCGAATCCCTGCCACGCGAACCTGCCGGCCAAGAACTGCGGCTCGCCCGTCGCGGAGAGTTCGAAATACGAGCGATGGACGGAGTCGCGCAAGTCATAGTTGTTGACCGTGCCGAACGAGGTGAAGGTCGACGAAGTGAAGGTCGAAGACGTGTGGTCATTGACCTGTTCTTGCCAGGTATAGTTGATCGTGTGCGTCGGGCCGATGAGCGGCGCCGCGGAGATCAAGCTGTAGCCTTTGCGGCCTGAGATGATGTGTTCGTCGATCCCGATGCCCACCTTCGTCACCGGATTGTACATGAAGTGCAGACCGAGGATCGAATCCCGCGTGCTCCCGATGAAGATCGGCACGTCTTCGCCGGAACCGGCCACGTTGCTGACGACGTAGCCGGGATCCGACGAGTACGTGTACACGTACGAAGGCAAGAACACCGCCCGCGCGCTCGGCACCAGCACGCGCGCGTTGGTCAGGCGCACGTCGCCGCCGAGATGCGCGACTGCGTGCGTCGCGACGACGTAAGGCGCTTCGCCGCCGAGGTCAGGCAGCGCGAGCGGTTC
Organism: Candidatus Tumulicola sp.; assembly: GCA_035601835.1. Lineage (NCBI taxonomy): Bacteria > Bacillati > Vulcanimicrobiota > Vulcanimicrobiia > Vulcanimicrobiales > Vulcanimicrobiaceae > Candidatus Tumulicola > Candidatus Tumulicola sp. Next base: position 105,645 of record DATNNM010000016.1, on the reverse strand, counting down.
GCTTACGGTGCTCGCAGGCGCTGTCTGCGCGCCGATGTCGCCGCCCGCGATGGAGCGGATCGTCGGCTCAGGATCGACCCCGACCAGCACGCCGGTGCGCGAGTCGATGTCGACGCCGAGGACATCGCCGCTGAAATCTTGCCGCCCGCGCACTTTGACGTTGCCGATGGCGACGTAGTGATCGTTGCGCAGGTCCAGGACGATGCGATCGGCCCACACGTGCAGCGTGTCGTCATCGAGGTAGGCGTGGCCCTCGGCGGCAAGCGTGAGGTGACCGGCGTAAAGGTCGACGGAATCGCCGTTCAAGGTCACGGCAGTGCGAACGGTATGGGCGGCGCCGGGCGACGCCGCGAGCACGACGATCGCGGATGCGACCGCTCCCGAAAGACTACGCGCCCATTTAACGCCGACTCGCGAGATAGTCCTTCACCAGCCCGCCGAGGCGATTGATGCCCTCGATCAAGTGCTCTTCAGACGCGTTGCTGAAATTCAAGCGCATGGTGTTGCGCACGTCGCGATTGACCCAGAACGGTGCGCCTGGAACGAACGCGACTTTTTTCGCGGCCGCGACGACGAGCAGCTCTTGCGTGTCCACGGACTCGGGCATGCGCGCCCACAGGAACAGGCCGCCATCCGGATGCGTCCACGAGCAGCCATCGGGCATGGAGGATTGCAGCGTCTGCAGCATCAGGTCGCGCCTGCGCGAGTAGACCGGCAACATCTCCTTGATGTGGTCTTCGATCTGCCCCGGCTTGCGCGCGTACGCATAGACGGCGCGCTGCGTGAAGCTCGAGGTATGCAGGTCGGCGGCCTGTTTGGCGGGCACGACCTTTTCATACAGCGACGGCTCCGGGATGACGAGCCAGGCGACGCGCATCCCCGGCGCGATGATCTTGCTGACCGTGCTCATATAGATGCAATTGCGGCCTGCCGCCAGCGCCATGAGCGAGGGCAACGAGTCGCCGGAATAGCGCAAGCGGCCGTACGGGTCGTCCTCGAAGATCGGCACGCCGTACTCCGAGCAGATCGCGATGAGCTGTTTGCGCCGCTCGAGCGAGAGCGTGATGCCGGTCGGATTCTCGAAATTCGGAACCAGATAGAGCAGCTTCGGCTTGATCTTCGCGGCGCGCAGCACGCGCACGAGGTCGTCCGTGCGCATGCCGTCGTCGTCGGTGGCGACGTTGAGATATTGCGCCTCGTAAGCGTCGAAGGCTTGGATCGCGCCGAGGTAGGCCGGATTCTCGATGACGACATGATCGCCCGGATCGAGCAGCACCTTGCCGATGAGATCGAGCCCCTGCTGCGAACCGCTGATGATGAGGATTTGCTCGGGGGTGCACTTGATGTTGTTGACCCGCAGCAAGTATTCGCTGATCCATTGGCGCAGCGGGTAAAAGCCCTCGGTGATGCTGTACTGTAAGGCCGCCGCGCCCTCTTGGTCGAGCACTTCTTGGCAGGCTTGGGCGAACTCGCGCACGGGGAAGAGTTCGGGAGCCGGCAAGCCGCCGGCGAAGGAGATGACGTCAGGGAGTTCGGTGACTTTGAGGATCTCGCGAATAGCGCTGGCCTTAAGCCCCGCCATGCGCTTCGAGAAACGAAAAACCTGAGGATCCAGCTTGACATCCGATGCGGCGAGAGACATTCGCACCTCCCCACGGGGTTTCTGCGCGGCTACCACCTTTCTCCCCTCGGCGGGGCGCCTGCGAAACGCCACAGAATAGCATGAGAAACATGAGCGACCCCTTGAGAGGCCTTATTGACGCCATCGCTGCCGGGAGCGTCTCGGTGGATGAAGCGCTTTCCTATATCCGCGATAGCGAGGCGACGGCCGTGGAAGGCGCGACGCTCGATCATTTGCGCGCGGAGCGCACCGGGTTTCCAGAAGTGGTGTACTGCCCGGGGAAAACGGACCAGCAGATCGCGTCGATCGGCGTCGCGCTCGCGCAGCGCAGCGGCCGGCTGCTGGCCACGCGCGCGCCCGTTTCCGCATACCACGCATTACAAGAGCTGCTGCCCGACGCGCGTTACGACGAAGACGCCAGAGCCATCGTGTACGAGCGCGAGCCGCTTCCGCGCGTCGGTTTGGTGTGCGTGGTATCGGCCGGCACCGCCGACCGCCCGATAGCCGCCGAGGCCTCGCTTTCACTTGAGGTCATGGGGAATGCGGTCGCGCGGATCGAGGACGTCGGCGTGGCCGGACTGCATCGGGTGCTCGGGCACGTCGGCGCGCTGCGCACGGCGAACGCGATCGTCGCGATCGCCGGCATGGACGGCGCGCTACCAGGCGTCATCGCCGGACTCACCGATCGCCCCGTGGTCGCGGTTCCGACAAGCGTCGGCTACGGCGCTTCCTTCGGCGGCCTTGCGGCGCTGCTCACCATGCTCAACGCGTGCGCCGGCGGCGTGGCGGTCGTCAACATCGACAACGGTTTTGGCGCGGCGTGCGTGGCCTCGCGCATCAACCACCTCACGCTCCGATGATCGCCTATTTCGATTGCTTTGCCGGCGCGAGCGGCAACATGATCCTCGGCGCGCTGGTGGATGCGGGCTTGAGCCTCGACGCGCTCGAGCGCGAGCTGCGCAAGTTGCCGGTGCACGGGTGGACGTTGCGCGCGCAGCCGGTGCACCAGCATGGACTTGCCGCGCTGTATCTCGACTTCGAAGTGCCGGGCGAAGATCATCACGCGCACGAGCCCGGGGAGCACCGGCATGAGGGCACAGCGCACCGCCGGCTTCGCGACGTGCTCGAGGTCCTGCACGCGGCGCACTATCCGGAAGCAGTCGAGCGCACCGCGGCCTCCGCGTTTGCGCGCCTCGCCGAAGCCGAGGCGCGAATGCACCGCACGACGACGGAAGAAGTATTGTTCCACGAAGTCGGCCAGATCGACGCAATCCTCGACGTCGCCGGCGCCGCGCTCGGCCTGCACATGTTGGGCATCGAGCGCGCGTATTGCTCGCCGTTGCCGTGCGGGCGGGGCACCGTTCATTGCGCGCACGGCGACATGCCCTCACCCGCGCCGGCCACGTTGGAACTCCTTCGCGGCGTGCCGACGTACGCGCTCGATATCGAAGCCGAATTGGTGACGCCGACCGGCGCAGCGATTCTGACGAGCGTCGCGGATTTCTCACTGCGTCCGCCGATGACGATCGAACGCATCGGGTACGGCAGCGGGCGCTCGGAGTTTCCCTTCCCCAACGTCCTACGCGTCTTGATCGGGCCGCAGTCGGCCGAACCTGCGCGCGACGCCAGCGGTCCGAACGGCGTCGTGCAGATGGAGACGAACATCGACGACATGAACCCGCAACTCTACGAGCATGTGATGGAGCGGCTGTTCGCCGCGGGCGCGCTCGACGTGTGGACGCAGAGCGTCCAGATGAAGAAGGGCCGCCCGGGCGTGGTCCTCTCGACGCTTTCGGAGAGCGAACGTGCCGACGCGGTCGCCGCGGTGCTGCTGGCGGAGACGACCACGCTCGGCGTGCGCCGCTGGCCCGCGCAGCGCGTGACGCTGCCGCGGCAGACGCATCCGGTCGAGACGTCGCTGGGGAGCGTGCATGTCAAAGTCGTGGAGTCACCCTCGGGCGTCCGCGCGCGCGCCGAATACGAGGACTGCAAGGCGATTTCGCAGCGCACCGGGCGACCCTTGGCCGAAGTCATGCGGCAGGTGGACGCCGAGGTGAGTGTGTGGCTGAAGACCCGATGACCCTTTTAGCCCCGGTCGATGAATTGCGCCGCATCGTCCGCGCGTTGAGCAGCGTCGTGATCGCCTATTCCGGCGGCGTGGATAGCGCGGTGCTCGCGGCCGTCGCGCGTCAAGAACTCAGGCATCGCGCGCTGGCAGTGACCGGCCGCTCGCCGTCGGTCGCCGAAGGCGAGCTCGAGGCCGCGATCGGCCTGGCGCAGCGCATCGGCGTCGCCCACGAGATCGTCGACACGCGCGAGTTCGACAACCCGGCCTATCGCGCCAATCCGAACGATCGCTGCTTCTATTGCAAGGACGAGCTGTTCGCGCGCCTTTGCGCTCTGGCGCGCGATCGCGGCTTCGCGCACGTCGCCGACGGATTCAACGCGGACGACGGAAAGGCGCCCCTTGATGTGCGACCGGGCCGGCGCGCCGCGCTCGCTCTCGGAGTGCGCAGCCCGTTGGCGGAAGCCGGCATGGTCAAAGCCGACGTCCGCGCGCTTGCACGCCGCTTGGATCTGCCGGTATGGGATAAGCCCGCAACTCCATGCTTGTCCTCGCGCGTGCCGTATGGCACGCGCATCGAGTTGGACGACCTGCGCCGTATCGACCTGGCCGAACGTTACCTGCGCGCGCGCGGCTACGATGTCGTGCGCGTCCGTCATCACGGCGCGACCGCGCGCATCGAGGTGGCCAAAGAACAACTCGAGCGGCTGCGCCGAGAAGAGACGCGCGTCGCCGGCGTGCTTGCCGAAGTGGGCTACCGGAACATCGAGATCGACGATCGCGGCTATCGCACGGGGAGCCTGAACGAGGGTCACAACCGCTGAGCTTCGATGTGCCCCAGGTCGGACGCGGTGCGTTCACGCTGCGCTCGCTTGCAAGCGACGCGGGCCTGGCGATCGGCGGCGCCCTCGTCGCGAACGTGTTCAACTACGTCTACCATTTCGTGCTGTCGCGCCGGCTCGGGCCAGACGACTACGGCACGCTCGCCACGCTGCTGGCCGCGATCTCGATGGTCGGCGTCATCGGCAACTCTGTCTCGATGGTCGCGATGCAAGAGTCCGCGAAGCTGTGGGCGGTCGGCGTCGAACGGCGCGTGGGTGCTTTCGTGAGACACACCGGCTTGGCGGCGCTGGGCGTCGGCGCAGCGATGGGCGCCGTGCTGTTCGCCGGCAGTTTCCTGTTCGGGCGCTACCTTCACATCGTGTCGTGGCTCGTCTGGGGCGTGTTCGCCGCATCGGTGGCGATCGGCGTGTACGTCGCGTTCCTGCGCGGCGCCTCGCAAGGCGCCCGTCGCTTTGGGCTTTTCGGGGCGTCGTTCGTGGCCGAGACGGTGGTGAAGCTGACCGTGGCCGTGGCGCTGGTAGCCATCGGATGGCAGGTCGTCGGCGCCATGGGCGGCGTGCTGGTGGGCGCGCTCGCCGGCATGCTAATCATCGCCGTGCCGCTCTCGCGAGGTGACGGGGACCCGCATCCCGATCACGGTCACTTGCATCTCGGCGGCCGCGCCGCGGCGGTGTTCTCAGTGCAGGCGGCGCTTACCGCGCTCGTCTTCCTTGATTTGTTCTTCGCCAAGCACTACCTCAGCGGCACCGAGGCCGGACTGTACGGCGCCGCCGGAACGATGGCGCGTACCATACCCTTCGGCGTCGGCCTCATCTCGCTCGTCGCTAATCCGCGCGCCGCGGCTGCCTATCACATCAGTCGCGCCACGCTGAAACATCTGTTGGCGGTGGCGTTCGGAGCCGGAGTCGCGCTTGCGGTGCTCGCGGTCGCGGTCACCGCTCTGTTTCCGCGCTTCCTGCTAGGGCTCGCGTTCGGCAAACAATACCTGGCCGCAGCTCCACTGCTGCAGCTCTACGGTATCGACGGCGCGTTGCTCGCGCTGGACGGTTTGGCCGCCGGTTACCTCCTGGCGGTCGGCAACTATTCCGTCGCACCGTATCTGCTCGTCGCCTGCATCATCGAGGCGGTCGCTATGGCGCTTTTCGGCACCACCGCACCGCGTTTGCTCTATATCGCCATTGCGGTGAATGCAGCGCTGCTGCCCGCGATCGCGTGGTACACGGCCAAGACGCTGGCGGGCGCGCCGCAGGCGCAAGCGACGGCCAAGGCGTAACTCTAAGCATCCCCATGAGCAACGTCTTCTATCGCAAGCTCGGGCATGCGCTGCCGAAAATCGTGCGCGCCAAAGGCGTGTATTTGTACGACGAGCATGGCAAGCGTTATCTCGACGCATGCGGCGGCGCGATGGTGACGAGCATCGGCCACGGCGTGGAACAGATCGCCGAGGCGATGGCCACCCAAGCGAAAAAGGTCGCTTACGTCAACGGCACCGCCTTCACCAACGAACCCGTTGAAGCGCTCGCAGCCGCGCTTGCCGCCAAGGCGCCGCCCGGCGTCGATCTCGCCTACTTCCTGTGCAGCGGCTCGGAGGCCGTGGAAGCCTCGCTCAAGCTGGCGCGGCAATATCACGTCGAACGCGGCGACAGCGCTCGCACGCATATCATCGCGCGCACGCCCGGATACCACGGCAACACCTTGCTTGCCCTTTCCGCGTCGGCGCGGCCGCACTACAAAGCGGTTTACGCTCCGTGGCTGCTCGATGTCGCGATGATCGACGCACCATATCCGTATCGCGCGGGTCCGCTAGGCGAGGCGGCGCCCGCCATGACCGGCGAGGCGCTCGAGCAAGCGATCCAGCGCATCGGAGCGGAGCGCGTGGCGGCCTTCATCGCCGAACCGATCGGCGGTTCGTCTACCGGAGCTTCGGTGCCGCCGCCGGGTCACTACGCCCGCATTCGCGAGATCTGCGATCGGTACGGCGTGCTTTTCATCGCCGACGAAGTGCTGACCGGCGCCGGGCGTACCGGAAAATTCTTCGCACTCGAACATTTCAAAGACCGGATGGGGCAGCCGATAGCGCCCGACATCATCACGTTGGGCAAGGGGCTCAACGGCGGCTACGCGCCGCTTTCCGCGCTGATCGCCAAGCGTACGATCGTCCAAACGCTCGAGCGCGGCAAATTCGGCGGTCTCGTGCACGCGCAGACGTACTCGCACCACCCGGTGGCCGCAGCCGCTGCGCTCGCAGTGCTGGGTTACATCGAGCAGCATCAGCTTGTGGAGCGCGCGGCGAGCACCGGGCTGGCTCTGCTGAAGGCGATCCGCTCCGGGCTTTCCGGCCCGGGGGCGAGCAGTATCGTCGGCGACGTCCGCGGCATCGGGATGCTAGCCGCGGTCGAGTTGGTCGCGGATGTGAAGACCAAGCGGCCGTTCCCACGCTCAGCCAAACTGGCGGAAACGCTGGTCGCGACGGCGCGCGAGCAAGGGCTCGTCCTGTGGCCCAACGTCGGACACGCGGACGGGGTCAACGGGGACCTGGTGCTCATCGCCCCGCCGCTGACAATATCTAATGAAGAGACAGGCGAGTTGGTCGGATTGTTGGGCGCAGCCGTCGAAGCGACGGTCGCCGCCCTGCCTCGCAATGCCAGAGAGGATACCCATGAGCGTACGCACGCCGGCTAAGCAGCCGAAGATCACGTACTCCGCCATCGGCGCCAATATGGACGAAGTCCACGCCGAGTTCGACGCTGCGCTTGCAAAAGTGCGCGACCGCTATCTGGGCAAGCGCCACCATCCGGTCATCGCCGGAAAGGAAGTGAGCGGGGCCGGCCGAGTTTTTGAATGGCGCTCACCGATCGATCGCTCGGTTGTGGTCGGCACGTTCGAAAGCGTCTCGCCGGCGCAGATCGACGAAGCCGTCGCCGCGGCGAAGGCCGCGCAGCACAGCTGGGCCGCTCTGCCATGGCGTGAGCGGGTGGTGATCATGCGCCGCGCTGCCGAGAATATCCGGCATCATCGCTACGAGCTGGCGGCGATCATGAGCATCGAGGTGGGCAAGAACCGGCTCGAATCGCTTGGCGACGCTGAGGAGTCCGCCGATCTCATCGACTACTACGCCGACCAGGTCGAAGCGGCGGACGGTTTCTCCCGGCCGCTCGGCCAGTTGGCGCCGAACGAGCAGACCCATGACGTGCTTCGCCCATACGGCGTCTTCGCGGTGATCGCGCCGTTCAATTTTCCGCTCGCGCTTTCCACCGGCATGTCGAGCGCAGCCATGCTGGCCGGCAACGCCGTCGTCTTCAAGCCTTCGGTGATGGCCAGCCTCACCGGCACGGAGTTGGCACAGATATACGCCGCCTCGGGCGTGCCGGCCGGCACCTTCAATCTTGTCTACGGCGGCGGCGAGGAAGTCGGACAGCCGCTGCTGCGCCACCCAGGCGTCGACGGCATCGCGTTCACCGGGTCGCACGAAGTCGGCATGCAGATGTTGCGCGAGGTCGGCGCCGGCGGCGATTTCGCCAAACCCATTCTCGGCGAGCTGGGCGGCAAGAACGCCGCCATCGTCACGCCGAGCGCCGATCTCGACATGGCGGCCGACGGCATCATGCGTTCGGCGTTCGGCTTGCAAGGCCAGAAGTGCAGCGCATGTTCGCGCGCGTACGTCGACGCACGCGTGGCCGACAAGTTCCTCGAACTGCTCGTGACCAAGAGCAAGGCGATCGCGATAGGCGATCCCACCAAACGCGACGTCTATCTCGGCCCGCTCATCAGCGAAGAAGCGGCGAAGAAGTACGACGCCAGCGCCGCGGAAGCCAAGCGCGACGGTTCGGTGCTGCTGGGCGGCGAACGGCTGACCGGCCAGCCGCTCGACAAAGGCAACTACGTCGCGCCGACGATCGCCAAGCTGCCGCTCGAGCACGAGCTGTTCCAGCGCGAGCTCTTCTTACCGTTTCTCTCGATCGGCATCGTGTCCGACTTCGACGCGGCGCTCGCCGAGGCCAACCGCTCGCACCTCGGTCTCACCGGCGGTCTGTTCTCCAACGACGAGAAAGAGATCGAACGCTTCTACAACGACATGGAGGCGGGCGTGCTCTACGTCAATCGGCGCAGCGGCGCCACGACCGGCGCGTGGCCGGGCGTGCAATCGTTTTGCGGTTGGAAGGGGTCGGGCATCACCGGCAAGGGCGGTTGCGGTCCGTACTACGTGGCCCAGTTCATGCGCGAGCAATCCCGCACCAGAATGCTCTAAACCCATTTTTATAAGGCAAACGCGTGGGCGCACGCTTGCGCTCCGAACGTCTTTCGGAGCCGGCCTAAGGAGAAATCCGGTCGTGGCCGGAACTTTTCTAATATGAAGAATTATCCGCATATCGTCACGCCGCCGCCAGGGCCTAAGGCGAAGGCGCTCATCGCGCGCGATTCGCGCGTCGCATCGACGTCGCTCATCAAGGAGTATCCGCTCGCCATCGAGCGCGGCGCGGGTGCGATGATCGAGGACGTCGACGGCAACCGCTATCTCGACTTCATGGCGGGCATCGCCGTGTCGGCGACGGGCTACGCACACCCCAAAGTCGTCGCCGCCATCGAAGAGACCGCGCGCAAGTTCATGCACATCTGCGCGACGGATTTTTACTATCCGCAGTACACCGAATTGGCCGAGCGCCTCGCCGCGCTCGCGCCCGGCAAAGAGCCAAAGCGCGTCTTCTTGACCAATTCCGGCACGGAAGCGGTCGAGGGCGCGATCAAGCTCGCGCGCCAGCGCACCGGTCGCTACAACGTCATCGCCTTCGAAGGCGCGTTTCACGGTCGCTCCATGGGCGCGTTGTCGCTGAACGCGAGCAAGCTGAGGCACCGGCACCATTTCGGCCCGTTCATGCCGGGCGTGTACCATCTGCCCTACGCGAATCCGTACCGCTGCTCGATCGGACTCCCCACGACGCAGTGCGATGAAGCGTGCGAGTGTTGGTCGCGCCTCGCCGATAGTCTGTTCCATCATCGGCTGGCGCCGGACGAGGTCGCGGCGGTCATCGTCGAGCCGATCCTCGGCGAAGGCGGCTACGTCATGCCGCCGCGCGATTTTCTGCACTACTGGCGCAATTTCTGCGACCAGCACGGCGCGCTGCTGATCTTCGACGAAGTGCAGTCGGGCGTCGGACGCACCGGGTCCATGTGGGCTGCGGATCTGTTCGAAGTCGTCCCCGACGTCATCTTGGCGGCCAAGGGGCTTGGTTCGGGCATGCCGATCGGCGCGATCGTCGCGAAGGAATCCGCGATGACCTGGGAGCGCGGCAGCCACGGCAGCACGTTCGGCGGTAACCCCGTGTCCTGTGCCGCGGCGCTGGCCACGTTGGACCTCGTGGAGCAGGGCCTCATGGCGAACGCATCGCGCATGGGCGCTTTGCTGCTCGCAGGTCTGCGCAAGCTTCAGGCCGCGCACGAATTCATCGGAGACGTGCGCGGCGCCGGACTCATGATCGGCGTCGAGTTCGTCCGCGATCGAACGACCAAAGAGCACTATCATGGCATCGTTCCCCAAATCGAAGAAGCGGCGTTCAAGCGCGGGCTGCTGCTGCTCGGCTGCGGGCAAAGCACGATCCGCATCGCGCCGCCGCTCCTGATCGACGAAGAAGACGTCAACACGGGGCTGCGCATCTTCGAGGAGGCGCTGACGAGCCTGCGCGTTCCCGCTTGAACAAAGTCATGACGATGCGCGAGGCGATCTCGCGCTTCGTGCATGACGGCGACCTCGTCGTGATCGAGGGCTTCACGCACCTCATCTGTTTCGCAGCGGCGCACGAGATCATCCGCCAAAAGCGCCGCGATCTGACGCTCTGCCGGCTCACACCCGACCTCATCTACGATCAGCTCATCGCCGCCGGCTGCGCGCGCAAGCTTATTTTTTCTTGGGCCGGCAACCCGGGCCTCGGTTCGCTGCATGCGCTGCGCAGAGCGGTCGAACGGGCCGAGCCCGCACCGCTCGAGCTCGAAGAGTATTCGCATTTCGGACTCGTCGCGCGCATGTCGGCCGGCGCTGCCAACCTTCCATTCTGGCCGCTGCGCAATTATCGCGGCAGCGATCTGCCGGCCGTCAACCCGCAGATCCGAACGGTCGAGTGCCCCTACACCGGCGAAGCCCTGGCCACCGTGCCGGCGCTCAACCCGGACGTGACCATCGTCCACGCGCAGCGCGCTGATGCGTCGGGCGACACGCAGATCTGGGGACTGTACGGGGTGCAGAAGGAGGCCGCGTTCGCCGCCAAGCGCGTGATCGTCGTGGTGGAGGAGATCGTCGAAGAGAGCGTGATCCGCGCCGACCCGAACCGCACGGTGTTCCCAGGCTTTATCGTGGACGCCGTCGTGCACGAGCCGTGGGGCGCGCATCCTTCGTACGCGCAAGGCTATTACGATCGAGACAACGAGTACTACGTCGCATGGGACGAGCAGTCGCGCGAAACTGAGCGGCTCGAACGCTGGTTCAAAGAATGGGTGTATGGGGTCGCGGATCGTGCCGAGTACGTCAAGCGATTGGGGAGCGAAACCGTGGCACGCCTGAGCGCAAAGCCGCGTATCTCCGCCGGAGTCAACTACGGTTACTAGTGGAGCGGGATCTTTAGATCCCGCTGCTTACACCAACGCCGAACTGATGGCGGTGCGGGCCGCGCGCGAACTGCACGACGGCGACGTCGTCTTCGTCGGCATCGGGCTGCCGAATCTGGCGTGCAACTTGGCGCGCGCCACGCACGCCCCCAATCTGGTCCTGATCTACGAATCGGGTGCGGTGGGCGCAAAGCCCGAGCGCCTGCCGGTCTCCATCGGCGATCCGGCGCTCGTCACCGATTCGCTGGGCGTCGCCTCTATGTCCGAAGTGTTCCAGTGGTACTTGCAGGGCGGGCGCATCCAAGTCGGGTTTCTCGGCGGCGCCCAGATCGATCGCTTCGGCAACATCAACTCGACCGTCATCGGGCCGTACGCGCATCCAAAGGTGAGATTGCCCGGCAGCGGCGGCGCCTGCGAGATCGCGATCCACGCCAAGCGCGTCATCGTGGTCGCGCCGCTGTCGGCACGCACCTTCCCCAAAGACGTGGATTTTCTGACCTCGCCCGGTCAAGTCAACAAATATGGCACGCGGCGTTCGCTCGACTTGCCGGGCGGCGGGCCCGTGCGCATCGTGACCGACGTCGGCATTCTTGCGCCTTCGCTCGAGGATGGAGAGCTCGAATTGGTGGCGATCTACCCGGGCGTGAAGGCCGAGGACGTCAAACAGAAAGTCGGCTGGCCGTTGCGGGTGAGGCGCGATCTGGTTACCGTGGAGCCGCCCAGCGCCGAGGAACTGCACCTGTTGCGCGACGTATTGGACCCGGACCACCTGTATCTCTAACCCATGTATCGCCTCATTTGTAGTGCCGGGGCTTTAGCCCCGGATCTCTAGGGCGCCGAAAGGATCCTCAAGTGACCCGTACTTATCGTCTCGCCGCGACCACGTTGGCGGCCATTTTTTCGCTTAGCTCCATCCCCGCGCCGCTGTTCGCGGACGCGCCGCCGCCTGCCGGGGCGCCGCTGCCGGCGAACACCGGCATCAGCTGGAAACTCAGCCCCGACGACATCAAGACGAGTTGCGCGGCCGCACTCAAGACCGCCGGCGACAAGATCAAGACGATCGACGCGCAGGCCGCCGGCCAGAGCACCTTGGCAAGCGGCGTGGCCGCGGTCGAGGTGGTCGCCGCCGATCTTAACGACACGCTCATCGCGCAAAGCTTCCTGAGCCAAACGGCGGCCGACAAAGCCGTGCGCGACGCGTCGAACGCATGCAACCAGCAGGCCGCCAATTTCGGCGTCGAGCTCGGAGCGGATCCGAAGATCTATGCGATGGCAGAGAAGCAACACGTGAATGCGGCCCTGACGAGCGAGGCCGACCGCAAACTGGTCGAACTGTATGTCGACGCCGGCCGCCGCTCGGGCGCGGGACTTGACGACGCGACGCGAGCCCAAGTCACCAAGCTCTTCGATCACCTGAACGATCTCCAGCGGGATTTCGGCGTCGCGCTGGCTGAGGACAAGACCACGATCGCCATCTCCAAGGCCGAGGCGGCTTCGCTGCCCCACTCGTTCTTGGCGACCCTAACGGCGAGCGGCTCCGGCTACCTCGTTCCGGTGAACGAAGGCTCCATCGACCAATTCCTTCCCAACGAGACTTCGGGGGCGGCGCGTCAGCGTTACTATCGCGCGTACTACATGCGCGGCGGCCAAAAGAACGTGCAGCGCCTCGAAGAGGCGATCGCCGTGCGCGATCAGCTCGCCCACCTGCTCGGCTTTCCCACGTGGGCTGCATACGGGCTCGATGCCAAGATGGCGAAGACGCCCGAGCGCGTCACGGCGTTCTTGAGCAACATCGACGCCAAGCTGCTGACGAAGGCCAAATCGGAGATCGCGGTGCTCGCCGCGCTCAAGCGCTCACGTGGCGATCGAAGCCCGTTCCGGCCGTGGGATTACAGCTACTACGAGCGCAAACTCGTGAAATCCAAGTACGCGGTGGACGATGCCGAGGTGCGCCAGTATTTCCCGGTCGAGAAAGTGATAGCGGCCGTGCTCGGCATCTACCAGAAGATGTTGAGCGTGAGGTTCCAGGAGATCACGCCGCCCGACGCGTGGGCTCCGGAGGTCAAAGAGTTCTCGATCGTTGATGCGGCATCGGGAACGCCGATCGGCTGGTTCTATCTCGACCTGTATCCGCGCCCCGGCAAGTACGGGCACTTCGCCAATTTCGGGTTGCGCCCAGGACGCGTGCTGCCCGACGGATCGTATCAGAGGCCGGTATCCTCCATCGTCGGCAATTGGCCGCTGCCCGAAGCGGGCAAACCCGCGCTGCTCAGCCACGATGAGGTGGTGACGTTCTTCCACGAGTTCGGCCACTGCATGCACGGCACGCTGTCCAAGGCGAAATACGAAACGCTGTACGGCACGAACGTGCGCACCGATTTCGTGGAAGCGCCCTCGCAAATGCTCGAGAATTGGATGTGGCAGCCCTCGATCCTCAAAGAAGTATCGAGCAACGTGAAGACGGGCGCCCCGCTCCCCGACGCGCTCATCGCGAAGATGATCGCGCTCAAGCACGTGGACGACGGCGTGCAATGGACCACGCAAGACTTCTACGCGACGTTCGACATGACGATCCACAGCGCGGGCGCGCACGTCGACACGACCAAGACGTGGTTCGATCTGCGGAGCAAGCTCACCGCGTTCAGCGCCATTCCCGGCACCTATCCGCAGGCGAGCTTCGGTCACCTCATGGGCGGCTACGACGCCGGTTATTATAGCTACATGTGGTCGAAGGTATTCGCGCAGGACATGTTCACGAAGTTCCAGGCCGGCGGGCTGGAGAGCCCGGTCGTCGGCATGCAATATCGCACGGATATCTTGGAGCCTGGGGCCACCGAAGAGCCGGATCAACTGATGCAGAAATTCTTGGGCCGCCCGGTCAGCTTCGATGCGTTCTACAAAGATATCGGCATCACGAAATAACATGCAGCGTTCCGAGCGAAGCTCGGAAAAAATGTAGCGTTCCGAGCGAAGCTCGGATGTAGTGCCGGGGCTTTAGCCCCGGTTCGAGCTCGGAGTGAAGGGCGAACCGATGAAACGCTTCCTGCTTGCGCTCCTGCTAGTCATGATCGCAGTGCCCAGCCGCGCGGACACGATCACACCGAAGGCCGCGCTCGAGCGGCTGTTCGCGAGCGATGCCGTCAAACAAGAATGGTTCGCGCCGGTGTTCCTCGCGCAGGTGAGCGTCGATCAAGTCAAGGCTATCGTGACGCAGCTCGGTGGTCAGCTCGGCAAATACCAGCGCGTGGAGCTGCCCGCCACGAACAGCTTCTCCGTGGTCTTCGAAAAAGGCAGCGTGCCGGCCACCATCCATCTCGACGACCAGGGCCGCATCGACGGGCTGTTCTTCCGGCCGGCGGTGCTCAACGGCGGGCTGACTCCCAAGGCGGCGCTCGAGCGCCTTTTCGTGAGCGACAAGCTGCAGCCGGAATGGTTTGCGGCGTCGGTTCTCGGGCAAGTACCGCTCTCCCAACTCCAGGCGATCGTCGATCAATTCAAGTCGAATCTTGGCGCGTATAAGGCCGTGACGGAAGACGGCGGCGCGTTCTCCGTCGAATTCGAGCGCGGCTCCGTGCCGAGCACGATCGGGCTCGACGCCGACGGGCGTATCGTCCAGTTGTTCTTCAAGCCACCGGTCCTGAAGGGCAGCGGCGTCAAACAGGCCCTCGAGCAGTTCAAGGCGCTCCCCGGCACGGTGAGCGTTCTTGTTTTGCGAGATGGCAGCGACGTGGTCGCGGCCAACCCCGGCGCGGCTCTCGCGGTCGGCTCGGCTTTCAAGCTGGCGGTGCTCAACGCGCTGCGCGCGCAGATCGCGACCGGCAAGCACGCGTGGGGTGAGACCGTGCGCTTGCGCCCCGAGTGGAAAAGCCTGCCCTCGGGCATCTTACAGACCTGGCCAGTCGATGCGCAGCTGACGATCTATTCGCTGGCCGCGCTCATGATCTCTCAGAGCGACAACACCGCTGCCGACACGCTCGCGCATCTTGTGGGGCGCGCGGCGGTCGAGGCGTACGGCGAAACGCGCAATCGTCCGTATCTCACAACCCGCGAGGCGTTCATCTTGAAGGCGCCGGCCAATGCGGATCTGTTGGTACGCTACCGTAAGGGCGACGTGGCGGAACGGCGCGCGGCGGTGGCTGCGACGCTCAAGCGTCCCCTGCCCTCCGTGGCGATATTCACCGGCATGCCGCTCGCGACCGACGTCGAGTGGTTCTTCACGACGCATGAATTATGCGCGCTGATGAAAGGCGTCGCTGATCTGCCGCTGATGGGCATCAACCCAGGCGTCGCCAATCGGGCGCAATGGAAGCGCATCGCATTCAAAGGCGGCTCGGAGCCCGGCGTGCTCAATCTGACGACGATGGTGACCGCCGCGAACGGCGCGAGCTATTGCGTGTCGGCGACGTGGAACGATCGCAAGTCGCTGGACGAGCAGAAGTTCGAGATCGTCTACGGCGAGCTGCTGGCCTCGCTGAAATAACCCTAGACCGTACCCACGGACCTTTAGGTCCGTGCTGTTATGGGACCGCGGGTGGTCCGGAGGGCGGTGGAGGCGGATAACCGCCCGGCGGATACCCGCTCGGCGGATAGCCTCCGACCGGCACCGGCACGTAGCCGCTCGGCGGCGGCGGACCAGTGAGCCCCGCACGCACGCGCATGAGGCCGAGAAGCGCTGCACCCGATGCAAGCGCGCCGATTGCGATGAAGATGAGGACGCCGAACCAATGCGGCGTCACGCCGCACACCACCACCATGATGAGCAAGCCGAGCGCCACCGCGGCAAGCGGATTCGGTTCGACGACTTTTGCGACTTCGAGCAGGCGCCGGCCCACGAATGCCCCGATCGTGGCTTTGCCGATGAGGTAGGCGAGCAGGAAGGCGACGGCCACGACGGGCACGAGCGGAATGCCGATGACGGTCACGACCATCACGAGCATGACGAGCGCCAGCAGGATCGGCGCGAAGAAGCCCAAGAGCACCGAAACGAGCGGCTGCGCGGTCATGTGATCGAGCGTGATCCGCGCGCGTATCGGGAACAGCAGGAACGCCAGGAATGCGAGTATGGCGTCAGCGATCACGAAGTTGATCCAATGCAGGCCGGCGCTGAAATCGTTCGCCACATAGCTGCCGCCGTTGTCGGACCCCGACATGTTCGGCGTTTCCGTCGGCTCGCCGGTTCCCATAGGCGTGGGAACCACGTGGGGTTTGCGAGTCTTGGAATCATTGATGCGGGAGCCGCCGAAGACGACGCCGTCCCCGTCCACTTGGCCCTCCGGGTAGACATGCAGATCGCCGCCGAAGACGACCGCATCGCCGTGGACGTGGCCATGCACGGCCACGTCGCCGCCGAACACGACCACGTCGGCGACGTCCTCGCCCTCGCCGATGACGACACTGCTGCCGAATTGGACGACGTCGCTGTAGCCGCCGTGACTTCTCGCAAAGACGGGCGTCGCCAGCACCATTATCGCTGCGATGGCCTGCAGCAAGAACCACCATCTCGCCGATGCCTGAGCGGGGGCCGTCGTGTCTTGAATCCTCATCGTACTCGTGCTCCTAGTCCCCAGCTTGGCATATTCAACAGATAGATGCGAGCGACGGCGACGGCCAGCGCAAGCAGCGCTATTTCCAGCGTCGCGCCGGACAGCGCGTACGCGGTGAGATGGAAGTGTTGGACGACGTGGTAGAGCGTCTCGGCGGCGACGCCGAGCTTGCCCGAGAAAACCGAGAGGCCGGCAGTGACGCGCTGCCAGTCGATGATGCGCAGCGCGGTGAGTGCGAACAGCACCGCCCATGCGGCCGGAACGTACAAGAAGAGCAGCCACAGCGGCGCGCGCCGCGCGACCGGCGCCGGCATGACGGCGATGTGCGCCATCACCGCGTGCGTGAAGTCGGCGCGCGGCTCGATGCCGCGCACGCGCGCCAGCCGCAGCTCAACGGCGCGCAGCCGCTCCGCCTGTGCGCGGCAGTCCGCGCACGAAGTCAGATGCTGCGCGAGCGCTTCGGCTTCACGCGGTGCACAATCGTTGTCGAGGTACGCCGGGAGGCGCGCCTCACAGGCAGAGCACTTCATGTCCGCCTACCTCCGGAGTTTGATGCGTCGCGATCGCTTCAAAATCGCGCGTGCGGCCGAGCGTGCGCGCCAGCGCCGCCTTGCCGCGATGGATCAGGGTCTTGACGTTGCCGAGCGACACCCCCATGGCGTCGGCGATCTCTTGATATTCCATATGCTTGTAGTAGCGGAACGCGAGCGCCGTGCGCATCCGCTCGGGCACAGCCGCAAGCGCCTCGCGCACGGTTTTCTGTTCGTCCTCAGCGAGGATCATGGCTTCGGGAGCGGCCTCACGCCGCGTATCCGGGAGCCGCTGCTCCAGCGTTTCGTCTTCGTACAATTCCTCGATCTGCGGTCGACGCCGGTCCTTGCCGATATGAGTGCGCGCCGTGTTGCGCGCGATCTGGTAGAGCCATGTCGAGAACTTCGCCAATTGGGGGTTGAAGGTTCGCAAGTGCGCATATGCTCGGATGAAAGTCTCCTGTGCCAGATCGTTGGCGTCTTCGGCTGACCGCACGCAACCGTAGAGGAAGTTCACGATGCCCCGCTTATGCCGCTCGACGAGCGGCTCAAACGCACCAGAGTTCCCTTGGAGGACGAGGCCTACCAGCGCCTCGTCCGGCACCCCAGCGTTGATCGTCGAACCTCCCGTTGATGACTTATACACAAATCCTCGCGAAAAAGTTTCGGGACGGCCCCGGCGAAAGCCCGCGCCAATGAAGCAGTCCCAAGGCCCATCAAAGCTTGATCCCAAGCCGGTTTCCGAGTCCTCCACCACCCTGGCCAACCTCATGGAGCCGGCCGACGCCAACCCTATGGGAAACGTGCATGGCGGGGTGCTCATGAAGCTGGTCGACCAGGCGGCAGCCGCGGCAGCGATTCGCCATGCCGGTCACATCTGCGTCACCGTGAGCGTGGACAGGCTCGATTTTTTCAATCCGGTGCACGTCGGCGATATGGTGACGTTCAAGTCTTCGATCAACTACACGCATCGCACGTCCATGGAAGTAGGCGTTCGAGTCGAAGCCGAGACGCTGGCTACCCGTGAGACACGTCACGTCGCAACCGCGATTCTCATCTTCGTGGCGCTAGACGAGCAATGCCGGCCGACGCCGGTACCGCCCATCCTGCCCGAGACTTCAGCTGAGAAACTGCGCCATCGCCAAGCCGCGTTGCGCTATCGCCACCGTAAGGAACTGCGCGAGCAGGAGCGAGCGCTGCACGAACAATGAAGTGGTATGCCCGCTACGGGCTGCTGACGCTGGGCATCGCCGGTCTTTCGATGGCCGGCATTTTTTACGCCTTCGCGTCGGCACCGGTCGTCGTGATCGTGGCCTATCGCATGCTGATGGCGACGCTGCTGGTCGTGCCGCTGGCGTTTGCCGTGCGCGCGAGCGGCGGCGCGCAAACGCGCTCGCGTTTCGAACGCGCCGACGTCGTCGCCTCGATGGGTTCCGGGCTGCTCTTCGCGATCGATCTCACCGTGTGGGCCATGAGCCTCAAATTTACCAGCGTCGCCAGTGCTGCGCTCTTCGTCAGCATGCATCCGATCTTCGTCGCGCTGCTGGCATGGGCGTTCTTGCGCGAGCGGCCGACGCCGCTGATGCTCGCCGGCATCGCGCTTGGCATCCTCGGGATCGTGATCGTGGGCGCGCAGGATCTGCGCGTGTCAGGCCGCGCGCTGTTCGGCGACGGGCTGGCCCTGCTCGCGGCGCTGGCCGAAACGGGTTACCTCTTGTTCGGACGCCACGTGCGTCAACGCATCGACGCGCCGCGTTACGCGTCGGTGGTCTATGCGACGTGCGCCGTGGCGGTGCTGATCGCGGCGCTCGCCGGCGGCAATTCTCTGGTCATCTCGGCGCACGATCTCGTGTGGTGCTTTGCCTTGGCGCTCATCGCCACGGTGCTCGGCCACACCCTCGTCTCGCAATCGCTGGGCTACATGCCCGCAGCGGTCGTCGCGGTATCGTTCTTGGCGCAGCCGCTGCTGGCATCGCTCTTCGCGCTCGCGTTCCTGCACCAAGCGCTCGTGGCGACGACGGTGCTCGGCGGGCTGGTCGCGCTCGCCGGCATCGGCATCGTCGCCTACGCTAACGAAAGGTCCGGCGCTAATCCAACAGGTAAGCCTACGGCATGGCAAAGCGAGCCCTGATCACCGGCATAACCGGCCAGGACGGATCGTACTTGGCCGAACTGCTGCTCGAAAAGGGCTACACCGTTTTCGGCATGACGCGCCGCTCGAGCACGAACTCGTTCGATCGCATCGCGCATATCATCGACAAGATCACCCTGCTCTCCGGCGATCTGCTCGACGAGCACTCGCTGGCCAGCGCGCTGCGCGAAGCCAAGCCGGATGAGGTCTACAACCTGGCGGCTCAGAGTTTCGTGCCGACGTCCTGGGCGCAGCCGGTGCTCACCGCGGAGTTCACCGCCGTCGGCGTCACGCGCATGCTCGAAGCGATGCGCGCGGTGAAACCGGACGCGCGCTTCTATCAAGCGTCAAGCAGCGAGATGTTCGGCAAAGTGACAGAGACGCCGCAGAACGAGCACACGCCGTTCTACCCGCGCAGTCCATACGGCGTGGCGAAGGTCTACGGCCATTGGATCACGGTGAACTACCGCGAGTCGTATGATCTTTATGCTTGCTCGGGAATAGCGTTCAACCACGAGGGGCCGCGTCGGGGGCTCGAGTTCGTATCGCGCAAAGTCTCCGACGGCGTGGCGCGCATCAAGCTTGGGCTTGCCAAAGAACTGCGCATGGGCAACCTCGAAGCGCGCCGCGACTGGGGTCACGCGAAAGACTACGTGCGGGCGATGTGGCTCATGCTGCAACAGGAAAAGCCCGACGACTTCGTAATCGCAAGCGGCCGAACGCGTTCCGTGCAGGAGCTGCTCGAGTCGGCGTTCGCGCACGCCGGATTGGATTGGCGGAAATTCGTCGTGACGGACAAGCAGTTTCTTCGGCCCGCCGAGGTGGACGTGCTCGTCGGCGACGCCGGCAAGGCGAAACGCCAGCTCGGCTGGGAGCCGCAGATCTCGTTCGACAGCATGATCGCCGAAATGGTCGACGCCGACATCGCCGCGGTGACCAAGCAAAGCCGCTAATGCGCGCTCTGGTCACCGGCGCAGACGGGTTCGCCGGTCAATGGCTCGTGAAAGCATTGCTTCGAGACGGCGACGAAGTGGCCGGCTTAAGCCGCGCGGTGACGCCGTCGCTGACCACGCTCGATCAAAAAAGCGCCGCGGCCGTGCAGTGGCTCGCGGCTGACATCCGCGATGGCGTGGCGCTCGGCCAGGCGCTTCGCACGGTGCGGCCCGACGTCATCTACCACCTCGCCGGCCAGGCTTCCGTGAGGGCGAGCTTTGAGGATCCGATCGACACGCTGACCACGAACGCGCTCGGAACGGCCGCGCTGCTCGAAGCCGCGAGGACGGAGACGCCCGGCGCGACGCTGCTGGCGGTCGGTTCCGCGGAGGCGTATGGCGCGGTCGATCCCGCGAAGCTGCCGCTGCGCGAGGACGCGCCGCTCGTGCCGAACAACCCGTACGCGGCAAGCAAAGCCGCCGCCGAGATGATGGCGCTGCAATATGCCCGAGCAGGCTGGCTGAACGTCGTGGCGACGCGCTCGTTCAATCACACCGGACCCGGCCAAAGCACGGCGTTTGCGGTGGCGGCGTTTGCCAAACAATTCGCCGACATGCGCAAGGGTAAGTCGCCTGCGGTTCTCGCCGTCGGAAACCTGACGCCGCGACGGGATTTCCTCGACGTGCGCGACGTGGTCGCAGCCTACCGGCTGCTCGCGCGAAAAGGGACGTCCGGTAAGGCCTACAACGTGAGCAGCGGGCACGCGATCAGCATGCGCGAGGTGGTCGACGACTTGTCGCACCTGTCCGGAGCAGCGGTCGAGATCCGAGAAGATCCGGCGCTCGTGCGCGCGGTCGATACGCCCATGATCGTCGGCGACGCCGGCGCACTTCGCAGCGACACCGGCTGGCAGGCGACGATTCCGTGGCTGCGCACCTTGCAAGATCTCTACGAGTGGTTCTTGGGTCAAGCATGACGGATTGGCGCGATGTGGTCTTCAAAAATCGCGGCGCGTTGCTCGTTTCCGTCGCGCTCGCCCTCTTGGTCTTCGGCCGGCCGAGCGGCGTGAGCGCGCTGGTGGGGATTTGCGTCGCGCTCATGGGCGAAGCGCTGCGCATCTGGGCCGTCGGTTATTCCGGCGTCACCACTCGCGCAGAAGTGGTCACCGCGCCCGCGCTCGTCACCGCCGGCCCCTACGCGATCGTGCGCAACCCGCTGTATCTCGGCAACGCGATCATCGCGCTCGGGTTCTGGTTCGCTTTCGCCGGCGCGCTGCCGTGGCGGCTGGCCGCGCTGCTGCTGATCTTCGTGCTCGCGGCGGTCGGCGGCGTCTACGGCGTCATCATCCCGCATGAAGAACGCTACCTGGCGAAGACTTTTCCGCAGTACAGCGCATACATGGTCACGGTGCCGCGCATTTTTCCGCGCGGCGCAGGCCTGCCGCGCAGCGGGCAGACGGGAAAGTGGAGCAGCGCGGTGATAGCGCGGGCCGAAGTGATCACCTTGGTCTTTTTCGCATTGATGGCGACGGCGGTGCTGCTCAAGCTCGGACCGCTGCGGGCGTGGACAATCGGTCCGTAAATTTCCCGTACCGCGGGACAAGTGATATCGTTTCCTCGAACACCCGTTGGCTTGTGGGGCCAGAGAGCCCGATGCTATTCTCGTGGAGCGGATTCTAGTCGTCGGCGTTCGGCCGATGAGGCCGGGTCTGCGGAGACTCCCCTCCAGAGCAGGCTTTGGGGGGTCCGGCCTCGCGGCACCAAGCGGTCACAAACGAAGTAGCGCCGCAGACTCTTGTCCGCAATGATGGGCCGCCCGAAGGGGCGGCCTTTTTTTTTATAAAGGCCGGCCGTCTGACGCGACGTATATCCGCCAAATGAAAATACTCGTGGTCGGCGCCGGTCAAATGGGCGCCGGCATCGCGCATGTCTGCGCCGCCGCCGGCCACGACGTCGCACTCAACGACGTCGACGCCGCAGCGATCGAGCGCGGCAGATCCGGCATCGAAAAGAATTTGGCGCGCGCGGTCGACAAGGGGAAGACCTCGCGCGCGGACGCGGACGCGGCGTTGTCGCGCATCATCCCACACGCGGATCTGCGCACGCCGATCGACGTCGCCATCGCGATCGAAGCGGCCAGCGAGGACGAGTCTCTCAAAAAAGCGCTGTTCGCAACGCTGGACGGCGTGACTGCGCCGGAGACGGTTCTGGCCAGCAACACCTCATCGATCTCCATCACGAAGCTAGGGGCGGCCACCAAGCGCGCGCCGAACGTCATCGGGATGCACTTCATGAATCCGGTACCCGTCATGAAGCTGGTCGAGATCATTCGCGGCTTCGCCACCTCGGACGCCACCTTCGCATTCACCAAAAAACTCGCCGAGGGACTCGGCAAGACGCCCGTGGAGGTCAACGACTACCCCGGCTTTGTCAGCAACCGCGTGCTCATGCCCATGATCAACGAGGCCATTTTCGCGCGCATGGAGGGCGTCGCGAGCGCCGAGGACATCGACACCGTCATGAAGCTCGGCATGAATCATCCGATGGGACCGCTCGAACTCGCAGACTTCATCGGTCTGGACACGTGCTTGGCTATCATGCAAGTCCTGTACGAAGGCTTTTCCGACGCGAAGTATCGCCCATGTCCGCTGTTGAAGAAGATGGTCGCCGCGGGCTATCTGGGCAAGAAGTCCGGTCGCGGCTTCTATCATTATTAATGGATTTTGAACTAACCGAAGAACAGCGCGCCGTCCGCAAAACCGTGGCGGCCTTTGCGGCTCGCGAGATCGCGCCGCACGTCGCGCAATGGGACCGCGAGCAGACCTTCCCGATCGGCCTCATGCGCAAGCTCGGCGACATCGGCGTGATGGCGATGTCGGTGTCCGATGCGTACGGCGGCGCGGCCATGGACTCGGTCAGCGTGGCGATCGCCATCGAAGAGCTAAGCCGAGCCGATGCCGGCCTCGGCGTCACCGTGTCGGTGCACGCCGGGCTCGTCACCCGGATCATCGAGCAGTTCGCATCCGATGAGCTCAAGCGCCGCTATCTTCCGAAGATGTGCACCGGCGAATGGCTGGGGGCGTTTGCGCTCACCGAAGCCGAGGCGGGCTCGGACGCGTCCGGGATCAACACGCGTGCCCCGCGGCGCGGCGACACCTATTTTCTCACCGGCACCAAACAGTGGTGCACGAACGGCAGTCACGCCAAGGCATTCGTGGTTTTCGCGCGCACCGGCGGTGTAGGCCCGAAGGGCATCTCCGCGTTCTTGGTGGATCGCGACACAGCCGGGTTTTCGGTCGGCCGACCCACCGACAAGCTGGGCATTCGGACCTCCGACACAGTCGATCTCGTCTTTGAAGAAACGCCCGTGCCCGCGTCTCAACTGCTCGCGGGCGAGGGTGAGGGCTACAAGGTCGCGCTGGCAAATCTCGCGGTCGGGCGCATCGGCATCGCTGCACAAGCCGTCGGCATCCTGGCAGCGTGCCTCGACACCTCCGTGCGCTACGCGCTCGATCGCCACCAGTTCGGGCGACCGATCGGCGCGTTTCAAGCCGTCTCATTCAAAGTCGCAGATATGGCCGTCGACCTCGATGCGGCGCGGCTGTTGCTTTATCGCGCGGCATCGCTCAAGGACAAGGGGCGGCGCGTGGTCGAGGCGTCCTCGAAGGCGAAGCTGTTCGCTTCAACGGCGGCGCGCCGGCATGCCGCCGAGTGCGTGCAGATCCTGGGCGGCTACGGGTACACGACGGAATTCCCGGCCGAGCGCTACTACCGCGATGCCAAGATCACCGAGATCTACGAAGGCACGTCCGAAATCCAACGCATCGTCATCGCGCGCGAGCTGCTCGGGCGGCTCGACGAGCGCACGTCTACCGACCGGCCGCGTCGCGCCAGCAACGGCGCGCCGGCGCAAGAGCGAGAGAAAAACAAGACCTGATGCGACTGCTCGAATATCAAGGCAAAGAACTTTTTGCGGCGGCCGGCATTCCCGTGCCCAAGGGTAAGGTCGCGAGCAGCGTCGAGGAGGCTGTCGCCATCATGCGCGACAATCCCGCGCCCTCCGTGGTCAAGGCGCAAGTGCTCATCGGCGGAAGAGGCAAGGCGGGCGGCATCAAGTTCTGCAGCAACGCTGAGGACGTAGTCGAGCCCGCCAAAGCCATCCTCGGCATGGACATCAAGGGCGAGATCGCGAAGCGCATCTGGATCGAGCAGCGCGTGGACATCGCGCGCGAGCTGTATCTCTCGATCACCGTCGATCGGCAGAGCAAGCGCCCGATCGTCATCGCGTCGGCGATGGGCGGCATGGACATCGAAGAAGTGGCGGCCACCGATTCGTCGGCGATCGCCAAGTACCGCATCGATCCGGCCATGGGCTACTGGCCGTTCGTCGGCCGCCGGGTCGCCTTTGAAGCGGGCATTCCGAAGGAGGTCATGGGCGAATTCGTGGCCATCCTCGGCAAGCTCTACGCGCTGTTCTTCGACGTCGGGGCCATGCTGGTCGAGATCAACCCGCTCGCGGTCACGCGCGACGGGCACCTCATCGCCTCGGACGCGAAGGTCGACATCGACGATAACGGGCTCTTCCGCCACAAAGAACTCGAAGCGTGGAAAACGGATCTGCCCAGCGATCCGCTTGAAGAGCGGGCGCGCAAAGCCGGCCTCGCGTACGTGCATCTGGACGGCAACGTCGGCATCATCGGCAACGGCGCCGGTCTCGTGATGGGGACGCTCGATGCCGTCAAAGCCGCGGGCGGCGAGCCGGCTAATTTTCTGGACGTGGGCGGCGGCGCCAAAGCGGATATCGTGCGCGAGGCGGTCGGCATCGTCACCGCCGACCCGAAGGTCAAATCGCTCTTCATCAACATCTTCGGCGGCATCACGCGCGGCGATGAAGTCGCAAAGGGCCTCGTGGAAGCGCTTGGCGGAGGCTCCTGGAGCAAGGACAAACTCGTCATCCGTCTCACCGGCACTAATGAGAAGGAAGGCCGCGCCGTGCTCGAGGCCAACGCCATCCGGTCGGTTGAGACGATGAATGAAGGAGCGCGCCAAGCCGTCGCCCTCGCTAAATGATATAGAAAATGTAGTGCCGGGGCTTTAGCCCCGGATCCCGGAGGAAATGTTTTGTCGATCTACCTCAACAAAGACAGCATCGTCATCGTGCAGGGGATCACCGGGCGCGAGGGATTGTATCACGCGAACCGGATGCGCGCGTACGGCACGAAGCTCGCCGGCGGCGTCACGCCCGGCAAGGGCGGTCAGACCGTCGATCAATTCCCCGTTTTCGATAGCGTAGCTCAGGCGCGCGCCAAGACCGGCGCGAACGCCAGCGTCATCTTCGTTCCGCCGCCGGCGGCGGCGGACGCGATCTTGGAAGCGGCCGATGCCGGCATAGCATTGATCATCTGCATCACCGAAGGCATCCCGGTGCACGATATGCTCAAGGTCATGGCCGTCATACCGAAAGGCGTGCGCGTCATCGGCCCCAACTGCCCGGGCGTCGTCACTCCCGGCGAGTCGCTTGCCGGCATCATGCCGGGCCACGTGTTTTCGCAAGGCCGGGTGGGTCTGATCTCGCGCAGCGGCACGCTCACCTATGAGATCGTCGATCAGCTGACGCGCGCGGGCATCGGGCAAAGCACGTGCGTGGGCATCGGCGGCGATCCGATCATCGGCACCGTCTTCGTGGATTGTCTGGCCGATTTCCAGTCCGACCCCGCGACCGAAGCCGTGGTGCTGGTCGGTGAGATCGGCGGCACGGATGAAGAAGACGCGGCGGCGATGATCCAGCGGCGCGAATTCACCAAATCGCTCATCGCGTTCATCGGCGGCCGTTCGGCGCCCGAAGGAAAGCGCATGGGTCACGCCGGCGCCATCGTGAGCGGCAGCGGCGGCACGGCTAAAGCGAAAATCGAGGCGTTCCGGAAGGTGGGCGTCCCCGTAGCGGACAGCCCGGCCGACATTCCCGGACTTGTGGATGTAGCGTTCCGAGCGCACGCGCGGGCCTGAAAATCTGCTGAACGCTGGGACGGCGCAGCCCGGGCCCGGCAAGGTTAAGGCAGCATGAATCGCGTAACCCTGGGACATGCAAGCTTGTCGCCCCGGCGGCAAGCTGGCTTGGCAGTTCACGGGCGGCCTCTGGTCGCTCGCCGAACGTATCACCCTTCGTAATTGAATAAGAGGGAACCCAAAAAACCATGAAAGGTTATTTGAGAATTGCCTTCTTAGCTTTAGCGGTTTTGCTATGCCAGGGAACATGGGCACTGGCGGGCACAACCGGATCGCTATCAGGCACGGTGTTCCTTGAGGGCACGACGACACCAGTCGCCAATGCCAAAGTGACCGCCTCGTCGCCGAGTCAAACCCTAACGGCGACCACGGACAATGGAGGTCACTTCTCGATGATCTCTCTGGTGCCGGACACGTACACCGTGACGGTATCGGAAGAGAACGTGATCGAGACTCTCGTGCAACGCGGCGTCACGGTATTCGCCGACAACACCCAGACGGTCAATCTTCAAGCGAAGAAGTTCGTCCGGACTCTCGGCGTTATCACCAGTCGCTCGTCTGCAGACCTCGTCAAGCCCGGCACGACCGCCGACGTCTACTCGGTGAACGAGAAGGCGCAAGCGCGTACGGCGGTGCTCGGCGGCGGCGGCGGCGGCGATCAAGGTTATTCCGCGATCGCAGCGCTCCCCGGCGCGTACGTTCCTCCCGGACAGTCGGGCTGGTATCAGACCGTCTACATCCGCGGCGGAGACTACGACCAAGTCGGCTATGAGTTTGACGGCGTGCCGGTCAACCGGTCGTTCGATAACTATCCGACCACCAATCTTTCGGCGCTCGGCCAACAGGAACTGCAGTTGTACACGGGCGCGTCGCCCGCCAACTCAGAGTCGCAGGGCCTCGCCGGCTACATCAACCAAGTGATCAAGAGCGGCACGTATCCAGGCTTCGCAAGCGCGAGCTTTGGCATCGGCGGGCCGAGTCTTTACAACAAGGCCAACATCGAGTTCGGTGGGGCCACGCCCAACCGCAACTTCTCGTACTACGTGGGCATCGGTCTCGTCGACTCCGGCCCGCGGTATTTCGACAACAGCAACGGCGCCAGCATCACGCAGAGCTACGGCGTGCCGTGGGACGGCACCAATGACGGCGCAGGTTGCACTACCGGCCCCGGTGGCACGGGCAGCGGGTTCTCCGGCTGCTATGCGAACAGAGCGTACTTCGGGGCATTCCCAGTCGGCCCCGGCGGCTACGTCATGGGCCCGTACACGATGACATTTCCGGCGAAGTTGACCGATCGCGAGAACGTGTTCAACTTCCACATCGGCATCCCGCACCATCGTGACAGCGGCAAAGACGACATCCAGCTGCTGTACGACGTGTTCCAACTGTACACGTACTACTACAGCTCGACGAACGACTGGGGCGGCCCGAGTTTCTTCGCCAATAACGTTGGCAACACGTTTGACGGCGGCCCGGGCTTCGGCAACAACGGTCAGGCTGCGTTCACTCCCGGCATAGCTCGCCAGTGGAACAACGTGGCGCCAGGCCAGCTCTTCTTGGGCGCCGATCCTACCCAAGCCGGTAATGTCGTACCCTACGCGTATCCGAGCGAAGGCCAAGCGGGCCTGGGCGGCAACGTGCCGGACAACAAGCGTGACACTGCGGACAACGGCCAGGGCATCTACAAACTGCAGTATCAGCGCAACATCGGCACCAACTCGTACCTGCGCGTCTACGGCTACATCTTCTACTCGTGGTGGTTCTTGCACGGTCCACTGACATTGAACAATGACTATGTGGGCTGCTGTCCGGACGACTACGAACTGTGGACGCACACGCGCGGCGGCTCCGTCTCGTACGTGAGTCAGCTTTCGCCGAAACATCTCCTCAACGTGGACGTAGGGTACTCGACGGCGAGCACCGTGCGCGACAACAACACGCAGCAGAGGAACTCGTTCAGCGGTGCACGCCAACAGGCGGCCTTCAGGGTCAATGCAGCCAATCCGCTGACCGGCATCTGCTACTTCGGCGGCATCGCGCGCTCGTGCGAGAATACCGATGACACGGGCGTAAGCCTCGAGCTCGACAACATCGCGGCGAGCGGCCTCCCGAATCCGAACACTGGTGGGGCCTGCGCCGGCGCTTGCGCCTGGATCGCCGGCGAAACCGGTCCGTGGGCGACGTTCAACACGGTCACACCGCGCTACTACGCGGCGTCGATCCAGGACACGTGGAAGCCAACCGACAGACTGACGCTCAACCTCGGTCTGCGGGAAAACGTCTACAAGTTCGAGTTCACGCCTACGGGCGGAGGGGCTCGCGACTTCTGGCTTGCCGCGTGGAACGCGTCGCAGTGCTACGCGCCGACGTTCCAAGGCGGACAGCCGTTTGACAAAACAAACCCGCCTGTCGGAGTGGTCGGGGCGATCTCCATCACGCAGCCGTGCTCGACGCTCGTCGCGTCTGCCGGCGGCAACCCGTTCATCCCGGCGACCATGGTCAACGGAACGGCCAACGGCGGTTCGGTGACGTATCCGGAAACTGAACCCCGCATCGGCGGGACCTACACGCTGAACCCGGACGACGTGTTGCGCTTCTCGGCAGGCCGGTATTCGCAGCCCGCGAACGCCGCCTTCCAGCAGTACAACACGCTGGAGCAAAACCTGTTCGGTCAGCTCATCGGGGGACTGTTCTTCAAGTTCGGCTACAACTCGCCGAACCATACCATCCGGCCCTCCATCTCGTACAACTACGACCTGTCGCTGGAGCACCACTTCAAGAACACGCAGACGTCGTTCAAGTTGACGCCGTTCTACCGTGCGACTTCTGACCAGGTGCAGCAGCTCTTCATCGACCCGAAGACGGCGTTCGTCTCCGGCCTCAACGCCGGAAAACAAACGACGAGCGGCGTCGAGTTCGAGCTGAACTTCGGCAACTTCAACAACAACGGCTGGGCGGGCCAGTTCTCGTACACCTTTACGCACAGCCTGATCAAGTACTCACCGCTGCCCAACGGCTCGACGGTGCTGGCCTCGATCAATAGCGACATCCAACACTACAACTCGTTCACGTCGGCATGCGTCGGCGCGGTCTCATCGACGAACGCGACGAGCATGTGCGGCGTCGACGGCGGCGTCAACGCGAATGCGACCCCCGGTGGTATCGCGAATCCGTACTTCAACGCCCCGGCGCAGAAGCTGTTCGATCCGAACGGCTCCTACACGCCGTACGACATCATCCCGGCGGGCATCCAGCTCTCCGAGGTGAGCTTCATCACGCCGCACGTGGCGTCGCTGGTGCTGCAGATGAAGCACGACAAATGGGCGTTCATCCCCGCGTTCCAGTTCCACTCGGGGACGAAGTACGGCGCTCCGGAAGGCACCGTCGGATTCGATCCGAACACCTGCGGAGCGTCGACATTGGGTGCAGTCGCCCCCACCGACCCGCGCTATCCGTACGGCGGCACGGGAACGGCGGCAGACGCAACCAACTGCTCCAACTTCCTGATCATTCCCGATACGTCGACGCACGTGTTCGACGCGCCTGGCTCGTTCACGGAGCCCAGCCAGTTCTCTGGCCACTTCGCGATCAGCTATGACGCGACGTCACGCGTGTCGTACCAGTTGAACCTGGCGAACGTCATCAACACCTGCTTCGGCGGATCGAAGCAGGCGTGGGTGAACAATGATCGCCACTGGTGTTCGTACGGCGTGATCAGCGGCAACGTCCCGTCGGTCGGCAACTTCTACAACCCCGGTAACGTGTTGCAACCGCTGGTGAAGTACCCGTATCTGCCGAACGTGGCGACGTCGCCGTTCAACGCGTCGCTCAACGTCAACGTCAAGCTCTAAAGCAACAGAGCTCACAATCGAAGGCCGCCGGGTTCGCCCGGCGGCCTTTCCAATTTAGATCGCCTCAACGTTTGTAGTGCCGGGGCTTTAGCCCCGGAGGTCGCCCCGTGCTTCTGGTCGAAGCCCCGGACATCACGCGCGGGGTGCGCCGCCGGCCGAATCGAGCCGGCGCACGTGCGTTCCAGCCCCGCTTCAACCTCTTCAACAGCTAAGGAGATCGCCCGCTTGATGAGTCCGCGTCTGGGTTTTGCCATGCTCTCCGCCGGCATGCTGGCCGTGCTCGTCATCGCCGGGTGCTCCAAGACCACGACGCCCCCCGTGCCGACTCCGACCCCGACCTCGTCGGCGACGGTGGCGCCCGACACGCTGTACGTGCAAGATGCGACGTCGCGCACGGTGCGCGCATATAAGGGAGCGTCGGGAATTAACGGCGGAGCTCTTGCCAGCAACGTGTACCCGACCGCGGACATCGCCAACCCGGACATCATCTACGGAATCGCCGCGGACGTCTTGTGGTACCCGGACCAGACCAACAATCGGATTTCGGTCTGGACGACGGCATTGACCAAGACCAACGTGAATCCGGACTTCACCGTGCCGCTGACGAACCAGGAAGGCGCGGCCACGTTCGATGTCACGCACAACCTGCTGATCGTCGCGCAGAACACCAGCAATACGGTACAGATCTACGCAAGCGCTTCGACCCTCGGGCAAGGCGGCAACACCACGCCGGCCGGCACCGCGACGCTCACTATGACCGACGGCTGCGTATCGGGCGCGCCGCGCCCGCAAGAGATGTATTACGACCCCGTGCACGACCGGCTGTTCGTGAGCGACAATGGCTGCGTCATCGGCGTTTTTGACGCCTTTGGCGCCGGCGCAAACGCCGCTGCGATCGCACACACCAACTATGCGGCGACCGCGAACCGCCAGATCACCGGCCTGTTCTCACCCGACGGTCTTGCCTACAATCCGACGACGGATGTTCTGTGGGTCGCAGAGCGATCGCACCTGCAAGTCGACGTGCTCATGACGGCCAGCACCCTGAATGGCTCGGCCTCGCACGCGCAGACGATCACCAACTTCGCGGGTCCGCTCGGGCTCGCGTACGACGCGGTTCGCGACTTGCTGTTCGTCTACGACGCGCAGGCGGTCGACGTGCTGCCGAACGCGACCACCGCGAGCGGCGCCTTTAACGCGATCCCCAATCGTCGCGTGATCTTTGACGCGCAAGTGTCGCTGAGCGGCTTCGGCCTGTTCCTGGACACCACACACTAACGCCAAGACCTCCCCTGTTCGCTTCGTCGCATTCGCGATCGACGGGCTAATTGTAGTGCCGGGGCTTTAGCCCCGGTTCAACCCCTTGACAACGATACCGCGTTGCTTGAAGAACGAACCATGGCTGACGGCAGTCCTCGGCTGAAGGGCTTCGATTATACGACTCCGGGTTCGTACTTTATAACGTTTCGCGTCAGCAACCGGCAGCCGATCTTCCGCACGCCCGCGGCCGCGATCATCGCCTGCGACCATATCTTGAGGTACCGTGAACGCGAGTGGTACGGCCTCCACGCATATTGCGTCATGCCCGACCACATCCACATGGTGGCCCGGCTGCAAAGCGATTCACGCCCTCTCAGCGATATCGTCGGCACCCTCAAGGCCACAATCTTGCATAGGTGCAGAATGTCGGGTCACTCATTCTTATGGCAACGCGGCTATCACGACCACATCGTGCGGGAATATGAGAAGAGCGACGCGACCATTCGGTACACGCTCGAGAATCCGATTCGCGCCGGGCTTGTTGTAGACTTTCGCGATTACCCGTATTCTGGGATCCTCGACCCGTGGTATTAGGGATATACCGGGGCTCAAGCCCCGGCACTACAACAAGCATTACAGACGCGGCAGCACAAGAACCGGGGCTAAAGCCCCGGCACTACAAACCTGGCACTACAAACCTGGCGCTTACAATTAGAAACCCAGGAGGCGGGCGATCACCATGCGCTGCACTTCGTTCGTGCCTTCGCCGATCTCGTTGATCTTGCAATCGCGCCAGTAGCGCGACACCGGATACTCGTCCATAAAGCCGTAACCACCATGGATCTGCACGGCGGCGTTGGCGCAGCGGCGCGACACTTCACCTGAGTAGAGCTTGGACATGGCCGCCGCGAGCGCGAACTCGCGGCCGCGATCCTTGAGCCATGCGGCCTTGAGCACCGCGGTGCGCGCCAACTCGATCTCCACGGCCATGTCCACGAGTTGAAATTGTATGGCCTGGAACTTGGAGATCGGCTGGCCGAACTGCTGGCGTTCTTTCGCATACTTGCTCGCCGCGTCGTAACAGGCTTGCGCCAGCCCGACCGAAAGCGCCCCGACGCTGATGCGCCCGCCGTCGAGCACGTCCAAGAACTGTCGAAAGCCCTGACCGAGCTGGCCGAGCACGTTCTCTTCGGGCACGCGCGCGTCCTGAAACGTCAACTCGCGCGTGTCCGAGGCGCGCCAGCCCATCTTCTTATAGGCTTTGGCGCGCGAATAACCCGGCGTGTCCGTCGGCACGATGATGTTCGAGATCTCCGGCCGGTCGCCGTCGCCGCGCCCGGTCACCGCGGTGATCGTGACTCCGCCTGTGATCGGCGTCCCCGCATTGGTGATGAAGCACTTCGAGCCGTTGATGACCCACGCGCCGCCGTTCAACGTCGCAGTGGTCTTGGTCGCACCGGCGTCGGAGCCCGCCTGCGGTTCGGTGAGTCCGAACGCCCACAACGATTCCCCGGAGGTCAGCCGCGGCAGATACTCCTGACGCTGCTTCTCAGAACCGAACATGAAGAACGGAGCGGTGCCAAGCGACACGTGCGCGGCAAGGGTGATGCCGACCGACGCATCCGCTCGCCCGATCTCCATCACCGCCAGCGCGTACGAAACCGTGTCGGCGCCGGCGCCGCCGTATTTCTCAGGAAACGGCAGGCCCATGAGCCCGAGCTTGGCCATCTTTTGCACGACGTCGAGCGGGAAGCGCGACTGCTCATCCCACTCCTGCGCGTGCGGCGCGACCTCGCCCTCCGCGAAGTCGCGACATAGTTTTTGCACATCCAGTTGATCGGACGTCAGATCGAAGTCCATGGCCGCGTCGAGCTTCGCTCGAGCCGGACTAAAGTCCGGCATACCACATACAAGCCTGGCATGCCACAGGGCGGCGGAACCCGACCGCGAAACATAGACTCCAGAGTGATTCTGTTTGAGGACGTCAAGCTGGTCTACCCTAACGGCGTCCACGCCCTCTCCGACATCAACCTCCAAATAAATCGAGGCGAATTTCTTTTTCTCGTCGGCAGCACCGGACAGGGCAAGTCGAGCATCCTCAAGCTCATCTATCGCGAAGTCCGTCCCACTGCGGGCGATGTGACCGTTGACGGCCGCCCTCTGTCCCGTCTACCTGAATCGCAGGTCCCGTTCTTGCGCCGCAAAGTCGGCGTCGTCTTTCAAGACTTCAAGCTGCTGCGCCAAAAAACGGTGTGGGAGAACGTCGCCTACGCGCTACAGGTGACGGGCGCCAGTTCGCGCGACGTCATGCGCCGCGTGCCGCGCGCGCTCGAACTGGTCGGCATCGCGCACAAGAGCAAGATGTTCCAGCACGAGTTGTCGGGCGGCGAGCAGCAACGCACCGCCATCGCGCGCTCGCTCGTGAACAATCCGCTGATCATGCTGTGCGACGAACCGACGGGTAACCTCGATCCGGAGACCTCCAGCGAGATCATGGCGCTTTTGGCGCGCATCAACGCCAAAGGCACGACCGTCGTCGTCGCCACCCACAATCAGGCCAGCGTCGATCGCATGCGCCGCCGCGTCGTGCGCCTCATCCACGGGCGCATCGCGCACGACGAAGAACGGGGCCGGTACCACGTTGGATTGGGGTAAAGTCCGCTTTTTCTGGAGCGAGGTCGCTCAGAACTTCACCCGCAACGCCGCCATGGCCGTCACCGCTATCGGCACGGTCGCCATCTCGATCATCGTCCTCGGCGTCTTCCTGTTCCTGCGCAGTTCGTCCGACATCGTCATGAAGAGCGTGGTCAGCAAGCTCGAGATCGCGGTCTATCTCAAGGATGAAGTCGAGGGCCCGACCATCACCGCGATGCTCCACGCGCTGCAGATCGATCCACGCGTGGACAGCGCGCGCTTCGTCAGCAAGAATCAGGCGCTCGCGGATCTGCGCAAACGCCTGCACGGTCAGGTCGATCTCGGGCTGATCAACAGCAACCCGCTGCCCAACTCGATCATCATCCATACGATCGATCCCGAGAACGTGCCGGTCGTCGCGCAAGAATTCACGAGCCGGCCCGAAGTATCGTATGTGAACTATGGCAGTCAGCACACGCAGAAATTATTGCGCGCAGAGACGGTCTTCGGCTACATCGGTATCGGCATCATCGTGCTGCTGCTGATCGCGAACGCGCTGATCATCTACAACACCATCCGGCTCACCGTGTTCGCGCGCCAACGCGAGATCAATATCATGCACTTGGTGGGCGCGACGCGCTGGACCATCCGATGGCCGTTCGTGCTCGAAGGCGTGCTGTCAGGATTGATCGGCGCCGCCGTGGGGCTGGCGGTGTTATGGCCGACCTACCATGCGCTGGTTCCCAAGCTTGCCCTGAATCTGCCGTTCCTCCCGCTCGACCTCTCGGCGGTGCCCGTCGGGCACATCGCATTGGAACTGCTCCTCATCGGCGGACTCATCGGCATGTTCTCGAGTTGGATCTCGGTCAGCCGCTTCGTAGAGACCGCGTGAAGCGGGTCGTCCTCGCCCTCGCGCTCCTGCTGCTGATCCCGAGGCCCGGCGATGCCGCGGCCCCGAAGCAACCGCCGGTGCCGCTCTCCGAGAAAATCAAGCAGAAACAGCAGCTGATCGAGGCCACGCGTCACAAGCTGCAGCAAAAACGCGGTCAGCTGCACCAGGCGCGCTACAAAGTGCAGACGATCTCATCGCAACTGGACGACACCAACGGCGCCATCACGCGCGTGACCTCGGCGCTGGGCGACCTCGACGGCCAGATCGCGCTCACCGAGAAACGGCTGGCCGTCCGTCAAGGCCAACTCGCGGCGACGCGCGCCAGCCTCGACCGCCACACCGGGGCGCTTGACCGCCGCATGGTCGACATGTACGAGCGCGGCGCGACCTCGTATCTCGACGTGCTGCTCAGCGCCACCTCGTTCGACGATTTCATCGAGCGCTGGGATTTCTTGACCATGGTGGTGCGCGCCGATACGGCGCTCATCTCGCGCATCGACGCCGAGGAGCAGCGCTATCGGAAGATCGTCGCGGATCTCACCCAAACCCAGGCCGATCTGAACGCGCAGCGCCAGGACCAGGAGACCAAGCGCGGACAGCTGGCGCAGTTGGCCGATCGGCGTCGCGAGCTGCTGTATGCCGCGCAGGTCCAGCGCAATCAGATAGCCGAGCAGGTGAACCAGCTCGAAGAACTGACGGCAGCCGAAGAAGCGCGCTTGCAAGACCTCATCCGCGAGCAAGAGCGTCAAGCGCAAGAAGCCATTCGCCGAGCGAAACTCGCCGCGTGGCAAGCGCGCCGCGCAGCCGCCATCGCCGCAGGCTTGCCCGTTCCGAAAGAGCCGCTTGAAGGCTCGGGCCACTTCATATGGCCCGTCAATGGTCCGGTCGTGTCGGGATTCGGCATGCGCTGGCATCCGATTCTCGGCGGCTATCGCATGCACACGGGCATCGACATCGCGGCCTCCTACGGCGACCCGATCGTCGCCTCGGACGACGGCACCGTCATCATGGCCGATTGGTATGGCGGATACGGCGAAGCGATCGTGGTGGCGCACGGCAACGGGCTATCCACGCTGTACGCGCACTGTTCGTCGATGCTCGTCAGCAAGGGCATGAACGTCCAACGAGGACAGCTGATCGGCCGGGTCGGGGCGACGGGCTATGCCACAGGGCCGCACCTGCATTTTGAGATCCGCGTCAACGGCGTTCCTGTGAATCCACTGAGCCGATTGTGAGCGGCCGATGAGCGACATTGAGCGACAGAAGGCGGTTTTGCAACAGCGAACAGGGAATCAGGTCTAACAGAACAATACAGACTTTCTACACGTTCTAGAGTACAACGGCGTCCCGAAAAAAGAAACGCCTGAAAGGAACCCGTGTCCTTCACCCGCCTTGCCGCTACCGTTTTAGCAGCCGTTGTCATCCTCGCCGGCGCAGTGCTGGTCGCCGAGCGCGCCAATGTGCTGCCGCGCCCGTCAGCTTCGCAGTATCCCCTGCTGGCGTTCAGACTCGGAAACGAGCGCCACGATTTCACCATCGGCGCGAATCCGGCAAACCCCCAAGACCGCAGTCAAGATCTGCAGATCCTTGACCTTTCGCTCAAGCGCGTCAACGATAATTTCTACAAGCCGGTGAGCGACGCCGGCTTGCTCACGGGCGAACGGCGCGGCCTGCTCGCGTTCTTGAAGAAGAAGAAGATCGACGGCCAGCTGCCGCAGCCCGATGCCGCCACGGGTGATCCCGACACCGACGCGGCGGCCGCCAACAAGATCCTCAACGCCGCATTTGACCGCTACGGCGCGCGCGTCAGTCTTGACGATCTGACCACGGCCGCCGTCAGCGGCATGCTCGGAACGCTTTCCGATCCATACACCGTCTTCTTGAGCCCGCGCGAAGTGAGATCGTTGAACGAGCTCATGCGCGGCGGCGACTTCGGCGGCATCGGCATCTATATCGGCAAAGACCCCAAGACCAAAGACGTCGAAGTCCTCAACCCGATTGAAGGCACCCCGGCGTCGCGCGCCGGTCTGAAACCGCTCGACATCATCGTCGCCGTCGACGGGCACGAGACCAAGCCTATCGACCTCGACTCGGTCATGGGGCTGATCCGCGGCAAGGTCGGCACGGCCGTCAGACTCGACATCGAACGCAAGGGCTCGGCGCGAAAGACGTACACCGTCGTGCGCGAGCAGATCCACGTGCCGTCGGTGTCCTACCATCTCATCGGTAAAGACGTCGGCTACGTGCAACTCTATGACTTCGGCGACACCTCCGAACGCGAAGTCACCGATGCGCTGGACAAACTTTTGGCCAAGGGCGCAAAAGCGATCGTCTTCGATCTGCGCAATAACGGCGGCGGCTTGCTCGACGCGGCGGTGCAGGTGTCGTCCAAGTTCATCGCCGACGGGCCGATCGTCTCGACGGTCAACCGTCGCGGCCAAGTGGAGACCCAAGACGCGTATCAGGACGCGATCCAGCCCAAGCCGCTCGTCGTGCTGGTGAACCAGTATTCGGCCAGCGCCTCGGAGATCACGGCGGGCGCCATCCAGGACTCGCGCGTGGGCGTGCTGCTCGGCACCAAGACCTACGGCAAGGGCGTCGTGCAGACCATCTACGATTTGCCCGGTAACAGCGCCATCAAGATCACGACCGCGCGCTACCTCACGCCCGACGGCCGCGACATCGACAAGCGCGGTATCGAGCCCAACATCAGAGTGCCGATGGATCCGAAGATTGTCGGCCTCCAAGGCAAGGACGTCCAGCTCCAAGCTGCGGTCGATTACCTGCGCAAGCAGATCGCGCTCGACACTAGGAACCCATAATGAAAAAACTCATCACCGGCACGCTCTTCGCCGCGATCCTCGCCGGCGTTTCGTTGCTCGCAGCGCCCGCGCGCGCTGCAGACGACGTCAACAAGTCCATGCTGGACTACTCGTTCCTGCGCGCCACGATCGATTTCTACAAACAGGTCGACTATCAGGCGCTGCTGGACGGCGCCGTATCCGGCTTCAAGACCGCGGTGAAGAACAAGGGCGGTGATCCCACCCACGTGCCGGTGGTCCGCCACCTGGGCAGTGACAGCGCCGATATCGCGGCGCTCAATGAAGAGCTGAAAGTCGTCAATCGCGAGTACGGGCGCACCGTCGGCGAGCGCGAGCTCGCGTACGGCGCCATCTCCGGCATGATGCAGTCGCTGCGCGATCGCTGGACCGTGTTCATGACGCCCCAAGAGTACCGCAGCCTCAACGAAAACCTTGAGGGCGGCGGCTTCCCTGGCGTCGGCGTCGTCATCGATGTGGACCCGGCGACGAAATCGCTGCTGATCGTGCAAGTGCTCGACGGCGGCCCGGCCGCAAAGGCGGGCATGCAGCCTGGTGACGTCATCCTGACGATCGACGGAACACCGACCAAAGGCCTGAGCACCGTCGACGACAGCAAACTCATCCGCGGCAAAGCCGGCACGAAGGTGCAGCTGGTCGTGCAGCGCGTCGGCGCGGACAAGCAACTGGTGTTTTCAGTCACGCGCGATTTCATCCACGAGCCGAGCGTCCTGACTCGCATGATCGACGACCACGTCGGCTACGTGCGCGTGCTGGTCTTCGGCACGACCACCGGCGACGAGATCACGCGGGCGCTCGCGGGCCTGGAGAAACAGGGGGTCAAGGCTTACATCCTCGACCTGCGCAACAACGGCGGCGGCTATTTGAACGCGGCGATCGACGTGGCGTCCAAATTCGTCGCTGACGGGCCGATCGTGGAGATCGACCAGCGCCAAAAACCCCTGACGACCATCAACGCTCAAGACAGCGCCGTGGCGTCGCGGCCGCTCGCGGTGCTGGTCAACGGCTACACCGCCAGCGCATCGGAGATCGCCTCCGGGGCGATCCAGGATTCGGGTACGGGCGTGCTCATCGGCACGAAGACCTACGGCAAGGGTGAAGTGCAGACGATCTACCCGCTGCCGGACGGCAGCGCCATCAAGATCACGACCGCGCGCTACCTCACGCCGAGCGGACGCGACATCAATACGATCGGCATCAAGCCGGACATCGAAGTGCCCGACGTCAAGGTGGAGAACATCGGCAATCTGCTGCTCGACTCGCAATTGCAGCGCGCGGTGTCGTTCGTGCGCGACCAACTCACGCCGCCGGCCCCAGCCCCCGTAACGCACTAACCAGGTCGCCTCTCGCGTCCACGCGAAAACCGGCCGCCCGTGGAACGCGTCTGGACTCCTAGCCCCGAATGCATCGAGCGCGCCAACGTGACCGCGTTCATGAAGCGCGTCGGCTGCGCATCGCTCGAAAAGCTCTTCGACTACGCGCGCGCGGACATCGCGCGCTTCTATCACGAACTTGTCTCCGCGATGGGGCTCGCGTGGTTCGCGCCTTACGAGACGACGCTCGATCTCTCCAAGGGCGCGCCGTTCGCGCGCTGGTTCGTGAACGGCCGCTACAACGCGACGTACAACTGCCTTGATAAGTGGATCCAGGCGGGCCGCGGCGGCGAAACCGCGCTGGTGTGGGAAGGCGAAGACGGGGCGGTGCGGCAGTTCACGTTCGACCACCTGCTCGCGGAAGTGTGCAAGCTCAGCGCAGCTTTGCGCAGGCTTGGGACGAAGCGAGGCGACGTCGTCGGCATCTACATGCCGCTCTTGCCCGAGACGGCGATCGCTTTGCTGGCGCTCGGGCGCATCGGCGCCATCGCAGCGCCCGCATTTTCCGGATACGGCGCGCCCGCGCTGGCCACGCGCTTAGCCGACGCCAACGCTGCGATGCTGTTGACGGTCGACGGCGCGCCGCGGCGCGGCAAGAACGTCATCATGAAGACGACCGCCGATGAGGCGCTGCGCCAGGTCCCCAGCGTAAAAAAGGTGTTGGTATACCGGCGCACGGGTGATGAAGTCCCGTGGACCACGGGCCGCGATCTCGACTGGGCGGCCGAAGTGGCGCTCGAGGACGATTTCATGCCGGCCGAGCAGACAGCTTCGGACGAACCGTATCTGCTTTTGTACACCTCCGGTTCGACCGGCAAGCCGAAGGGCGCGGTACACGGCCACGCCACGTTTCCGGTGAAAGTCCAGATCGACCAATACCTGTGCTTCGACGTCAAGCCGGGCGATCGCATGTTGTGGTTCACCGACATGGGTTGGATGATGGGCCCGTTTCTGGTGCTCGGCGCGCTGGGGTTGGGCGCGAGCATCATGCTCTACGAGGGCACGCCCGACTACCCGAAGCCCGACCGACTGTGGGAAGTGGTGGCGCGCCACAAGGTCACGCATCTGGGCATCGCGCCGACGGCGATCCGATCGCTGATGGTGCACGGCGATGACCTGCCGCGCAAACACGACCTTTCAAATCTGCGGATTCTGGGCTCGTCCGGCGAAGCGTGGAATCCCGAACCGTATAAGTGGTTCGCGAGCGTCGTTGGCGGCGGGCAGGTGCCCATCATCAACTATTCGGGCGGCACGGAGATCAGCGGCGGCATTCTGGGCTGCTATCCGATCAAGCCGTTGACGGCGTGCAGCTTTCATGGGCCGGTCGCCGGCATGGACGCCGATGTGGTCGACGAACAGGGCCGGTCGCTGCGCGACGGGCACGTCGGCGAGCTCGTGGTGCGCCAGCCGTGGCCCGGCATGACGATGGGTTTCTGGCATGACGACGAGCGCTATCTCAACACGTATTGGTCGCGTTTCCCGAACGTATGGGTTCATGGCGATTGGGCGAGCGTCGATGCCGAGGGCTATTGGTATATCCACGGCAGGTCCGACGACACGATCAACGTCGCCGGCAAGCGTGTGGGCCCCGCCGAGTACGAAAGCGCGCTGGTGTCGCACCGCGGTGTGCGCGAGGCGGCGGCGATATCCGTGCCGGACGAACTCAAGGGTGAGGCGGTGGTCTGTCTGGTGATCGTGCGCCCGGGCACGGTGGAAAGCGAAGCTTTGCGCGATGAACTCACCAAACTCGTGAGCACGACGCTCGGCAAAGCCTTGGCGCCCAAGCGCATCCAATTCGTCGACGATCTGCCGCGCACGCGCAACGCCAAGATGATGCGCCGCGTCGCGCGTGCGCGTTATCTCAAAGCGGAGAGTCTGGGGGATCTTTCAGCGCTGGAAAACCCCGCCGCACTGGAAGCGATCGACGCCGCCCGATGAAGCACGTCTTGGTCTGTTTTTTATTGGTTTGTGGTATGCCAGACTTTAGTCTGGCTCTCACCAGTGCTCCGCCCACCCCGGCGCCATCACCAACCCCCTCGTCCTCAAGCTCGTTGACGCCCGCGGCTTCGCAAGCGATCGAGATTCTCCGCGACGGCATCGACAAAGCGAACGCGGGCAACTGCGCGGAGGCTGTGAAGGCGCTCGAGCGCGGCATCGCGATGGATCCGCACAGCGTCAACGCGCCGACCGCCAATTTCGTCCTGGCGAGTTGCCGCTACTATTTGGGCGACAAGCCCGGCGCCATCGACGCATATAGCCAGGCAATCGCGTTGAAGCCCGATTACGATGAGGCGTGGGCCGACCGAGGCCGCATCCGCGACGAAGCCGGCCGGCACAGCGCCGCCGTGCAAGACCTCAGCAAAGCCATCGAACTGCAACCGCAGAATTCGACGTACTTCACCAGCCGCGGCATAGCGCGCGGCTGGCTCAAGGATTACAAAGGCGCGATCGACGATTTCACCAAAGCGATCGCGCTCAACGACCAGGACGCGCGCAACTACCTCAACCGGGCGGTCGCGAAGCGGGCGCTGCGCGACATGCCGGGCGCTCTCGCCGACATCGACGCAGCGCTGCGCGCGAATCCCGAATCTGCCGAGGCGCATCGATTCCGCGCGACGCTGCTCATCGCCAAGGGCGACTTCAAAACGGCAATCACCGAACTCGACAAAACTCTTCGAGCCAGTCCAGGCGACGAAGCCGCCATCTCCGCGCGAGGGTCGGCGTTCGAGGCGCTGGGCGATTACAAGCGAGCCGCCGCGGACTTCGACACCGCCATCGCGCTTGATCCACGAGATTTTTTCGCCGTGGTCAACCGAGGCCTCGCCCGCTTTCACCTCGCCGACTACCGCGGAGCGATCACCGATTATGGCGCTGCGGTCGCGCTCTATCCCAATAGTTCGCGCGCGCACGACGGGCGGGGCGCCGCGAAGGCGAAACTGAACGACGCGCCGGGCGCCCTTGCCGACTTCACGGCAGCCATCGCGCTCAACCCGAAAGTAGAAGAGTACTATCGGCACCGCGGCATCACGCGCTTCGCCATGCGCGATTACACCGGCGCGCTGACGGACCTCAACAAGGCGGTCAGCATGGCGCCAAACGACGCCATCGCCTTTCTCACTCGGGGACTCGTCCGGTCGCGGCTCGGCGACTCAAGCGGAGCCGTGGGCGACGTCCGGACCGCCGTCGCGCTATCTGCGAAATCCGGCGACCGGCAGACGCTGCGCGCGGCGACGTCGCAACTCTTGAAACTCACGCACTAGGCTCTGGCATAAGGGGGAAGCGCATGCCGCAGACGCCGCATCTCGAACATCATTTCACCGCCAGCGATACCATCCGCGACATCGTGATCGGCATGTCGGACGGGTTGACGGTTCCCTTCGCGCTCACCGCAGGTCTATCGGGGGCGGTGAACTCGACGCACGTAGTGGTGATCGCGGGCTTGGCCGAGATCGCCGCGGGCGCGATCGCCATGGGTCTCGGCGGGTTTCTGGCCGCGCGCAGCGACGTCGATCATTACGCG
The DNA here is from genome assembly GCA_035601835.1 of Candidatus Tumulicola sp. NCBI lineage: Bacteria > Bacillati > Vulcanimicrobiota > Vulcanimicrobiia > Vulcanimicrobiales > Vulcanimicrobiaceae > Candidatus Tumulicola > Candidatus Tumulicola sp. Next base: position 63,007 of record DATNNM010000016.1, on the reverse strand, counting down.
AGCGAGCAGCAGCGCGAGCGAGAGGAAGTCAAGACCAAGACGCAAGCGGAGGTCGAAGAAACCGAAGGCATCTTCGCCTCGTACGGTCTGAGCAAGGCTCACACCGCTCCCATCATCGCCGTGATGCAAGCCAACCCGGAGGCCTGGGTCGACTTCATGATGCGTTTTGAACTCGGATTGGAAAAGCCCGCAGCGGGTCGCGCGCTTTCCAGCTCGACGACGATCGGCCTGTCGTACGTGGCCGGCGGTCTCATCCCGCTGTTACCTTATTTCATCTTCCCTTCGTTGGCGCCGGCGCTGCTGTGCTCCATCGGCGTGACCGGCGCTGCGTTGTTCATTTTCGGATTCTTCAAGGGTCGTTTTACCGGCCAGAATGTGGTCCTTTCGGGGTTACAGACGCTGTTCGTGGGCGGCCTAGCCGCCGCGGCGGCCTTTGGTTTGGCGCGCCTGATCTCCGGCTAGCCCGGCTAACCCGCCCTGAGTCGATAAGGAGCAACCACACATGATCACGAGGCTCGCTGCAATCTCCACCATCGTGGCCATCTCGACGCTCGTATTCGTAGCAAGCGTGCGCGAAGCGAAACCGCAAGCCCAGTCGCTGGCGGAAGCGTATGCCACGATCGCGAGCAAGCAGTTCGTCGATCTCACGCACAGTTTCTCTCCCGACACGCCACATTGGAAGGGCTTCGACAAAGAGACCGTTCGGACGCTGTATTGGTACGACCCGAAGCCCGGAACGCGCGGATCCGGATTCTTCGCACAACAATTCTGTCACGTCGGCCAGTGGGGCACGCACGTCGATCCGCCCGCGCACTTCGTCGAGGGCGGCCGCACCGTCGACAAGATTGACCCGAAGGAAATGGTGATGCCTTTCGTCGTCCTCGACGTACACGAGAAGGTCGCGCGCGATCCCGACTACGTCCTTTCGGTCGACGACGTCAAGGCGTGGGAGACCAGGCACGGCTCCGTCCCGCAGCACGCTTTCGTCGCGATGCGGACCGACTGGTCGAAGCGTTGGTCGGGCGGCAACGCCGCCATGGCCAATAAGGACTCCAAGGGGATCTCGCACTACCCGGGCTGGAGCCTACCCGCGCTCGAGTACCTCTACGAGACGCGGCACATCACCGCCTCAGGCCACGAAACGACCGACACCGACCCCGGCATCGCGACGTCGAAGGAAGACTATTCTCTCGAGAGCTGGATCCTACATCACGACCACTATCAGATCGAATTACTGGCGAACCTCGATAAAGTGCCCGAGAGCGGCGCAATCGCGATCGTCACGTTTCCGAAGCCGGCCGGCGGCTCCGGTTTCCCGGCTCGCGTGATCGCAATCCTTCCGTAGGGAGTCCGCGGCCGGGGACCGGATCTACCGCTTGGCTTCGTCGGTCAATCGCAGCGCCGCGAGAGCGGAGAACGCGAGAATCGTGAAGATCGCGGCGAGGGCGGCTGTCTGATAGATGTCGTGCGACATCCACACGTGGCCCGTGGCGTCGACAAACCGGGCGTTCTCTGCCGGCACGAAATAGGTCACGACATAGCGCACGCCGAGCAGCGCGTACATGACGATCGCGGGCGCCCAAAAAGCCGCTGCTGACCGCACGCCTTGCGAAGCGGCGGCGCTCGCGGGCCTCGCTGCGAGATAACCCGCGAAAATCGCGTAGAAGATGAAGACCGTTAAGAGCCAGCCCGCATAGTTCTCAAACGGCACGCCGAAATAGCCGCCGCCGTTCTCCCAGATCCATCCCTTATTGGCGGTCGACGTCGCCGGGTCGAACATGAAATCCCAGCTCGCCATCAAGAAGGACGCGACGACCGGCAGGGCCCAGCGCGCAAACGCGTCGATCGGCTGACCGATCCGGCCAAGCAACACCAGCGCGAGCGTCCATGACAAATAACCGGCGCCGAAGTAGGCGCCGCCGATGGTGATCGGCACGAGGAAGATCTTTGGCCCAAGCACGCCGGTGTAGTGGTAATGACCGAACGGAAAGCCCGTCACGATGCTGAGGTTCTCGGCGATATTGCTCACGACCAGACACACGACGACGAACACCGCGATGCCCTTGCCGCCGTAGTACGCGGCGCCATGCACGAGGGCAAAGGCGACCAGCAAGATCGTCGTGATGATGCCATTTGGCCCGGGGGCGACGAGATGCGGCAGCAAACTCGTCAGGAACGTGAACGCGGCGAGGAGCGCCGCGATCGCCCAGAGCGCGAGCGCGCGCTCGCGAGATCCGCTCATGCCGTCAAGCGGGCGTCTTGGTGTATTGCTCGCGCAGGCGCTTGGCCGCCGCCACCATATTGGTCAGCGCCGGAAGCACCTCTTCCCAGCGCCGCGTCTTCAAGCCGCAATCAGGATTGACCCAGAGTTGATCCGGCGCGAGCGCCTGCACGGCTTTTTCAAGCAGCGCAGCCATCTCGTCGGCGCTGGGGATACGCGGCGAATGGATGTCGTACACGCCGGGGCCGACTTCGTTGGGGTACTTGAACGTCCGGAACGCCTCCAGGATCTCCATGTCGGAGCGCGACGACTCGATCGTGATCACGTCGGCGTCCATTTCGGCGATCGACGGCAATATCTCGTTGAATTCCGCATAGCACATATGCGTGTGGATCTGGGTATGGTCGGCCACGCCGGAGGACGCGACGCGAAATGCCAGCACGGCCCACTGCAGATAGGCGTTCCAATCCCGGCGCTTGAGAGGCAGACCCTCGCGCATGGCCGGTTCGTCGATTTGGATCGCCTTGATGCCCGCGCTTTCGAGATCGGCTACTTCATCGCGGATGGCCAGCGCGATCTGAAGCGCGGTTTGCGAGTGCGGCTGGTCATCGCGCACGAACGACCACTGCAAGATCGTGACGGGACCGGTGAGCATGCCCTTCACCGGCTTTGGGGTCAGCGATTGCGCGTAGCGTATCCAGTCCACCGTCATCGGCGCCGGCCGGAAGACATCGCCGAAGATGACGGGCGGTTTCACGTAGCGCGATCCGTAGCTTTGCACCCAGCCGTTTTGGGTGAACGCGAAGCCCGACAGACGCTCGCCGAAATACTCGACCATGTCGTTGCGCTCAGCCTCGCCGTGGACGAGCACGTCGAGGCCGATGCGTTCTTGCTCGCGCAGCGCGTGCTGGATCTCAGCCTTGATAAAGCCTTCATAAGCGGCGGCGTCGATCTCGCCCTTTTTGAACTTCGCCCGCGCCTCGCGGATCGCACCGGTCTGCGGGAAGCTGCCGATCGTCGTGGTCGGGAACATCGGCAGGTCGAGCCGGTCGTGCTGCACGGCTCGTCGTTCTGGGTACAGGCTCTGGCGCACGGCGTCGGCAGTGTCGAGCGAAGCGACACGCTTTTTCACCGCCGGGTTGTGGATGCGCGAAGACGAGCGCCGCGCAGCACCGGCGGAACGAGAGGGCGCGAGCGGTTCGTGCTCGTGGCCTTTGCGGCTGAGCAGCGCGCCTTTGAGCAGCGCGATCTCGTGCAGCTTCTGCACCGAGAACGCCATCCATGATTTCAGCTCTTCATCAAGCTTGGTCTCCAACGCCAAGTCGATGGGCGAATGCAGCAGGCTGCAGGAGGGCGCGATCCACAAGCGATCGCCGAGCTGCGAGGCAGCCGGCAAGAGCGCGTGCAGCGCTGCATCAAGGTCGGTGCGCCAGATGTTGCGGCCATCCACGATGCCCAGCGAGAGCACTTCGTCTTCCAGCGCCAACTTCAGAAACGCATCGAGCTGTTTCGGCGCCCGGACGATATCGAGATGTACGCCTTCCACCGGCAGCGCTTCAAGTTCCAGCGCCACCTGCTCCACCGAATCGAAATACGTGGCGAGCAGGATTTTCGGCCGGCCGCCTCGTGCCAAAGCCGCATAGGCGCTTTGGACCGCCAAGATCCACTCGGGTTCCAGGTCGAGCGCCAGCGCCGGCTCGTCGATCTGCACCCACGAAGCGCCTAGGCGTTGCAAGTCGTCGAGCACCTGCGCATACACCGGGAGCATGCGCTCGATCAATTCCAGCGGTGCGCGATGCGAGTGGTTGGCGCCGTCGTGAACGCGCCATTTGCCGAGGCGCCAGTACGTGAACGGACCGAGCAGCACCGGCTTGGCGGGCATGCCGAGCGCGAGCGCCTCGCGCGTTTCGTCCACGATCTTAGAGCTTGAAAACGCGAACGTCGTCTCCGGCGTGAACTCGGGAACGATGTAGTGATAGTTCGTGTCGAACCATTTGGTCATCTCCATCGCCGGCTGGCTCGACGTGCCGCGCGCCATCGCGAAGTAGGTCGAGAGGTCGACTGGTCCGCCGCGCCAACCGTAGCGCGCCGGCACCGCGCCGAGCATGGCCGTCGTGTCGAGCACGTGGTCATAAAAAGAAAAATCGCCCACCGGCACGAGGTCCATGCCGGCGTCGCGCTGCACCTTCCAGTTCTGCGCGCGCAACGCGCGGCCGGTCTCGACGAGCGCTGCCGCATCGGTTTGTCCGGACCAAAAACCCTCAAGCGCGCGTTTGAGTTCGCGCTTGGGCCCAATTCGGGGAAAACCCAAACTATGTGCTAACGCCATTTTTCGACTACTTACCGAGGATGTGGCGCCCGATGACGATGCGCTGGATCTGCTGCGTGCCTTCATAGATCTGCGTGATCTTGGCGTCGCGCATCATGCGTTCGACCGGGTATTCGGTCATATAGCCGTAGCCGCCGACCAGTTGCACCGCATCGGTGGTCACGCTCATCGCCACGTCGCCGCATTTGAGCTTGCACAGCGCGCCCCAATAGGTGACGTCGGGCGCGCTCTCGTCGCACTTACGCGCCGCTTCGTACAGCAACAAGCGCGCCGCTTGCGTCTCCAGATCCATGTCGGCGATCATCCACTGCAGACCTTGCTGTTTGGAAAGAGGCTTGCCGAACGCCACGCGCTCCTTGATGTACTTGGCGGCGAAGTCCAGCGCGCCTTGGGCGATGCCGAGCGCTTGGGCCGCAACGCCGGGTCGCGATTTATCCAAGGTGCGCATCGCTATTTTGAAGCCTTCTCCTTCGGCGCCCAACAAGCGATCGGCGGGGACGCGGCAATTCTCGAGCACGACCTCGTTGGTCGGTGACCCGCGGATGCCCATCTTGTGCTCGACCTTGCCGAGCTTGAAGCCCGGGTCGTCGGTGTGGCAGATGAATGCAGAAATGCCCTTGGAGCCCTGCTCCTTGTCGGTCATCGCGAAAACGATGCAGATGTCGGCCACCGACACGTTGGTGATGAACACCTTGGTGCCGTTGAGCACGTAGTGGTCGCCGTCGCGCACCGCGCTGGTACGCATGTTGGATGCGTCCGAACCCGAGGTCGGCTCGGTCAGCGCGTAGGAGGTCATCAATTCGCCCGTCGCCAGCTTGGGCAGGTACTTTTTCTTCTGCGCCTCGGTGCCGGAGATCATGATGGGGAGCGCCCCCAGCTCTTGCACCGCGACGATCAGCGCCGACGACGCGCATGCCTTGGAGATCTCTTCGACGACCTTGACGTAGGTCAGGAAGCTGCCGAGCCCGCCGTATTCCTCGGGGAAAGGGATGCCGAGCAAATCGTTTTTGGCGAACAGGTCGCGTAGGTCTTTGGGATACTCGCCGGTGGCGTCGATCTGCATCGCGCGCGGCTCGACCTTCTCGCGGACGAGCTTGCGCACGGTATCCAGGATCATCTGCTCGGCTTCGAGCATCTCGGCGGTGCGTTCCGGTGCGAGCATATGCGGTGAGCCTCCAAGTTCTGGTTGGGTCACAAATGTTTCGGGCCGATGGCAGACCCGCCCTGGCGCTAAAGAGACAGGCTGCGGACCGCCCATGCAAGCGATTTCACGTACCGAACCGGGCCGTACTCCGGAGGGGTCAGCTCCTCCAGCGCGACTCTGGTAGGGCCGGGCCACGAGTCGTTCGCGTCGTGCAGCGCGACGATGCCTCCGGGTTTGACAAAAGGCGTCCAGAGCACGAAGTCCCGGTGCACCGCCTCGTACGCGTGGTGAGCATCGATGAAGAGCAGGTCGACCGGCGCAGACCAACGAGGCGCGACATCGAACGAGTATCCCTGCACGGGCTCGACGATATGGCTCAATCCGGCCTGCTTCACGTTGCGCTCGAAGATCTCCAAGCGTCGTCCCGTCTCATCACTGCGGAGCGCCTCGGTGATCTGACCCTGGTAATCCGTCGGAGCCGGAGCGAACGGATCGATGCAATACAAGCGCGGATTCGCCTTGCCGGCCAGTCCGCCGGCAAGCATCAACGAGCTCTTGCCTTTCCAAGAGCCTAATTCGACGACTCGCGCATCGCGCTCGGGCGTGCTTTCCTTGGCGAGCAGGAAGAGCTGGTGCGCTTCATCGAGGTGGAGCCAGCCCTGAACGCTGTCCGAGAGCCCGATCCAGGGCCAACTCTCGGCATAGCGCACCCGCAGCCATGCTCGTGCGAGCGTTAGTCGAGCTGTCCTTGCAGCGTGCGGATCTCCTCAAGCAAACGCAACACGACGTCGACGCCGGCGAGATTGATCCCGCAGATATCCGTCAAGCGCCGGATCGTCGTGAGCCGCTCGATGTCGCCTGTGGAATAGAAGCGCACCTCGTTGACGAGCGTCGGGCGCAGCAAGCCCGCGCGCTCGTAGCGCACGAGCGTCTCGGGCTCGACGTCGAATTGCGCGGCGACCGCCGTGATCGCGTACAATGCTTCTCGCGTGTCGGTGTCCATTCGTTTGTGGAGCGGGATTCTTAAGTCCCGCTGCTTCCTTTCTTCGCCAGCTCCGCCAACTGCTTGAAGAGTTCGTGTTCCTTTTCGCTCAGGTTGGTCGGGACTTGGCCGACCAGCTTCACGTAGAGATCGCCTTTCTCCGAGGCGCCCAGTTTGGGCATACCCTTACCGGTCAAGCGCAACACGCGGCCGGACTGCGAGCCAGCCGGTATTTTGACGTCCACATGTCCGGTCAAGGTCGGCACCGTGATCTCGCCCCCGAGCACGAGCGTGTAGATGCTCACCGGCTGCTCGATATACACATCGTCGCCGCGCCGCTCGAAGAGCGGATCGCGAGCGAGCTTCACCACGAGATACAGATCGCCGTTCGCGCCGCCGCCGATGCCCGGACCGCCCTGTCCGGCGAGGCGGATGCGCTGCCCATCGCGCACACCGGCAGGGATCGTGACCTCGAGCGTTTTCTGCGTCGTGATCGTGCCGGTGCCGCGGCATGCATGGCATAGCTTGCCGTTGTCCGAGCCGGTTCCGCCGCAGCGCGGGCAGCGGGCTTGTGTTTGAAACGAGAACGAACGCGAGCCGCCCGAGTACGCATCGCGCAGCGACAGCTCGATGCCGGATTCCAGATCGCTGCCGCGCATGCCGCGGCGCGAGCGCGAGGCGCGCCCTGGCCCCGGACCCGAGCGCCCGAGGTCGCTGAAAAAAGTCTGGAAAAAGTCGGAGAAGCCGTTCTCGCCGAGGTCTTGGAAATCGAACTGGACCCCATCGCCGCCGAAGTTCTCGTAGCGGGATCCCTGGTTCTGCGCGCGCTGCTGCCAATCAGACCCGAGCGTGTCGTACTTCTTGCGCTTCTCCGGGTCGGACAGAACCTCGTTGGCCTCAGAGATCTCCTTGAATTTCTCTTCGGACTCTTTTTTGCGCGAGGGATTGACGTCCGGATGCCATTGCCGCGCAAGCTTGCGATAAGCCGATTTGACCTCTTTGGTCGTGGCGGTCTTCGGCACGCCTAGGGTCTTGTAGTAGTCCTTGTATTGCAGCGGCATATATCATTTGGCTTCTTCGCGGGCGACGACGACTTGGGCCGGCCTCAGCACCTCATCGCCGAGCATGTAACCCGGGCGCGCCTCTGCTACCACCGTTCCTTCAGGCGTCCCGTCAGCAGCCGGCTGCGTCGCCACGGCTTCCGCCACGAGCGGGTCGAAGGGCTTGCCGAGCGTGTCGATCGGGCGCACGTTCTCTGCCTCGAGCGCGGATTGGAACTGCCGCACGGTTGCGAGCACGCCGTCAACCAGTTGCTCCGCGGGCGTATCTTTGCGCCGATACTCGGCGGCGCGCTGCATGTTGTCGAGCACGGGGAGCAGCCGCCGCAGCACGTCGCGCTTGCCCTCGTCGGCGCGCTCGCGCGTGAGCCGCTCAGAGCGTTTGCGGAAGTTGTCCAGATCGGCAAGCGCTCGCAAATACAGGTTGTGCTGCTCTTCGGCTTCGGCCTTGGCGGCTGCAAGCTGCGCGTGGACCTGGTCGAGGCTGTCGCGCAGTGACGCAGACGGACGGCCGGGGCCGTCCGTCGCTTCTGCGTCCACGCCTGGGAGCGGTCCCGTCGATAACGAGTCGAACTCGTCGGTCGGGTTGAGTTCAGGCATCTTCTCGTGGAGCGGAATCGTCAGATCCCGCTGCTTCCTTCTTCAGTGCTCTTTGAACTCAGCGTCGATGACGTCCCCCTGCGGGGTGCCCGCGCCGGCCGAAGCCCCCGTGCCGCCCTCGGTGCCCGCAGCAGCGCCTTCTCCGGCGCCCGCCGCTGCGCCGTTGCCGGCTGCGCCATCGCCCGTCGCAGCGCCCGCGGCTTGACCGGTCTTCTGATAGACCAGTTGGGCGAGTTTGTATGAGGCTTCCTGGAGCGCGTCCGCCGCGCGCTTGATCTCGTCGGCTGAGCCGGATTTGAGCAGCGAGCGCACGTTGTCGAGCGCTTTCTGCACGTCCGCTTTTTCGGTGTCGGGCACTTTGTCGCCGATCTCCTTGAGCGTTTTCTCAGCGGCATAGGCCAGGCTGTCCGCGCGGTTGCGCGCCTCCGCCTCTTCCTTCTTACGGCGGTCCTCGTCGGCGTGCGACGACGCGTCGCTCACCATGCGGTCGACTTCCTCCTTCGAGAGGTTGCTCGACGCCGTGATGGTGATGCGCTGTTCCTTGCCCGTGCCCATGTCCTTCGCATTCACGTGCGTGATGCCGTTCGCGTCGATATCGAAGGTGACTTCGATCTGCGGCACGCCGCGCGGCGCCGGCGGGAGGCCTTCGAGCCGGAAGTGGCCGAGGGTCTTGTTGTCGGAGGCCATCTCGCGTTCTCCTTGGAGCACGTGGATGTCCACCGAAGTTTGGCCGTCATCGGCGGTCGTGAACGTCTGCGACTTGCGCGTCGGGATCGTCGTGTTGCGCTCGATGAGCTTCGTCATCACGCCGCCCAGCGTCTCGAGTCCCATGGACAACGGCGTGACGTCGAGCAGCACCACGTCGCGCACTTCGCCGGACAGGACGCCTGCCTGGATGGCTGCGCCGATGGCGACCACTTCGTCGGGATTGACGCCTTGGTGCGGATCCTTGTGGGTGAGCGACTTGACGAGTTCCTGGATGATGGGCATGCGGGTCGCGCCGCCGACCAGCACCACTTCGTTGAGCTGGTCCACGGTCAGCTTCGCATCCGCGATCGCATTCTCGAAGGGTTTGCGCGTGCGTTCAGTGAGATCCGCAGTCAACTGCTCGAACTTCGCGCGGGTCAGTTTGTAATCGAGGAACTTCGGACCGCTCTGGTCCGCGGTGATGAACGGCAGCGATATCTGCGTCTCCACCAGCGACGACAGCTCGACCTTCGCTTTTTCCGCGGCTTCGGTCAATCGTTGCATCGCTTGCCGATCGCTCGAAAGATCGATGCCTTGGTCTTTCTTGAACTCGGCCACGAGCCAGTCGACGATGCGCTTGTCGTAGTCGTCGCCGCCCAGCATCGTGTCGCCGTTCGTCGACTTGACTTCGAACACGCCGTCACCGACCTCGAGGACCGAGACGTCGAATGTGCCGCCACCGAGGTCCCATACCAAGATGGTCTCGTTGCCCTTCTTGTCGAGGCCGTACGCCAACGCAGCAGCCGTCGGCTCGTTGATGATGCGAAGCACTTCGAGCCCGGCGATGCGCCCGGCGTCTTTGGTCGCTTGGCGCTGCGCGTCGTTGAAGTAAGCCGGCACGGTGATTACCGCCTTGGTCACCTTCTCACCCAAGTAGGTGCTGGCGTCGTTGACCAGTTTTTGCAAGATCATCGCGGAGATCTCTTGCGGCGTATACGACTTGCCGTCGATCGTCACTTTGAAATCCGAACCCATCTTGCGCTTGATGGACGAGATGGTCCGGTCCGGATTGGTGATCGACTGGCGCTTGGCCAATTGACCGACCAGCCGCTCGCCGGTTTTGGTGAAACTGACGACCGACGGCGTCAGGCGACTGCCTTCCGCGTTGGTGATGACCGTGGGCGTCGTACCCTCCATGTAGGCCACGACCGAATTGGTCGTGCCGAGGTCGATGCCTACGACTTTAGCCATGTTCTTGGTTCCTTCCGAATATTTCCCGAATATGTAATGCCGAATATGTAGTGCCGGGGCTTTAGCCCCGGTTCGTCATCCCTGTGGCAGCTGCTCCGGCATCTGCGCGAGCGTTACGTTGTACGGCGTCAGGCTTCCCTTGCGCCAGACGAGCAATGACACCTTGTCTCCGATCTTCAGCTTGGAGACGGTGTTCGAGATGTCCGTCGGGTCTTTGACCTTGGTGTGGTTGAGCTCGACGATCACGTCGCCTTGCTGCAAGCCCACCTGGTCGGCCGGACTGCCATTGACCACGTTGGTGATGACGACGCCCTGCTTGCTGGTGTAGCCGAGATAGTTCGCCATGCGGTCGTTCACGGCCGACATGACGATGCCGATGTACGGGTGACTGATGTAGTGGTTGGTCTCGAGCTGCGCCAGAATGGGCTGCGCGAGGGTGATCGGGATCGCGAAGCCGATGTTCTGAGCGCGCGGATCGACGACCGCGGCAATGCCCACGACTTGACCGCTCACGGTGACCAGCGGACCACCGGAGTTGCCCGGGTTGATGGGCGCGGTGGTCTGCATGAGATCCGCATAGCGGATGGGCGGAATGCCGTAGTTCATGTCGCCCGCGACGATGTCCGTGCGATGGAGCGCCGACACGATTCCCAAGCTCACCGAGTTCTGGAACGATTCCGGCTCGCCGATGGCAAGGACGAATTGACCTTGCTGCAGCGCGTTGGAGTCACCGACGGGCAGCGCTGCCGGCAGGTTGGCGCCGTGGATGCGCAGCACCGCGAGGTCCGTGCGCAGATCCGAACCGACTTTTTCGGCGTCGACCTTCTTGCCGGTCGACAGCCATACTTCGATCTTGTCGGCGTTGTACACGACGTGCGCGTTGGTGGCTACGTATGCCGTGTCGCCCTCGCGCTTGACGATGAAGCCTGAACCGGATGCTTTGGCGATGAACGGCTGTGCCTGATCGCCGCCCTGACCCGGGACCGCGGGACCGAAGAAATCGTTAAAGGGGTTGACTTGTTGACCTTTGATGGTCGACTTGATGAGGACGACCGAAGGCTCAGCTCGTTTGACGGCTGCGATGATGCGCTGCTCGAGGTCGTCTCCGTTGCTGGAGATCGAGCTCGCGAACGCGGCGGTGACGCCGGTGGGCGAGACCGCCACCTGCGAGTGGCTGCCTTGCCAATTGACGATGATCGCCGCCCCCACCAGCACCCCAAGGATGCCGACGAGCAGCATGGCCAGCGTCGTTCGTATGGATGTGTTCATTGGAAAATCAGACTCCTAAACCGTGCCCCGCGGTCGCAAAAGAGAGTTAAGCGGTCCGCGCCGCCCCAGAGCCTGGACCATTTCAAACTACCCTGGTTTGGGGGCAGAAGTTCCCGCCGGAAACCGGGCTCATTGTCCCGTTCCGAGGTCCGGTAACGCAGATCAGCTTTCGTTAGCACTATAACATTGAGAGTGCTAACCGTCAAGAACGCGGGCGTTTTATCGCTTGAGCGTGCGGTTTGCGACCAGCTCGTCCGCCACGATCAGCCCGTCGCGCAGGCGGATGATGCGCTTCGCATGATCCGCGATGTCCTCGTCGTGCGTGACCATGATGATGGTATGGCCTTCGTCGTTGAGTTGCTGGAACAGACCCATGATGCTCTCGGCCGTCACCGAGTCGAGGTTGCCGGTCGGCTCATCCGCGAGCACGAGGGCCGGGTCGTTCACCAGGGCGCGCGCGATGGCCACGCGCTGCTGCTGGCCGCCCGACAATTCATTGGGACGATGGTAGAGCCGGTCGCCCAGCCCGACCTTCTCCAAAACCGCAGAGGCGCGCTCTTCGCGATCCCGATCGCCGCGATAGAACAGGGGCAGCGCGACGTTGCGCAGCGCCGAGGTGCGCGCCAACAGATTATAACCTTGGAACACGAAGCCCAGTTTCTTCAGGCGCACAGCTGCCAATTCTTGATCGGCAAGCGCGGCGACGTCAACGCCGTCGAGCCGATACAGACCCGTGGTCGGTTTGTCCAAGCAGCCGATGAGATTCATGAGCGTCGACTTACCCGAGCCCGACGGCCCCATGATCGCCACGTATTCGCCGGAGACGACCGAAAACGAAACGCCCCGCAACGCCGGCACCTTGATGTCGCCGATCATGTAGGTCTTGGTCATCTGCTCGATCTCGACGACTAAGTTCGTCTTGGGCCGGGCTTCGGTCAACGTTTCACTCATAGCGCAAACACTCGATCGGGTTGAGGTAAGAAGCCCGCACGGCGGGGTAGGTGCCGAACACGATGGCCACGCCGAACGAGAAGATCAGCGACACGGCGATGATCGGCGGCCACGCGAAGTTTACGATATCCGGCGTCAGCTTCGAGATCAGCGTGTGGATGACAAGTTCGGCCAAGCCGACCCCCGATACGAGTCCGATCAGTCCGCCGATGCAGCACATCAGCACGGCTTCGGTGAGGAACTGCACCAAGATGTCGCTGCGCGTGGCCCCGATCGCCTTGCGGATGCCGATCTCGCGCGTCCGCTCCGTCACCGAGACGAGCATGATGTTCATGATGCCGACACCGCCGACGATCAGCGAGATGCCCGCGACGACGCCGATCACGCCGGTGAGGATGGCGAACACCTTTTGGATGCCGTCGTTGAGGCTCTTGATGTCGCGCTCCTGATACTGCGCGCGTTGACCGTGGATCTTCTTCAGCGCCTCTATCGCCAGGTTGCCGACCCGCGCGACGTTCGCCGGATCGGACGCGACCACCGAGATGCCGAACACGTACGTGAAGCCGAGCGCCGGGATCAGCGAGTATGGGATTGAGATCGTGATCAGACCGTTGTTGCCGCCGAGCAGGCCGGCGTTGAGCGGGTCCGCCTGCACGCCGACCACCATGTAGTCGCTGCCGTTGAGCCGCACGGCTCTGCCCACCGCAGACGCCTCACCCGGAAAAAGCTCCTTGCGTGCTTGCGAAGACAGGATGCAGACGCGCCTGTGCGCGTCGATGTCGAGGCTGGTGAACAGCCGTCCTTCCGAGAGCGGCGTGGTGTCGAAGCCGGTGCCCGGGCCCGCCGTGACCACGCGGATGGTCTTGACGGTGTGGTTCACACGCGTGTCCATAGAGGTGGCCATGACCGGCAGGACCGCCACGGCGTCGGGCACGAGGCGCGCTACGCGCTTCACGTCGTCATAGCGGATGGCGGCGTTTTGCGGGTCCGGCTGATTCTGCTTGGGCAGCACGAGCGCAGAGGACTGCGAGTACGGCGACAAGATGTGCTGGACCGACTTCGTCGTCGAATCACCGACCGCCAAGATGGCGATGACCGAACCGACGCCGATGATGAGCCCCAACATCGTGAGCAGGGAGCGCAGCCGGTTGTTCCAGATGACTTCCAGCGCCTGCGCGAGGAACTCGAGAACTTTATTCATGGCGCAGACATTCGATCGGCGAGAGCGCGGCGGCGCGCGCCGCCGGATAGGTGCCGAAGAAGAGCCCGATGGCCACGGAGAAGCCGACCGCGGTGGCGAGGATCGAGAACCAGTTGATGGACGCCGATTGACCCGCGACCGCAGTCGTGATGAAAGAATTTGCCGCCAAAGCCGCGCCCACACCCAAAGCCGTGCCGATCATGCCTCCTATCAGCGTGATGGCGATGGCCTCCATCAGGAACTGCGCCAAGATGTCGCGGCGCGACGCGCCGATAGCCTTGCGGATGCCGATCTCGCGCGTGCGCTCGATGACCGAGACTAACATGATGTTCATCACGCCGATGCCGCCGACGACCAGCGCGATGCCGCCGATGGCGGAGATACCGACCGCCACGTACGCTATGACGCTGAGGAACACGCCGGCCTGCTGCGAGAAATCTTGCGCCTCGTATTTGGCGCGCGGTCCGTGGATGCGCGCGAGCTGCGCCTGCACTTCGTCGATGGTCTGCGCAGCGCTGGAGTCAGCAGAGCGGAAGACCTGCAATCCCAAGATGTTCGCGGTGGGCAGATGGTGGAAGGTCGTGTACGGAATGAACACGGTGTTGTCGCCGCCTGCGACCCCATTGAAGATACCCAGGCTGACGTCAGCGTACACGCCCGTCACCAAGAAGCGCCGACCCGCGACCCGGATATACTTTCCCAGGGCGGGGCCGTCGCCGAAGAATTTCTTCTTCGTCACCCACAAGATGTTGCAGATAGGCTTGGCGGCGGCGACGTCGTCCGCGGTGAATCGCTGCCCTTCAGCCATCGGCAGTTTATCCACCACGTAGTCGGAATCCGACGCCAGTTCGACGACTTCTTTGGTGTGCCCGAGCCGCACTGAGAAATACTGATCGTAGATCGGGAAAACTCTGAAACAGCGCGAGCAGCCGTCGCGAAGGATCGCGACATCCCGCCACTGGATCTGCGCCGCGCGGATGCGCCGCGACCCGGCGTCGGGGAAGAAGAAGATGCCTTGATCCCCAAACGTGCCGAGCGACGCAGCGATGGAGGTGGCGGCGCTCTGACCGAGCGCGAAGATCGAGATGACCGCAGCCGTGCCGATGACGATGCCGATCATGGTCAGCGCTGAACGCATCTTGTTGGCCCACAGCGTGTCCAGCGCCGAGGCGAAGAACTCCCAGATCTTCACGCGGAAAGCCTCAACGCTATCCGCCGCTCGCCGATGGGCTCCCGCTGGCGTTCGGCGCCGGCGTGGCCTCCGTGGTCTTCATGGGAGCGCCTTCCTTGAGCTGCTTGATGTTGCTGCTGGCGACGACGTCCTTTTCGGCGAGCCCCCTCGTGATGACGACCTCGGTATCGCTGGCGAGTCCCTTGCTGACCTCGACCTTGTGCGCCTTTTTGTCTTTCACCACGTAGACGTAATGCTTGCCGGCGTCATCGAACACCGCCGAAAGCGGCACGACCAGCGCGTGCGACGCCTTCCCGGTGATGATGTCGACGTCGCACGACATGCCGGCGCGCAGGAACGGGTAGGTCTTGTCCAACGAGATCGTGGTTTCAACGTTTTTCGCGCTGGTGCCGGCGGTGTTCTGCTGCACGACGACCGCTGCGATGCGCGCGACCGTTCCCGATAGCGAGCGGCCGGGGAAATCCTCGCCGCTGATGATGACATGCTGGCCGATCTTGACGTTGATGATGTCCTGTTCGTCCACTTGCGCCTTCACGACCATCGGTCCCGCGCCGGCGATGGTGAACAGCGCTTGCCCGGGCGTGATCGAGTCGCCGACCGACAGGGAGGTCGGGCCGCTGGCCAGGGCCGACGGCGTCGTTCCCACGGTTTGGATCACTCCGTCAAACGGTGCGCGCACCTCGGTGTCGGCAAGCTGCTGCGCGTGGTACTGCTCGCCGGTGGCCGCTGAAAAGACCTGCGCTTGAGCGCTTGCGACGGCGGCGCGATCCGCCTCGATCTGCGTGTCCAACTGGCCTCCGGTCTCGTGCAATTGCTGCTTGAGCAGATCGTACTGGCGCTGCGCCGCCGACAGATTCGCAACAGCCTCGTCATATGCGGCCTTGTCGCGATCCAGCTGCTGGCGCGGCAGGCCGTTGATCTTATAAAGCGCCTGGTCGGCGTCGTAGACCTCTTTGGCCGTATTCGTCGCTCGCCGCGCGTTGTTCAGCGTCTGTTCCGCCTGCACCAATTGCGAGGCGCCGGAGAGACCGATCGACGACGCGCCGAGGCCGCCCGAGATCTGGCCCTCCTTCTTAGCGTTGATGTCCGCTTGCAGCCGCGCTTGCGCGGACGTCAGACCGGCTTGCGCCTGCGCGACCGCCGCCTGGTCGGTCGCCACTTGGGTGACCAAAAGGCGATCGTCGAGCTTCATCAGCAGCTCGCCCCGCTGGACTCTTTGACCCTCGCGCGCGTACACGCGCAGGACGTTGCCGGTCGCTTGCGCCGCGATGCTGGCCGTCTGCGGCAGCGACAAGATGCCGTTTTCCGGCAGCTTCACCGTCAGCGTCTTTGGTTTGACCGTCACGACGTTGGCTTCGATCGGATCCGCGCCGTGATGCGCGGCGAAGCCTATGCCGATGATGAGCAGCACGGCGCCGATGATGAGGACGGCGCGCCAGACCTTGTTCTTCCAAAGCTTCTTCATAGCGTTCCCGTGGCGAGTTTGAGTTTTTCAAGAGAGAGCACGTAACCCACTTGCGCGGCGAGCAGGTCTTTGGCGGCCTGCAGGTAGGTTTGTTGGGCGTTGGTGGCGTCGAGTTCGCTGATGATGCCGACCTCATACTGGACTCTTGAGATGTCTGCGGTCTGTTTGGCGACCTTCACATTGCTGAGCGCGAGCTGCAGGTTTTGCTGATTCACCTTGACGCGGCGCGCGGCTTGATCGACGTCGATGAGCGCTTGACGCCGGGCGGCATCCAGAGCGCCGGCCTCTGACGAGATGCCGGTGTTCGCGCTCCGATGACCGGCCCTGCGCGCGCCCCAATCAAGGAGCGGCACCGACCACGTCGAGATGATGCCGATCGTGTAGAAGTGCGAACCGGGTGGGCCGCACGCCGACGCCGGTAGACCGTGCGCCAAGCACGCGTTGAACAGCGTAGCATTCGCGGTCGGCGAGACCTGATTGCCCCATTGCCCGTCGAGCGTCACGATAGGAAGGTTGGGCGCCTCAACAAGACCGGGCGCGAGCTTCGCGTTATCAAGCAGGGCCTGCGCGATCGCCACTTCCGGCCGATTCGCAAGCGCGATCGCGTCGAGCGCGGTCGTGTCGAGGTTCGGCGCCGGCGGCGCCGGTATGGACGGCAGGACCGCGAACTGCTGCTCGACCGGCGCGCCCACGGTCTGCGCGAGGTTTTCGCGAGCGTCTTCGAGGTCGGCCTGCGCCGAGGCGAGGTGCTCGAGACTCGTGTTGAATTGCACTTCGGCCTTGAGCTGATCGATGCCGGCGACCTTGCCCGCCTTGAAGTTGACCGCCGCGGCGTCGAGCAGCGCTTTGTTGTACGCCGCATCGCCTTTGGCGATATCCGCGAGCTGCGCATCCTCGATCAGCGTGTAGTACGAAGTTTCGACGTCGAGCGTGGTCTGCTCGCGCGCCAAGTGGAGCTTGTCCGCTGCGGCGTCGTAGCTGTGCTTGTCTTGGCGAGCGGTCAACAGCGCGCCGACGTTCACGGCATTGTAATTGCCGCGCAGCGCCGCCGTGTTCTGCGAGAATGTCTGGCTGGGCGTGAGGCCGATCTGGGCGAACGAGCCGGCATTGCCGCTCTGCTTGTTGAGCGTCGAAGCCAGCTCCCCGTTGACGGTCGGCAGCGTCAGCGCGCGATCGCGCGCGAACACCGCGCCGGCCGAATCGGCGGCGGCTTGCGCCGCAAGCACGGACGAATTGTGCGCCAGCGCGTAGTCGATCGCTTGCTGCAAGCTCATCGGCGAGGGCGCCGGCGCCGCGCACCGGCCCGCGAGCGGGGCCGCGAGCACGCCCGCGGCGAGCACCGCAACGAAGATGTTCCTCATGGCGCTACTTGGAGAACGCCGCGGCGATGCCGGCGCCGATGAGGGCGAGCACCACAACGGTCGCGATGGCCGCGCCGCGGCCCATCTTCACGGTGTGTTGCAGCGCGATCACGGCCACGACATACAACCAGATGTTGACGATGTTGAAGGAGTACAAGAACCCGGCGAGTTTCGGCGAGCCGTGCACGAACATGGCGAGTGACGGCAGCGCGAATAGGTCGATCGCGGAGTTCACGTTTTCTCCGCCGCGCAGCGCGACGATCACGCCGGCGATGATGCTGCCGACCGCCCCGATGATGTAGAGGTTCACGGCCGTCACCCACGCCAGTTTGAAGCGCGCCTCGCCGCCGCTGAGGGCGGCCGCGATCAGGTACACGAGCGCCCCGACCAGCCACACGACCCAGGGGCCGATCAGACCCCCGACAGCGATTGCGCTGAGTGGATAGATCCAGTGCGGGATCTTCGTTATGGCTTCGCGCGCCGCCGCGGCTTGGTCGGCCGGCATCTGCGAGAGCTGCTGCGCTTGCTGAGCAAGTGACATGTGCATGACGGCTTGCCAAAGGATGGCCTGACCGATCATGGTCAGCACGATGCCGCCGATGGCGGCCCAGCCCCACATCGGCACGCGGCCGAGCAGCGCAAACGCCTCCGCCGGCGAGAAGATCACGTTGAAGTACGTGGCAAGTCCATTCGCCTTTTCGGCGGGCGGCGTGGCAGTCGTCTCAAGCGTGGTGCTCATGGATCCCCTTTCCCTGAAGTTCGCGCTTACGAGATTTGGGTTCGCTTCGTCAACGTGATGACGAGCGATTGCGACGGCACGTCGATCACATCGACGATGAGCGTTTTCGGATCGTACCAGACGGTGAGCGGCAGCGGTGACATCACGCTGAGCGCGACGTCGCCGGCGGCCGCATTCGCCGGCTTCGCAGGCGCGGCGCCGGCATCGATTCTGAGCGCAAGCGCTAGATTCGCGCTGGGCACGAGCATGGTCAGCAGGCCGGCCTTCCCGGCTGCGACTTGCGCGGGCAAGACCATGAATCCGCTGACGAGAGCCTGATCCAAAATGGTGATGCCTTGCGTTCCAGGCTGCTGCACGAGCGGTACGCGTGATGCGCCGTCGACGTTCTGGATCGCCCTGGAGCCGGAGATCCCGAGGCGAAACGAATGGCTCGCGCCGCTTGCGGTATACGTCGCGACCCAGGTGAGCGGTGCGTAGTTGTTGCCGTCAACGGCCTCGTCGGCTTGCGCATCCACTGGTCCCAGTGGCGTGGTCAGCGTCTGCGACTCGCGGAAGTGCACGCCGTCGGCGCTCCGCCTAACGGTCACGGTGCTGTTGCCCAGCACACCGCCGTTCTGCTTGAGCGTGTACGAGTACACCCCGTCAGGTGACACCGGAGCCGCCGCATCCGCGTATGCCGGCGCAGCCGAAAGCAACGCGACGATGATCAATGCGATTTTTGGTTTAGGCATGACGTTGTCCACCCCCCAAGCGGACGTTGCCGGTACGTACGGCCGGCGCGAGCGTATGTTTCAATTCTTGTCCTGACGCGCGACCCGCTCGACGGTCTCGATCAGTTCGTCGACGCTGAAACCGAAGGCGCGTGACTCGCCCAACGCGCGGCGCGCGATGTCCTTGAGGCGCACTTGCTGGGATGACACGTCCGCCGGTTTGCCGCCCTCGCTCACGAAGGTGCCCCGGCCCCGACGGCTTGTGAGCAGCCCATCGCGTTCGAGTTCGGCGTACGCGCGGTTGACCGTGTTCGGGTTGACCGTCAATTGGACGGCTACTTCGCGCACGGTGGGCAGCTGATCGCCGGCCTTGATCTGCCCGCGCGATAGCGCGTGCAGCACCTGCTCCTTGATCTGCAGGTACACCGGCATAGGGCTTGCGTCATCGACTCGAAATAGCACGTCAGCTTGCTTGTCCTATTGTCCTAGTTGCCCAGGACAATAATAGCCATCGGCCCGTCTCGTGTCAATCCCCTAGACGCGAGCGCCGCGGTACGTGAAGAGCAGCCGTGATCTTTCTGGCCGCTCCGATGCTCGCCGCCGCGATAACCTACGCTCCAGCGCGCCATCACCACACCAAAAAAAGGCACCACGCGGCCGGTTTGTATAACGGCGCTCGCCCCGCAAAGGATCCCGGAATCATCCAAGAACGCGCCCTGCGCCGCCGCACGGTGCGTCTCGCGCGCATCGTCTACTTCGAGCGGCGCGAGGCCCAATTGATAGCCTTTCTCACCAAGACGCGCACGGAGACGCTGCTCTTCACAGATCCGGCGGTCGTGGATGCGGGCGGCGGCATCGCAGTCGGTCCGACGACGATCAGCATAGATTTTCTCGGCAGCGCCGTCGTCCGCGCACGCGTGCGGAACGGGTCAGCCGCGACTGCGACGATGCTGCTCACGGTGACGTTGCGGGCCGCCGACGGAGGCACGGCGCGAGCCTCGACCGTGCTGCCGGCTCTGCGTCCTGGGCAAACACGCCCGGTCGAATTGACGAGCCCGCAAGCCATCGCACCGACCAGCGCCATCTGGTCCGCCCAGCGCCTATAGATGTAGCGACCCGAACGAAGTTCGGGTGTAGTGCCGGGGCTTTAGCCCCGGTTAGCACAGGCCAAGCGCGCGCCGGCGCGAAACTAGGGCGTCTCGGATGCAGCACGAGTTTTTCCCTGTGGCGACGCCGCACGATGACGACGCGGTCCTCGCCGATCCTCCGCGCGGGCCTTATCTTCGGGTCGTCCCCCTCGGCGGCTGCGGCGAGATCGGCCGCAATATGGTCGTCTACGAGACCAACGACGATATCGTCGTGGTCGACGCCGGCGTCCAGTTCCCCGAAGAAGAGATGCTGGGCGTCGATCTCGTCATCAACGACATCAGCTATCTGCTCGAACGAAAATCAAAAGTCCGCGCGCTGCTCCTCACCCACGCGCACGAAGACCACATCGGAGGCGTCCCTTACTTCCTGGCGCAGCTCGCGCTGCCGGTCTACGGCACCGACGTCACGCTCGCGCTGCTGCGCGGCAAACTCAAAGAGCACAAGCTCTTGGATCGCGCCGATCTGCACGTCATCGAACCCGGCGAGGGCTTGAGATTCGGCGGCATCAGCGCGGAGTTCATCTCCATCACGCACAGCGTGTCCGGTTCGTGTTCGATCGCGCTCACCACGCCGCTGGGGACCGTCATCCACACCGGGGACTTCAAGTTCGATCAGACGCCGATCGACGGCCGGCCGTCCGACATCGCGGCGCTCGCCCGCTATGGCCGCGAAGGCGTCCTGTTGCTGGCTTCGGATTCGACCAACGCCGAGATCCCCGGCCACACGCTCTCGGAACGCGTGGTCGGGGAGACGTTCAACGACATCTTCGCGCATTGCGAGGGGCGCATCATCGTCACGATGTTCGCTTCGAACGTGCCGCGTCTGCAACAGACGGTCGACGCCGCCGCGCGCTACGACCGGAAGATATGCTTCGTGGGGCGCAGCATGCTGAACGTCTCGGGCATCGCGATCGAGCACGGCTATCTGAGCATCGCGCAGGGCCAGCTCATCCGCGAGCACGAGATCGACGATTATCCGCCGCACAAACTCGTCATCTGCACGACCGGGAGTCAGGGCGAGCCGACCTCGGCGCTGGTGCGCATGGCGGCGCGCGATCACCGCCGCGTGAAGCTGGTGCGCGGCGATACGGTGATCCTTTCCGCCACGCCCATCCCCGGCAACGAGCGCAGCGTCGGACGCACCATCAACAACCTCTTCAAGCTCGGGGTCGACGTCATCTATGGGCGCCGCCGCATGGCGCACGTCTCCGGACACGGCTGCCAAGAAGAATTGCTGTTGATGCTCAACTTGACGCAGCCCAAGTATTTCATGCCGGTGCACGGCGAATATCGCATGCTCGTGCAGCACGCCCGGCTCGCGCAGCGGATCGGCATCGAACCGCGCCGCATCTTCGTGACGGACAACGGCGAAGTCGTGCAATTCACGGCGCAGGGGGCGGAGCGCGCGGGGCGCGTCTACGGCGGACCGGTCTACGTCGACGGGTTGGGCGTCGGCGACGTCGGCGAAGTCGTGCTGCGCGATCGCAAACACCTATCGGCCGACGGCATGATCGTCGTGACCGTCACGGTGGACAGCCTCGACGGCAAGGTGCTCGCCGGTCCCGATGTGACCACGCGCGGCTTCACGTTCGGAGGCGCGGGCGAGGGCGACGGCCTTATGGACGAGCTCAGACGTCATGCAGCCTCCATCATGGAGGGCGGCGCAGCCAAGGGTCTGACCGAGTGGACCGCCATCCGCGAGCACGTCCACAAAGGCCTCTCCAAGTTCATCTACGAGCGCACCAAGCGCCGGCCGATGGTCGTGCCCGTCGTCATGGAAGTCTAGATTGGCCGAACAGGCCCTCAGACAGGACGCGGCCTTTGACGATGCGCCGCACACCACCGTCTTGGCCGATACCTGGCGGCGCTTTCGCAAGAGTCCGTCCGCGATCATCGGGCTTGCGGTCATCGCCCTGCTCGCGATCTGCGCGATCGGCGCGCCGCTTCTCTCGGGGCATCGCGATCCTCTCGCGCAGAACTTGGTCGTGACCACGCTGGCGCCGTCCTTCGCGCACCTCGCGGGCACGGACAAGCTCGGGCGCGACATCTTCACGCGGCTGCTGTTCGGCGCGCAGCTGTCGGTTTTGATCGGATTCGTTTCGGTCGGTATCGGCCTGTTCATCGGCACGGTCATCGGCGTGGTGGCGGGCTTCTGGGGCAAGACCCTCGACACTGTGCTTATGGGACTCATGGACGTGATGCTGGCCTTCCCAAGCATCCTGCTCGCCATCGCGATCTCGGCCATCCTCGATCAGCGAGTCAGCGACGTCGTCAAGATCTGCATCGCCGTCGGCGTGGTGGGGATTCCGGTGTATGCGCGGATCGCGCGTGCTTCGGTGCTGCAAGTCAAAGAGATGGAATACGTCGAAGCGGGGCGCGCGATCGGCAACGGCGTTCCGATGCTGCTCGCCCGCTACGTGCTGCCGAACATCCTCGTGCCGCTGGTCGTGCAAGCCACGCTCGGCGTCGGCACCGCCGAACTCGATTCTGCGGGCCTGTCGTATCTCGGGCTCGGCATTCAGCCGCCCACCGCCGAGTGGGGCTCGATGCTCAACGACGCGCGCGACTACTGGCTTTCCGCTCCCTGGGCGCTGCTTTTCCCAGGACTGGCGATCTCGATCACCGTTCTCGGTTTCAATCTTTTGGGCGACGGTTTGCGCGACGCGCTCGACCCAAAATCGAAATAAACAAAATAAAACGCTTGTAGTGCCGGGGCTTTAGCCTCGGTTCTACTTGGCCGCCGCGACGAGCGCTTGCAGTTCGGCGACATGCTTCAGAAACGCATTGCGGCCCGCACGCGTGAGCCGGTATCGTGTCTGAGGACGTCGATCGACGAATGCCTTTTCCTCGGTGACATAACCGGCTTGCGTAAGTTTGGCGAGGTGTGCGCCCAGGTTCCCGTTGGTCGCACCCGTCGCGCGTTGCAGCTCGCTGAATGCAACCCACTCGGAAGGCAGCAGCTCCGCCAAGACGCCGAGCCGCACCTTCGACAGCAATACCTCATCCATCGCTCTTCGCCATCGCGAACGAGATGCCGGGCAGGATGAAGCCTGCAAAGTTGCCGATGGCAAGGATCGCGCCGAGCCACACGGGTACGAGGAAGGCCACAGCGATCGAGGCGACTAGGGCAAGCCCGCCGAGCGTGAGCACTGTCGAGCGAAGGCCGAAGCCAAGGGCCAGGAGTGCAATCGACATGCCGGCCGCATAGAACACGCCGGGCGAGAATGGCGGAAAGAGGTTGGTGAATTCGTTCATGACGGTGAGGACGGTCATCACGCCGGCGGCAACCCAGAAGCTAAATGCGGCGAGTCGTCCGATCGTGCTCTGCCTGCTCGCGGTCCGTTGCATGCGGCGCCCATCCCATGCCGAAACTACAAGTGCGAGAGCCAGCACCGCGCCGGCGAGCCAGAAAGCACTGGGGCCGACTTTGCCCATGCCCACCAACTGACCGACAGTATTGAAGGCAATGCCGACGGCGCCCCACACGATGAACTGAAGGGCTGGAGGTGAGCCGGCGACTTCAGCGCGACGCAGAATGTCATCTACGGCGTCGAGGTGTTCCGCAGCTTGCGGTGCATCCATGACGGTCTCTCCTTACGAAGTTGTCAGAAATCTTGTGAAACGATCGTGTATTTCAGGCTTAATCTGTATTATAGACTAATCTGTGCGATAGCGCAACCCACCTGGTTCATGGTCGTCGAGAAGTACGCGAGGGGGAGCGTGCAAAGCAGCCCTCGAACGCATGTGCGGTGGCTGAACCACCGCTATGAAGCGTACCAAGATGGCGCGCTCGCGCCGGGTGGACCCGCTTCCCGGTCTCACCCTCAACCTGGAGATCGTCGGCATCGCGCTGCTTACCATCGCGATCCTGCTGGCGCTCGCGTTGCTGCTGCCGACCCGATCCGGGGCCTTCGGCGTGCTCGCCAACGCCTCGCTGCACTCGTGGTTCGGCGCCGGCGCATGGATCGCGGTGTTCGCGCTTGTGGCCGTCGCCATCATCATCTTCCTCGAGGTGCACGTGCTGCCGATGATGGCCGCGATGAGCGGTTGCGCGGTCGGACTGTTCTTCGCGCTCGACGGATTGCTCGGTACTTCGGCACGCGGCGGCTTGGTAGGCGACGCGGCGGCGCATGGTCTTCGCGCGCTGTTCGGCGTGACCGGCGCCGACGTCGTGCTGATCTTTCTCGTGTTCGCTTTTGTCGTGGCGCCCACAGGGATCTCGGTGAAGGCCTTGTTCGCGGGCATCGCGCGCGAGTCGGGCAAGCTCGCGAACAATGCACGCGCCGCCGCCGCAACCAGCCGTAACGGGTCCACCGCTCGCAGCGATGAGCTGCCGCTGCAAACGCTTCCCTTCGTGCGCGCGCCGCAGGTCGAAGCGCCGGAGCCGCAGATCGATGACGCTCGTGAGGAACCCGCCGTCATGACGCCGGCCGTCTCCGCGCCCGCCGCAGCATCAGCGCTCGTGGAGCTGCCGCGCCCGGCACGCAAGCTCAATGAAGAGCAGCCGCGCGCCACGGAAGCCGCGCGCCAGAAGCAGCAATCGCGCGGCGGCTATCGGCTGCCGGACTTCGCGCTGTTCAATCCCCCGGAAAAGCGCCAGCACAGCGAAACCAGCGCCGCCATCACGCTGGAAGAGACGCTCGCGTCGTTCGGCGTGAGCGCCAAAGTCACGCACCTCGAGCGCGGTCCCAGCATCACGCGCTACGAATTGACGCCCGCCAAAGGCGTCAAGGTGAGCGCGATCAAGAACCTCTCCGACAACATCCAGCTCGCCCTGGCGGCACAGACCGTTCGTATCGAGGCGCCGATACCGGGCAAATCCGCGGTCGGCATCGAGGTCCCCAACAGCGCGGTGTCCATCGTCGCGATCCGCGAGATCCTCGATCACCTGCCCAAGGGCGAAGCCAAGCTCTCGATCGGCTTGGGGAAAGACATCACGGGCCGCCCGATCGTCGCCGATCTCACGCGCATGCCGCACTTGCTCGTCGCCGGCGCGACCGGCGCCGGCAAGAGCGTCTGCCTGAACGTCATCATCGCCTCGCTGCTCACCACCTGCACGCCGGACCACGTTCAGATGCTGCTGGTCGATCCAAAGCGCGTCGAGCTTAACGCGTACAACGGCGTGCCGCATCTCATCAGCGACTGCATCACAGATCCGAAGATCGCCGCTGGCGCGCTGTACGAACTCACGAAAGAGATGGACGCCCGGTACGAGCGCTTCGCGCGCGCCGGGGTGCGCAAGATCGAAGAGTTCAACGAACTGCACCCGAACGAGCGGCTGCCCTACATCGTGGTCGCCATCGACGAGCTCGCCGACTTGATGCTCGTCGCGCCGACGCGCGTCGAGACGAGCATATGCCGCATCGCGCAACTCGCGCGCGCCACCGGCATCCACCTGGTGATCGCGACGCAGCGCCCCTCGGTGGACGTCATCACCGGCCTCATCAAAGCCAACATCCCGTCACGCATCGCGTTCGCCGTGTCGTCGCAAGTGGACTCGCGCACGATCCTCGACATGGCGGGTGCGGAACGGCTGCTCGGGCGCGGCGACATGCTGTTCTTGCCGATCGACGCGGCCAAGCCGCTGCGCGTGCAGGGCGCGATGGTGACCGGTGCCGAGATCGAGCGCCTTTGCGAATTCTGGCGCGAGCAGGGCGATCCCGACAATCGCTTGGCCATCGAGCCGTCGGAACTCGAGGATGAAGACGCTGGACCCGACGACGATTTCGCCTATGACGCCGCGCGGATCATCATCGAGCGGCAGATGGCATCGGTCGCGCTGCTGCAAGCCGAACTCAAGGTAGGGCATCCCCGCGCCGTGCGCCTGATGAAGATCCTCGAGCAGTTCCGCGTCGTCGGCCCTGCCGAAGGGACGAAGCCGCGCAAGATTCTCGTCGGTGAAGCCGACCTCGACCAACTTGCGACTATTCTCGCACCGCGCAACGGCGAACAAACGCTCTTATAGCACGCTCTAGAGGCGATAACAGGCCGGATTCGGCACCGCGCCGAAAAGCGCCGGACGATGCCGCACAATGGGTCTCGCTTTGCCGCCATCGCCGAAAAAGTCCGCGCGCACGAACCGTTGACTCGTGCGGACGGGACGTATCTCTATAAGGAAGCGCCGTTCCACGAACTTGGGCAACTCGCTCACGAATTGCGGACCGAGAAGAACGGCGATCGCGCCTATTACGTCTTCAAGCGTTACCTGAACACCACCAACGTCTGCTACGCGGACTGCAAATTCTGCTCGTTCGCCGCGTACGAGAAGGACCCGCGCTCGTACCGGTGGTCAGCCGAAGAGATCCTTGAGAAGGCCTGCGCCGAGCCGAACGACTACGACGAGCTGCATATCGTCGGCGGGCACGACCCGAAGCAGACCAGCCTGGAGTTTTGGCTGCCGGTCATCGAACAGATGCACCGACGGATCCCGCACGTGCAGTTGGCGCTCTTCACGGCCGCCGAGATCGACTACATGTGCAAGCGCGCCCGCTGCTCCTACGAAGAAGGCCTCACCCGGCTGCGCGACGCGGGCGTGACCTCGCTCAACGGCGGCGGCGCCGAGATATTGGTCAAGCGCGTGCGCGACCTCGTGTGCCCCATGAAAGCCTCGACCGAGGAGTGGCTGGAGGTCCATCGCGTCGCTCACCGGATCGGCATGCGGACCAATTGCACGATGCTCTACGGTCACGTGGAGACGATCGAGGAACGCGTCGAGCATCTCGCGCTGCTGCGCGAACTGCAAGCCTCAAGCGGCGGGTTCAAGTGTTTCGTGCCCCTGGCGTTCCACCCGGAAGACAACGAGCTCGAAGCATACGGTTGGACGGGTTCTATCGACGATCTGCGGACGATCGCCATTTCGCGCCTGATGCTCGACAATATCGACCACATCAAGGCGTACTGGATCTCGTATGGGATCAAACTCGCTCAGCTGGGACTGAATTTCGGCGCCGACGACATCGACGGCCCGGTGAACAACGAGCAGCGCATCTACCGCGATGCCGGCAGCAAGACCGATCAGAACACGCCGCTATCCGAACTGCGCCGGGCGATCGAAGAAGCGGGCTTCGTGCCGACGCGCCGCAACTTGCTCTACGGCGTGCTCGAAGCGGTCTAGCACGATGAGCGCGCAAAAAGTGCGCTGCGGGCGCATCAGCTTCACCAACGACCTGCCGGTCTACGCGGCCTTCGACTTAGAGGCGCTTGCGTTTCCGGGGACGCTGCGCGAAGGCGTCCCGACGCAGCTCAACCGCGCGCTGCTCGACGGCGAGCTCGATATGAGTCCGGTCTCTTCCTTTTACTATGCTCAGCACCGCGCGCAGCTCACCCTGCTGCCGTTCGTCTGCATCGGATCGCGCCGCGAGGTGAGGAGCATCTACTGCATCAGCGCGGTTGCGCCGCGCGAGCTTGAGGGGGTGCGCATCGCGGTGACCCGCGACTCGTCCACCGGGCGGGCGCTCTTCGATACCATCTGCCGCGAAGCGTATGGTTTCGAGGCGAAATACTACGAGTCCACGGACCCCTTCGAATCGTATCGACGCAAAGGCGATCCATGCTTGGTCATCGGAGACATGGCGATCGACGCAGCGCTGGCGGTTCCGCCCGAGCACGCGCACGACGTGGGCCGCTTGTGGTACGAGCTGACGGGCGCAGGCATGGTCTATGCGGTGTGGGCGGCGCGCAACAAGTTCGCGGACAAGCGGCCCGGCGACGTCGCTCAAGTGATGACCGCGCTTCGGGACTCCGTGCGCTGGAGCGAGTCGCATCGCCAGCAGGTGATAGGGTTAGCGGAGCGCGTGAGGCCGCGCCCGGCCGGATTCTACGACGCGTACTATCGCGCGCTCAACTACGATTTCGACGACGAAGCGCGCAAGGGCATGATGCGCTTTTTCGCGCTCGCCGCGACCCGCGGGGTGCTCGACGTCAAATCGCAGCTCGGTGAACCGCAGCCCGCGCGCAAGGTGATCCGGTATGCCTGACGTCAGGGCGCTGCTCGCCCGCGCCGCCGCCGGTGAGCGGCTCTCCCTCGACGAGGGGATCGCCGTGTATCGCGACGCATCGCTGCATGAGCTTGGAGCCGCGGCTCACCGCAGGCGGACGCTGCTGTATCCCGGCCCCGAAGTCTCCTACGTCATCGACACGACCATCAACTACACCAACATCTGCGACGTGCACTGCAGCTTTTGCGCGTTTTTCCGGCCCGAAGGCCACGCCGAGGGGTATACGATGACGCACGAGCAAGTGCTCGCCCGCGTCAAGTACGCTGCGGATCAAGGCGCGACCCAGATCATGATCCAAGGCGGGGTCAACCCCGAGCTGCCGATCTCGTATTACGTCGAGCTATTCCAAAAAGTGCGCTCGCAGTTCCCCGACGTCGACATCCACTCGCTGTCCACCAGCGAGATCTGCGGTATCGCCAAGCGCGAGCAGATGAGCGTCGAGGACGTGCTGAAGACGCTGCGCGCCGCCGGCCTGAAGTCGCTGCCTGGGGCGGGCGCCGAGATCTTGGTGGAACGCGTGCGCAAGCGCATCTCAGCCCGCAAGATCGACGACGACCGTTGGATCGAGGTCATGCGCATCGCCCAAGGCCTCGGCATGCCGACGACCGCAACGATGATGTTCGGGTCGGTCGAGACGCTCGAGGAGCGCATCCAGCACCTCGACTTGATACGCCGGCTGCAAGACGAGACCAACGGCTTCACCGCATTCATCCCATGGTATTACGTTCCGTACAAGACGCCGCTGAAAGGCAAGGAAGCCACCGGCATCGACTACTTGCGCGTGCTCGGCATCAGCCGGCTCTATCTCGACAATTTCCCGCACTTGCAGTCGTCGTGGTTGACGCCGGGGATGAAACTCGGACAACTCGGTTTGATGTTCGGATGCGACGACATGGGCGGCACGATCTTGGAAGAAAAAGTGGTGACGCTTGCCGGCAGCACCAACACCGCAAGCCGGGCCGACATCGAGCGGACGATCCGTCAGGCCGGCTACATCCCAGTCGTCCGCGACACGTATTTCAACAAGCGCGACTACCCGCTCGCCACAACCGCTTAAGACCGGGGCTAAAGCCCCGGCACTACACCAAGGATTTTTTACTTAACGAGACGCGGTGCGGAAGAACTCGACCAGGCTTTCGACCGGCGGCGGAAGCGCCATGCCTTTGAGCACGGCCGCGAAAAAACTGTCCTGAACGGCCTGCGGCGCGAACCCGGCGAGCTTGCGGACCAGCGCGCGCACGTTGGTTTCGGTCGTGTAGGTGGCGTCGGCGCCGAGCGTCTTTCTGAAATTGAAGGATGACGCCAGCAAGTACATGAGTTGCCCGATGCCGGCGGCGCGGATCGCCAGCGCGAAGTGCAGATCCTCGGAATGCTGGAAGCCCTCTCGCACTTCGAACAGCCGCTGGCGCGGCGGCTTGCGCGTTTGGGCCGCGAGCGCTACAGCCGTCATCGCTTCGCCGCCGATGCTCCGCTGCGGAAGCGTCGTGATCGTCTCGTGGCGGATGCGCGCGCCGTGCAGTGCGCGCACGCCGTCCCCGTCCAGCGTTCGATCCACGCCGCCGTCCTCAAACGCGACGTGAAGCGTGCGCGCTGCGTCCTCGAAGCGCAAGCCCGCGATGCGCGCGTTCGGCGGCAGCACCACCTCGAACTCAGGTCCGGACATCGTACTTAGTGTCCCTTCTGAGATGGCCAGGGCTCCGAGACGTAGTTGACGATGCTCTGGCCGGGATAGATCCCATTGACCTTGGCCTGGGTGATGGATGAAAGCAACGCCGAGCCGCCGGTGTTGGTCATGCTGATGCTGACGACTGAGAACGGCGCTTCCGGATCGTTCGGGTTGGACGCCGCCAGCTCGAACATGACGTGGTCAGTATCGTCGTAGACATCGCGCGTGCGCGTCACGATGTCGCCCGCCATCACTTGATACGACATCCGGTACGAGGAGTGCGGAGCTTTTGCAGAAAGAAGAGCCTTGCGCAGATCCTCTTCGGGTGTGCCGACCTTGATGCCCAAGGGACCCACGAAATTCGGGTCGGTCACCACCGACACGACGACGACGCGGTCGTGCTGCAGCAGCACTTCGCCGAACGGATAGGAAAGGACCAACGCGCTGATCCCAGGCACGGAGAAGTTTTGAGCGCTGCTCGGCTTGGCGAGGAGCACCTCCACTTTTTGGCGGCTGATCCCGGGCACCACTCCCGCGCGATAGCCGTCCTGGATGACCGCCTTTTGGGCGCAACCGCAAAGCGCGACCAAGGTTGCGCATGTCACGGCGGAGAGCCGGACTAAAGTCCGGCATACCACATCAGTCCGGCTTGCCACAGCTTTCATGGCTCGATGATGCCCGACGCGAGCACTTCTTCGCCCGAGACGTCGTACAGCACGAGCAGTTGGCCGGGAGACACGATGCTCGCCGGTTCCGACAGCCGCACGACCAGGCGCCCATCGCCGACGATGGATGCGCTCGCCGGAATCGGCTTGCTCCGATAACGGCACATCGCCACACCAGCCGCCTCGCCGCGCACAAACGCGGCCGGCTGCAGCAGGTTGGCGGCGGAGCATTCGATGAGGTCGCGGCATAAGTCATCGCGCCGGCCGACGATCACGGCGTTGCGCGAACGCTCGGTGCGCACGACATACCACGGGCCGTCGCCCTCACCGGACAGCGACAAACCTTTGCGCTGCCCCACGGTGTAGTTCAGCAACCCGTCGTGGCGGCCGACCACGTCGCCGTCGAGCGTCACGATCGGGCCGGGCGCCAGGCCTTCAGGAAAACGTCGAGCGATGAAACCGCGGTAGTCTCCGTCGACGAAACACAAGTCCATCGAATCAGGCTTTTCCGCGATGTCGATGTCAAAACGCCGCGCTGCTGCGCGCGTCGCTTCCTTTGTATACGCGCCGAGCGGCGCGATCACGCCCGCGAGCTGCTCGCGGCGCAAGCCGGCGAGCATGTAGGATTGATCCTTTGACCGGTCGGCAGCGCGCAAGAGGTGAGGTCCATCCTCACGCTGCTCGATGCGCGCGTAGTGCCCGGTGATGAACCTTCGCGCGCCGAGCGCCCGCGCGAACTCGAGCAGGGCGCCGAACTTCACCAAGTTGTTGCAGGCCACGCACGGGTTTGGGGTCCGTCCGGCCAGGTATTCGTTGCAGAAATAATCGACGACCGCCCGGGCGAAGCCGGCCTCGAAGTTGACCACGTAGTGGGGGATCCCGAGTAGGGCCGCCGCCCGGCGAGCATCCTCAAACGCCGTCGGTCCGCAGCACTGCCGGACCTTTTCCGAAAGCTCGCCCTCGCCGGGGCTCCACAGCCGCATGGTCAGCCCCACCGCCCGCTCCCCAGCGCCGACCGCAAGCGCCGTCGCGACGGCGCTATCCACGCCGCCGCTCATGGCGGCGAGCGCAAGCTCGCCTTGGGCCAAAGCTGAAGTGATTTCCGTCATGTTCTGCGTCACAAAATGTCCCGAGCAGAGGGAGTGTCCAAACGCTCCTCCAATTCCTTCAACCGGTACGGCCTCCATCCAACGACCCGGTCTCCCTGCTAGTTCGCTTGCCGGGCGGGTGAGCCATCCGCATTTTCCCTAAAAGAAAGCCCGACGATCGATCGTCGGAAGGGTGCGACGTGTCTGGGATAGGTGAGCAACTGGCCGCGGCGCGCGAAAAGCGCGGCATGACGGTCGTCGACGCTGCCCGCCGCTTGAACATCCGCTCGAGTTTCATCGCAGCGATGGAGCGCGAGGACTGGGCCGCCGTCGGCGAGCCCGTCTACGCGCGCGGTTTTTTGAAGAACTACGCCCGCCTGGTGGGGGCTGACCTCGTATCCGCGCTTTTTGAATTCGACGCGTCGGCGCAGCCGCAGCCGGTCGCGCCCGTCGAACATACGCAGACACCGCTTCCACTGCACGAAGAGCGCGCGATCGTCGAGCGGATCGCACAAGCGAACGCGACCAGACATACTTGGCTGTTAGGCTCGATGACCGCGATGGCCGCGGTGCTCGTCTTCGCAGTGCTGTACTACACGTTCATCGGACCCGGTCCGTCCAGCGGTCAAGCGCAGACCGCAGCGGTGGACAAGACGCAGACGGCGGCTGATAAGACGGTTGCGGGAGCGGCCACACAATCCGGTTCGAGTCAGATCTTCAGCAATGCTGCGGGCAGCGAACAAAGCGTCGCCCCTGCGCCGAACAAAAAAGGCGTCGTTCTGCGTCTGCAGCTGACCCAAGATAGCTGGCTGGCCGTGACCGTCGACGGCAAGCAGGTGCTCTACGAGACGCTCCCGGCCGGGACCGTGCGCGATTTCCACGCTAACCGCGCGATCTCACTGCGCGCCGGCAACGCGGGCGGCGTCATCGCGACCGTCGACGGTCAACAACTCGGTACGCTCGGCCAAAAGGGTCAGGTCGAGGAGCGCGTTTTCGCGGTCAAACCTGCGGCGCCGAGCGGAACCGGGCCGCGTGAGTGAGTTCTCCTTCGACATCGTCTCGCGCGTAGAAAAACAGAATCTCGCCGACGCGGTCGACCAGGTGCGGCGCGAGATCGCCACGCGTTTCGATTTCAAGAACTCAAAGTCGTCGATCGACCTCGGCGACATGCAGATCACGATCGTCGCCGACGACGAGCTCAAGCTCAAGAACGTCATCGACATGCTGCAGAGCAAGTGCGTGAAGCGCGGGGTGTCGCTGAAAGCCCTGAGCTATGGCAAACCGGAGGCGGCGGCACAAGGGACGATCCGGCAGGTCATCACGACGCAGCAAGGCATAGCCCAAGAACGGGCAAAGCGCCTCACTGAGGCCATCAAAGAGGCCAAACTCAAGGTCACCACGCGCATCCAGGACGAACAGCTCAGGGTGACGGCCAAGTCCAAGGACGAACTGCAGAAGGCGATAGACCTGGTCAGGAAGCTGGACCTGGATTTTCCGGTCCAATTCGTGAACTACCGCTGATGCCGACCGCCCCGGCGAAGCCCCGCCAGGTCTTCCTGGCCAGCCTCGGCTGCGCCAAGAACTTGATCGATAGCGAGATCATGCTCGGCCGATTGAGCAGCGAAGGCTGGGCGATCACGACCGACTCGCGAAGCGCCGATGCGATCGTCGTGAACACGTGCGCCTTCATCGACCCGGCGAAGGCCGAATCCACCGATACCATCCTGGAATACGCGGCCGCCAAACAGCCCGGGCAAAAGCTCGTGGTGGCAGGTTGCCTCGCACAGCGTTACGGCGCGCAGCTTCGCGAACTCGTGCCCGAGATCGACGCGATCGTCGGCACCGGCGCATTCCCCAAGCTGCCTGAGATCATGCGTGAAGTCGACGCCGGCGAGCGGCCGTTCCACCTCGAGGATCGAGACGCGTACACCGACCGATTGGGTTTCCTGCCGCGCGTCGTCACGACGCCCCGCGCGACCGCGTACCTCAAGATCTCAGAAGGCTGCAACCATGCCTGCGCGTTTTGCATCATCCCAACGCTGCGCGGGCTGGGCAAAAGCCGCACGATTCCGTCGCTCGTCGAAGAGGCGCGCGCGCTCGTCGAGCAGGGGACGAAAGAGCTCATCCTCATCGCGCAAGACACATCCGATTACGGGCGTGACATCGGTCTGCGCGACGGCCTCGCGCGGCTCATCGAGGCGCTCGAGGCGATCGAGGGGCTGCGTTGGGTGCGCATCCTGTACCTGTATCCGACGTCGATCAGCGACGCGCTCATCGAAGCGATGCGCGCCTCGGACAAAGTGCTCCCATACGTGGACATGCCGCTGCAGCACGCGCACCCGGCCGTGCTGCGGGCGATGCACAGGCCGCCGCAACCGGAGCGCTATCTCGAACTTTTCGCCAAACTGCGCGAGGCACTGCCGGGCGCCACGCTGCGCAGCACTTTCATCCTGGGATTTCCCGGGGAAACGACCGAGCATTTTCACTATCTTCTAACCTTCCTCGAGCGCGCACGGCTCGATCGCGTCGGATTCTTCACCTATTCACGCGAAGAAGGCACGGCTGCGTACGCTGCGAGCGCCCAAGCGCCCGAAAAGGTCAAGAAGGCGCGCCAAGCGGTCGCCCGCGAAGTACAGCGCTCGATATCAAATGCGGTCAACACAGCCCGCCGCGGCGAGCATTCGAGTGTGTTGATCGAAGGCAAGCGGCTCCTCGCGCCGTCCGCTTTGATCAGGCAAGCCCTGAACAGCCGCGTCGCATCGGTCGGCCGTTCGATGCGGGAAGCGCCGGAGGTTGACGGGCTCGTGTACGTCGCCGGCGAGCACGAAATCGGTCAATTCGTGGACGTCGAGCTGGCCGGGCACACGGATTTTGATCGATACGCGCACCCGCTGGGTACAAACTTAACAGAAGGAACGTGACCACGTTGCCGGACGAACCCTCAGAACAACCGCAACCGAAGCCGCGCTTGACGCGCCGCTCGGTCGCGCCTGCGCCTGCGCCTGCGCCGAAGCGCTCCCACTTCGGTCTGCTCGCGACTATTCTGATCGTGCTGTTCGTCGTCGGCGCGTCGGCAACGGCGTACGTCTACTATAAGGGCGGGGTGCGCAATGCGCTGGCGTCGCTTGACATTCTCTCGCCAGACCTGACGCAGGTCTTCGGGCGGCAGAAGCTGCGCGTGCTCGTCATGGGACTGGACGAGAACTGGACGACCAGCGATGAGATGTACACCAGCGCCACGCGCTCGGACACCATGCTCGCCACGAACATCGATCTGACGAGCAAGCAGATCGCGATCATCTCGATCCCGCGCGACACGTGGGTCCACATCCCGAAATCAGGCTACGGCAAGATCAACGAGGCGATCGCCGACGCCGGTCCGTGGCGAGCGATAAAAACCGTCGAAGACGAGTTGGCCTTCCCCCACTTCGACTACTACATCGTCCTGAAGATCGACGCCACGAAGAACATCGTGGATGCTATCGGCGGGCTCGACGTCAACGTCGAGAAAAGCATGGACTACGATGACGATTGGGGGCAGCTGCACATCCATTTGAAGAAGGGACTGCAGCACCTCAACGGCGAGCAGGCCGTCGGCTACATCCGCTTCCGGCACGATCCGGAAGGCGATTTCGGACGCATGCGCCGGCAGCGCCAAGTCATCGGCGACTTGGTGAAGCGCATCAAGGATCCATCGATCGTGAGCACGCTGCCTTCGCTGATCGCGTTGGTGCGCGACAACATCCGCACCAACATGCCGTACGACAAGATGTTCTATCTCGCGCTCGGCATGCGCGGCGTCACGCCGCAAATGGTGCACACCTCGCAACTTCCCGTGGTCGAGGGTTGGACCGCAGGTGAGTCGGTGCTGTTCATGGATCCC
Organism: Candidatus Tumulicola sp.; assembly: GCA_035601835.1. Taxonomy (NCBI): domain Bacteria; kingdom Bacillati; phylum Vulcanimicrobiota; class Vulcanimicrobiia; order Vulcanimicrobiales; family Vulcanimicrobiaceae; genus Candidatus Tumulicola; species Candidatus Tumulicola sp. The sequence continues at coordinate 27,400 of DATNNM010000016.1, read as the reverse complement.
GTGGCCGCCGCTCCCGTCGTGCGCAAGTACATGGTCGTCGGCTTTTCCGGCGCGTTCGATCCCTCGACGGTCCACGTGAAAGTGCACAACGGCTCCGGCCAGCGCGGAGCGGCCACGTCGATGGCGGATTACCTGCGTGAAATGGGCTTTGACGTCGTCGAGACCGCCAACGCCGATACGTTCGGCACGAAAAAGACGACCGTCACGGGCCCGGACCAGAAGATCGCCGGCGAGGTGGCCAAGCGGCTGCCCATGCCCAATGTCGCCGTCGCGATCGGACCGGTCGATGGCGGCGACGTCGAAATCGTCGTAGGCCGCGACTATAACGCCCCGTAGTTCCCCCGGAAACAGCGTTCCGAGCCAAGCTCGGATGATCGGCACGTGGCGAGCGGTGCGCTTGGCGTTGATGCTGTGCGCGCTGCTGCTCGCCGCCTATTGGGGCAGGCGCTGGGTGAACCACGCGCGCTACGAGATGGCGCCGGTCGTGATTCCGGTGAGCGCGGAAGACGGCTCGCTGCTTCGGCCGACCGTATCGGCGTATCTGCGCCGCCTCGGACGCGATGTCCACGACGCGCTTGTTCCGCCGGCGCGCCGGCGCTACGCCGTGCTGACGTTCGACGACGGCCCGTACCCGGTGACCACCCCCGCGCTGCTCGCCGAGTTGCACAGGCTGGGAGTCCCCGCCGACTTTTTCTTCATCGGTCGCAACGCGATCGAACAACCCGCCATCGCTGCGCGCGCTGCGGCCGCCGGGATGGAGATCGGCAACCACACGCTTTCGCATCCTCAGATGACGTCGCTGGTCTTCGCCGCGCAGCTCGAAGAGATCGCCGATGGCGCGAGCACCTTGCGGCGCATCACCGGGCGCGAGGTGCGCCTATTCCGGCCGCCGCACGGCAACTACGATGCCGCGACGCTTGAGGCCGCGCACGCGGCCGGCCAAACGTTTGCGCTCTGGGACGTGGAGCCGGGCGATTGGCGGCCGGTGACCTCGACGTTCGTCGCGAATTTCGTCGTGACGCACGCTAAGTCGCCCGCGGTGATCCTGCTGCATGACGGGACCGAGCCGACGATCGAAGCATTGCCGCGCATCGTCGCAGCATACCGAGCCGCCGGCTACGAATTCGTCACGCTTTCGGAATTGATGAAGCGGCTGCCGCTGGACGACATCAACGACCCGCTCAACGTGACCATATGAAACGCCAGATAATCAAAACGCGGCCGCGCACCCCCTATGTCATCGCGCGCGTCGTGATCATCGCGATCATCGTCATCGTCGTGTTGGCGCTGGCATGGGCGTTGTGGAAACGCTCGCGGCAGGACTTCGATTTCGCGGTCCGGAACACGCAAACTCCGCCCGCTCTCGCCTTTGCAAGCTATGAACATCTATATTAAAGGAAGGAACCTGCGCGTCACCGAGGCGCTGCGCAAGCACGTCGAGGAACAAGTCGGCAGGCTGGAGCGCCATTACGACCGCATCCTGGACGCGCACGTGACCCTGCGCGCCGAGCGAGCCCAACGCATCGTGGACGTCACCCTTTCCTTGCCGCATCATCTCATCAAGGCGGAAGAGCGCTCGGCGAGCATCGATGCTTCCATCGACCTCGTGCGCGATCGCCTCGAAAAACAGCTGAAGAAGTACAAGACGCGCCTGATCGGGCGCCGCCACAAGCTGAACGGCAAGAGCCTCGGGGCGGCCACGCAGGCGGGGCGCCGAAACGGAACGGCCCGCATCGCGCGCACGAAACGCATGCGGGTGAAGTCGATGTCGCCTTCCGAGGCCGCCCTTCAGATGGAGCTGCTCGGCCACGACTTCTTCGTCTTCCTCAATGCCGACACGGACGAGATCAACGTGCTGTACCGGCGCAAGACCGGCGACTTAGGCCTGATCGAGCCGGTCCTCTAGTGTCGATTTTCTCAACTGTCAAATCGTGGGTCGACGGCAACGACCGCGAAGTCGCGCGCCTGCGCAAAGGCGTGGCGCGGATCAACGCGCTCGAACCCGAGCTTCAAGCGCTCTCCGACGAGCAGTTGGCCGGCAAGACCGTCGAGTTCCGGCAACGCCTCGACAAGGGCGCGCCGCTCGACGATCTGCTGAGCGAATCGTTCGCGGTCTGCCGCGAAGCCGCGCGCCGCACCTTGAACATGCGGCACTTCGACGTCCAGCTCATCGGCGGCATGGTGCTGCACGAAGGTAAGGTCGCCGAGATGCGCACCGGCGAAGGCAAGACGCTGGTCGCGACGCTGTCCGTGTACCTCAACGCCTTGACCGGACAAGGCGTGCACTTGGTCACGGTCAACGACTACCTGGCCAAGCGCGACGCTGAATGGATGGGCCCGGTCTATCGCGCTCTCGGGTTGTCGGTCGGCATCATCCAGCACTTCATGCCCCCCAACGAGCGGCGCGCCGCGTATGCAAGCGACGTCACCTATGTCACCAACAACGAAGCCGGTTTCGACTATCTGCGCGACAACATGGCGCCGCACGTCGATTATTGCGTGCAGCGCGAGCTGCATTACGCCATCGTCGACGAGGTCGATTCGATCCTCATCGACGAGGCGCGCACGCCACTCATCATCAGCGGTTCGCCGGAAGCCGTGCTCGGGCCGGGGTATAAAGACCCGTCGCACCTATATGAGAATTTCGCGCGCAACATCATGCCGCAGTTGCACCGCGACGAGGACTATACCGTCGACGAGAAGCAGCACGCGGTGCCCATCACCGAGAAGGGCGTGGCCAAGGTCGAAAAACTGCTCGGCGTGCAGAACCTGTACGATCCGGTGAACCTCGAGCTCGCGCACCAGTTGCAGGCCGCGCTCAAGGCCAAAGAGCTCTTCCGCAAGGACGAGCAGTACGTTGTCAAAGACGGCGAGATCATCATCGTCGACGAGTTCACCGGCCGCCTCATGCACGGCCGGCGTTACTCCGACGGCATCCACCAGGCGATCGAGGCCAAGGAAGGCATCAAGGTCAAGAGCGAGGATCAGACCCTCGCGACGATCACCTTCCAGAACTACTTCCGCCTGTACAAGAAGCTCGCCGGCATGACCGGTACCGCCAAGACCGAGGAACGCGAGTTCCGCGAGATCTACGGGTTGGACGTCATCGCGATCCCGACCAACGTGCAGGTCCGGCGCAAAGACTTCGACGACATGGTCTACAACCGGGAAGATGGCAAGTTCCGCGCAGTGATCAACGAGATCATCGAGATGAACAAGGCCGGCCGGCCGGTGCTGGTCGGCACGCGTTCGATCGAGAAGTCCGAGCGGCTCTCCGCGATGCTGGCCAAGCGCGGCATCGAGCACAACGTGCTCAACGCGAAATATCACGAAAAAGAAGCCGAGATCATCAAAGATGCCGGCCTGCGCAGCAAGGTGACCATCGCCACGAACATGGCCGGCCGCGGCGTCGATATCAAGCTCGGCGAAGGAGTGCCCGATCTCGGCGGCCTCCACATCATCGGCACGGAGCGGCACGAAGCGCGGCGCATCGACAATCAGCTGCGCGGGCGGTCCGGGCGCCAAGGCGACTTGGGGTCCTCGCGCTTCTATGTCGGCCTCGATGACGAGTTGATGCGCATCTTCGGCGGCGATCGCATCCGCGGCATCATGGAGCGCTTCAAGATCGACGACGACACGCCCATCGAAGCGGGCATCCTCACCGCCAGCATCGAGCGCGCGCAGAAGAAAGTCGAAGCGCATCACTACGAGACCCGCAAGCACGTGCTCGAATACGACGACGTCATGAACAAGCAGCGCTCGGTGATCTACGCCGAGCGCCGGCGCGTGTTGGAAGGCCACAACCTGCGGCCCTCCCTCACCGAAGTCATCCGCGGGCGAGTCGAACAGGTGGTGGAGACCAACTGCTCCGACAGCGTGCACCCACACGAGTGGGATCGCGAGCAGATCCTCAAAGAGCTGGAGACATCGATCCGCGGGTTGAGCAAGCGCGTTACCGCTGACGACCTCGAAAAGCTATCGAAGCCCGAGATGATCGAACGTCTGACGGCCGAAGCCGACGCGATGTACACGGAAAAAGAAGAGCGCTTCGTGGAGCGCTACAAGGAGCAGATGGACGAGAAAGGGCTGCGCGAGGGGTTGCGCATGCTCGAACGCGGCACGATGCTGCAGATCATCGACCGGCTCTGGATCGATCACCTGTACACGATGGACAGCCTCAAACAAGGCATCGGCCTGCGGGGTTGGGGCCAGAAGGATCCGCGCGTCGAGTACGAACGCGAGGCGTTCGAGCTCTTCGAGGACCTGAAGGCGAACATCCAGGAAGAGTTCTTGAACGCGCTGTGCCAAGGCGAAGATTTCCATTTGATGGTCCAGGCGCCGCCGCAAGCACCGCAGCAAGCGCCGCCCACTCAGGACAACGGCGCGCCGTTCGAAACCGGAGGCGGCAACGGCGCGCCGGGAGCGCAAAAAACCGTGCCGCGCGACACCAACGCCGCGCGTCGCTTCGATCAGCTGCGCACCAATCGCGACGATGCCGGCGGGCCTGCCCCGGTCCGCAAGGCCGAAGCGAAGGTCGGCCGCAACGACCCGTGTCCGTGCGGTTCGGGCAAGAAGTACAAGAAGTGCCACGGCCTGACGGCCGTCTAAGAGAAGAGTTGTGCCCGGCCATTACGGGACAGCACAGCCACGCGCCTCCAAACAATTCCCTACCGCGAAACGCGGCTACTTCTTAGCGACGCAGTTTCCGCTATTGGCATCCCACGTGTCTTTTGGTCCACACGTTGTCTGAACCCATTTGACTGCACCGGTTGGCAGGGTGATGCGGAGATGCCGCTTACTATGATTGTTGTCGGTCAACAGCTTGATCTTCGGGTCGCTGAGACTCCCGTAGTTCATACTCACGAATCTGCCGGTTCCCTTGATGCCATCGCCCACGATCACATCGGCGGATCCATGCATCGTCACCGGCGAGAAATTGGGCCACTCGCCTGCATTCTTGGAGTCGTCTTCGATGATGAATTCCGTCTGCCAGCCGAGCTTGCCGTTGCCCACCTCCCCGGCATTGAGCTTATAGGATGGGCAGTCTGAGCTTGTGGCCTTATCGCATTCCCATTGTGCGTGTTGGGTGCTGTCGACCATGTTCGTGCACTCGTAGCCACCGCTGAGATTCAAGTTTCCCTTCGCGTCGCAATACCACTCCTCCATGGAGATGTGGTCGCCGGTGTGAGGAGTGAATCTTGTTCCAGCGGTGTCGGTGTGTCCGCTGTGCTTGTCAAAGGTTTGGTGGTGGATCCCAAAGTATGCGATCGTCGGTGTTGTATTGACATCGACGATGGCTTGGAAAACATTGTCGAGCCCGTTCCATATCGTCGCCGCGGCGGTGGGACCGCGCTTTAACCTTGGGACAACGATGGTCGCCGAACTCGCCCCGTAACTGATCGTCTCAGCGGCCGTCGCCTTCTTTTGGAAGGAACCATAAAGCACGGCCCCGGTCCAGCCAACAGACGGGCTCTTGTGGACGCTTTCGGGCGGGTCCTCAGTTCGGCCTAGGTACGCTTGGCGCGAGATCGGGAACCACACCAACGTCCGGTCACGACGGAGCTTGTACGTCACCGCGCTCGCCGCAGCGAGCCACTCTTGGTACGCGTCTGGATCCTTTATCGGATCTGGGCGCAGTCCGTAGCCCGCCTCGAGCAGTTCTTTCGTCGTGAAGCGACGCGGGTCGCCGGTCAGTGCCGGCCGAACCGCCAGGGTCGTGCGCGATCCGTCAAACGGGCGCGGTTGGAACGTCACCTCCGACCGAAGATCGACGGAATAGGTCTTGGCCCGTTGGTTGGCATCGGTGCAATCGAGCGTCAGCCGCTCGACGCTGCTCGGGAGCGTCGGACGCACCGCGAGAAAGCGGACGACGCCATCCTCGTCCGCATAGACGTGGAGAGACTCGTTCGGGTCCTGGTTCCCTTCGGGTTGAAGCATGCAGTTGCTGTCTGCGGAAGCATCGACTGACGCCTGCTCAAATTGAGCATCACCGGCCGGCTCTGCGGGGGAAACCAGCAGACCCAAGAGCAGCACGATTGCGCAAACTACGCCGTAGCGATGGAAGGAACGGCTTTCCATTACGCCTCCTCTGATCAGAAGTTCCTCGGCGGACCCGGTTCTTTCTTTGCCGCCGGGGGCCCCTCTCCGGCTGGCGCATCGCACCGGACGTTTCAATCGGTAACCGGACGTTTGACAGTCGAATTCGATTTAGCAGGGGCGGGCTCAGAGTGTCCCAGAATGCCCGCCCCGCGTGCGGAGAGTGCATTCTGGATGAAAACAGCGTTGTACGGGCGGATCGTCTTTGGCGCGTCGGCGGTGCTGTTCGGCGTCATCTGCCTGATGTGGCACGACGCTGACACGTGGCAATCTCTGCGTAGGATCTGGAGCCTGCCTTTTGGCACAATCATCGGCGCGTGTCTCATGATCGTTCAAATCGGCGGTGGAATCGGGATGCTATTCCCGCGCACCGCGCGCTTGGCGTCGATCGTTTTAGGCGTCGTCTACGCGCTTTTCTCGCTGGCCTGCATTCCTGGTATCATTGCTGCACCGACCATCTACGCTCAATACGGCAGCTTCTTCGAACAGTTCTGCTTATTGTGCGGCGCGGTTGCCGGGTACGCGGCGACTGAGGCGAATGCAGCGCGGGCGGCAGCGCTCGGCCGAGCGGCGCGCCTTGGGCTCGGACTCTGCGCGATTTCGTTCACGCTGGCTCAGATGTTCTATTTTCATGTGACAGCGGATTTGGTTCCAACGTGGATTCCGCCAAATCAGATGTTCTGGGCGATACTCACGACGATCGCGTTTGCACTCGCTGCGGTTGCCATTCTCATCAATCGTCAGGCGCGACTGGCGATAGGCCTGATGACCCTGATGCTAGCGCTCTTTGGTGTCTTGGTTTGGGTCCCGCTGCTGATCGCTCACCCGGACGCGCATGGGAATTGGTCCGAATTCGCCCTGAATTTTCTGATTACGGGGGCCGCCTGGATGGTGGCTAGTTTGAGGTCTTTCTGAAAAAAGAAACCAAGTCAACGATTCGCTTCAGTGCCAAGTTGTTTCGGCCTGAGGCGACCGAAAAGGTTGGATCGCGGACCCTTCTAACTCTGCCCAAGAACGCGAGCGCGAAGCTTCCATCACGAGGTATGACGATGGTTGAGGGAACTATCAATGGCTTCCCTTTTCGTGCCGCTCTCGAACCAAACGGCAAAGGAAGTCACCGGCTCCGGGTCAACAAAGCCATGCACGATGCTGCAGGCGCAGACGCCGTAGACACGGTGACGGTTGAGATCACGCGGGCGGGAAAAGAACCGGAGACCAGGGTGCCAATGGGTCTACGCAAAGCCCTTGCAGCAGCCCCGCTGGCGCAGGCATTGTGGGCGGATATCACACCAATCGCGCGCCGTGACTGGATTCTCTGGATAAGCTCAGCCAAGCAACCGGAAACGCGCAGGCGCCGGATCGAGAAAGCTTGCGACATGCTTGCATCTGGAAAGCGACGAGTATGTTGTTTTGGCGGCATAAAGTGGCTTATGAAAGATCACGGAACATCAGGCGGAGTATGGCTTCACTTGCCGAACTGACCGCCGTCTAAGGATACATGATGAACGAACAGTTGCGCGCCGACCTCGACAAGATCAACGACCGCCTCAAAACGCTGCAGGTGCGCCTTTGACTATGCCGGCAAACAGCGCGAGATCGAGGCGCTAGAGCGCCAGTCGCACGGCGAATCTTTTTGGGACGACGCGCAAGCCGCGCAAAAACATATGAAGCGGCTTTCCGATCTGCGCGGCGAGGTCGAGCTTTTGGCGGGACTCGCCGGCAAGGCGAGCGAGATCGGCGAATACCTCTCGCTGGGCGACGCGGACGCCGGGCTCGAAGCTGAAGTCCAAGCTGAACTAGAGCGGCTTCGCGCATCGGTCGAAGCCGCCGAGACCACGGCCGTCCTCGACAGCGAGTTCGACAGCCACGGGGCGATCCTGACCATCCACGCCGGCGCGGGCGGCACCGAAGCCTGTGATTGGGCTTCCATGCTGCTGCGCATGTATCTGCGTTGGGCCGAGCGGCACGGTTACCGCACCGAGGTCGTCGACACGCTCGACGGCGACGAAGCGGGCATCAAGAGCGCGACGGTGGTCATCGAAGGCCGTAATGCGTACGGCTATCTCGAGAGCGAGCGCGGCGTGCATCGGCTGGTCCGCATATCGCCGTTCGACGCCGCCAAACGGCGCCACACGTCGTTCGCATCGGTCGATGTGACGCCTGACATCGAGGAAGGCGACGAGAAGATCGAGATCCGGCCCGACGAGATCGAGATCGAGACGTACAAGAGCGGCGGCGCCGGTGGCCAGTACGTCAACAAGACGGAGAGCGCCGTGCGCGTCATCCACAAGCAGAGCGGCATCGTCGTGGCGGTGCAGAACGAGCGCTCGCAGCTGGCCAACCGGAACCGCGCCATGAAGATGCTCGCCGCCAAACTGCTGCAGCGACGGCGCGAAGAGCAGGCGGAGAAACTAGCGCAGCTCGGCGGCCACAAGAGCAAGATCGAGTGGGGCAGTCAGATCCGCTCGTACACGCTGCAGCCGTACACGATGGTCAACGACCATCGCACCGACGTCAAGATCGCGAACGCGCAAGGCGTGCTTGACGGCGATCTCGACCCGTTCATGAACGCATATCTGCAGGAGCGGAGGAGTTAGGAAGAGCGACAAAGCTCAACAGCAATCCGATGATGCCGGAAATGACGATCAAGCCGGCCCACAAGTGCACAGAATAGTATACTGGCCTGCCGAGCGCGAAAAGCGTCAGATAGTGACACGCGGCGTATAAGCTGGGCAGCGCAAACGCGAACGTGCGAAAGTCGACCACACGGGCGACTGAGGGCTTCAGCGTGTAGAGCAGCGCGTCGCTCAAAACGCCCGTGGCGAAGACGCCCGGAAGCATCCAGTAGGTGTCGCCTTGGGTGGCCATCATCGCCGCATTGATGGTCAGGATGAGCGTGATCGAGCCGGCCGGAAGCCGCGTGCCGAACTGCCGCACGGCGAGCAGGATGATCGACGCCATGAGGGCGGCTTGGAAGAGTTGGCTGACGACTCCGCGGTCGGTTTTGAGTTCGAATATCGCCTGCGGCGGCTTGGGACCGGTGCCATAAAACCCGAGCGCGGGTGCGAATTGCGTCATGAAGGTCAGGACCGTGAAGACGGCCGCCAGCGAAAGCACCGCCGGCAGGTACGAAGCCGGCCCGCTCATGCGTTCGGGTCCGCGCGCCACCGCGGCGCGGAACGGACCCGCGAGCATCAACACGCCGCCCGTAGCGAGACCAACGTGCGTGGGGCTCAGCAGCGCCTCCGTGCTGACTTCGATGCCGAAGAACATATGCCACAGCATGTCGCCAAGGCCGCTAACCAGGAAGACCGCGATGCCGATGATCGACCACTCATAGCCCGCCGGGACGGACTGGGTCCAGCTGAATCCTTTCGCGTGATTCGCGACCATCGTCCATGCGAAGAAGAGCACCAGCAGGCCGAAGCCGCCATAGAACATCGCATGCCAGGGCGTGAAGAATGTGTCGATGGTGTCCAGGTGATTGTGCGCCCAGCCGTCGACGAAGAGGCCGCCGGTGAAGACCAGGCTCAAGATCGCGACCCACCAATCGAAGGTGAGTCCGTCAGGAGGACGAACCATGACCGCCCCTTCGCGCAAGAGTAATCCCATCCTAGGAGGAACGGCGAACGGGGACCGACACAGGTAAGGTTCGACAAGCGTGCCCGAAGTCTTGATCTGCACGGCCAGCAATTGGGTTGGTCCGGCTCGTATTCCGCGCTTGCTGCACGAAGCGGGCTGCACCGTCACGGTGTTCGGCGATCCTTCAAGCCTCGTCGCGCGAAGTCGCTACGTCAGCCGGCGCGTGCCCGCGCCCTCGAACGCCGACGCGTGCGCCGAGGCGCTGCGCGAGCACCTTGCGAGGCAGAGCCGCGAATACGCCTGGGTGGTCGTCATCGATGACCCGATGCTCATCGCGCTTGCGAAACACGCGGGCGAGGCGTGGCTGGACGGCTGGTTCCCGTTCGATCATCGAAGCGACGTCCTTCAATGCGCGATTTCGAAGAACGACTTCATGCGCAAGGCCGGTGAAATCGGCTTGCCCATTCCGGAGTTCGCCATCTGCGACACGTTCACGGAGACCGCCTCGGCCGCGCGGACATTGGGCTATCCCGTGATGCTCAAACTCGATCAAGGCTTCGGCGGCGGCGACGTTTGGAAAGCTACGGACGAGTCGGCGCTGCGCACGGCATACGACCAGCGCACCGACTTGAGGCCGTTCGCGCTCCAGCGCTTCCTCGACGGCCCGGTCGGAATCGTCGAAGCCCTCTTCGACCACGGACGGCTGCTCTGTTTTCAGTCGATGGTCAAACTGGAGACCTGGCCTACCCCATTCAGCCCATCGTGCACGCGCCGGCTGTTCTATCCGCCGCATGTCGAGGAAGTCCTCAGGCAGACGGGCGAGCTCACCGGCGTCCACGGCTTCTCCGGGTTCGATTGGATCCTCGATGCGCGCGATCAAGCGTTCAAGATCATCGAGTTCCATCCGCGCGTGACCAGCGGGCAGCATTTGAGCCTTCGCTCCGGAGATGTTTTCTCAAGCGCGATCGCCGGCATGCTGGCTGGGTGCGCCCCGTCGGAGGTGCGCAGGGTGCCGATGTCGCCGCGAGCCTTCAAGCTTTTTCCGCACTACCTGCACAAAGCGCTCACCAAGCGCAACATCTCGGCGATTTTGAGCTGGCTGCCGTTCGTCGATCGTTCGTGGGATACGCCGTGGGATGATGCGCCGCTCATGCTGGCGTTCGCCGAGCGGCTGTGGCAGAGTGTGCGCGCGAAAGGTTCAGCCGTGACGGCGGTCGAAAACAAGCCTCGTAATAACCCGCGGCTTGTCGCCAGACGAAGAGAAAACGGCGACGCACGACGGGAGAAGGGGGTGGTCGCCGTCAGTACAGACAGTCCTAAATTCAACCAGACTCTGACCGTCGGCGAAACATTTGCTCTCCACCCAGGCGCGAGAGCAGTGTTCGCCAACTTTCACCTCGGAGGATGCTCCAACTGCGCGATCTCGGAGTTCGAGACGATCGAGCAGGTTAGCGAGGGTTACGGCATTCCGCTCAGCATGATCATGGACGCGCTCAACGCGCTTCCACCCGTGCAGACACCGGAGCCGGCCCAGAGAGCGTCGTAACTCCCACCGCCCGATCAGGCCGCCGCTGGGCCCGGGCGATGAAGCTCCGGCGGGACCACCTCGACGAGCGTCAAAAAAGGCGCTCGTTTTTTTTGGAAGCCCGTATGTAGTGCCGGGGCTTTAGCCCCGGGGTCTGTAGTGCCGGGGCTTTAGCCCCGGGGTTTGTAGTGCCGGGGCTTTAGCCCCGGTCCGAGAACAAGGTCGCGATGCCGCAGATCTCCGTCGTGGTCGTCAGTTACAATGCCGCGGATGAGCTCGAACAATGTCTCCGCTCGCTGGCCGCGCTGCCGGACGTGCAGGCCGATCCGCAGCTCGCGCAAGTGATCGTCTCCGATAACGGCTCGGCCGACGACAGCGTCGCCCGAGCCAAGGCGGCGCTACCAGGCGTGGAGGTGATCGAGAACGGTTCGAACCTCGGCTTTGCCAAGGCGTGCAATGTCGGCGCGCGCCGGGCGAACGCGCCGCTGTTGTTCTTTTTGAATCCCGATGCGACGGCGCATGCCGGCGTCCTGGCCAATGCCGTCAAGTACTTCGCCGCGCACCCCGATGTCGCGATGGCCGGCGCAAAGCAATTGCACGAAGACGGCTCGCTCGCCGAATCCTGCGGCGAGTTCGATACCTGGTGGCAGGCGTATTTGCGCAGTTCTGCCTGGGGCGACCTGCCGCTGTTCCGCGCGCAGGCCAACGGTTACGAACTGAGGCAGTGGGATTACTCGAGCGAGCGCGACGTCGACATCGTGGTCGGCGCGGCGATGATCATCCGTACCGAAGTGTTCCGCCACCTCGGCGGCTTCGACGAGCAGTTCTTCTTGTACCATGAAGAGATCGACTTCGCACACCGCTTGCACGATCAGCGCTATCGCGTCGTATTTCTTCCCCAGTGCGTGGTCACGCACCGGGGCGAGGAGGGCGGCAGCAAGAAGCGCTGGGGCGCGCTCGGCGTGCTCAACTGGCGCCAGCGCAGCCGTCGCCTGTACTGGATCAAGCACCACGGCAAGATGTGGTACTGGTCGCTATCCGCGGCGTTGGTCGGCCGCTATTTCCTCTATGCCGGAGTCTTGCTCGTCGTCTTGTTCGCGGCGCGCGCCGTGATCGCCAAGCATCCATGAACGACGATCGCGCAGCCGCGCTCGAGCGACTTCACCAGACTGTTGATGCATGCCGCCGCTGCGCCATCGGCTCGACGCGCACGAAGGTCGTGTGCGGCGTGGGCGATCCGCATTCGCCGCTGGTCATCGTCGGCGAGGGTCCGGGCGAGAACGAGGACCGCCAGGGCGAACCGTTCGTCGGCCGCGCCGGCGAGCTGCTCACACGAATGCTCGCCGCCATCGGGCTGCGCCGCGAGGATGTCTTCATCACCAACACCATCAAGTGCCGCGCGACCACCGAGGAGAACGGGCGCGTATTCAACCGCGCGCCGATGCAAGAAGAAATGGCGAACTGCCGGGAATATCTCGACATCGAACTATCGGTGCTCAAGCCTCGCGTGGTGCTGGCGTTGGGGGCGCCGGCGGCCAAGTCGTTTCAAGGTGCCGGCTTTTCCATCACGCGTCAGCGCGGCGTCTGGTACCCGGGGCCGCTTGGCAGCGACCTCATCGTGACCTTCCACCCCGCGTATATCTTGCGTCTGACCGGCGGAAACATCAACGCGGTGAAGAAGTTGGTGTGGAGCGATCTGCAGGCCGTGCAACGCCGCCTCGCCGGCGAGGACGAGACCGCCGAAGCCGGACTAAAGTCCGGCATACCACAAGAGCCTGAGCTGCCAGATCAAGCGGCGTCCGAGGAGCAAGCGTTGGAATTGAAGTTCGATCTATGAGCACCGCGATCAAGGCTGCCACCAAACCGGCGGCAGGACCGCGCGACGCCCAGGCGACGTGGTGGGAAGGGCGCGCAAAAGAGGCGGGGCACGCAAGCGCGGCGGCGCTCGCGGAGGCGTTCGCTTTGCCGCGCTACCGCCTCGAACAAGTCTACCGCGCCGCGACCAAAGAGCTGGCGGAGGACCTCGGGGCGATCAGCGTGCTGCCCGCCGCCCTACGCACCGGGCTTGCGAAGGCGATAAAACTCTCCAGCCTGTCGCTCATCCGCGATGCCACGTCAAAAGACGGACAGACGACCAAACTGCTCTTCGCGCTCGCCGACGGCAAAGAAGTCGAAGCCGTGCTCATGCGCCATCGCGGAGGGCGCACGACTGCCTGCATCTCCTCGCAAGCGGGCTGCGCGTTGCGCTGCGATTTTTGCGCGACCGGCCAAGGTGGATTCTTCCGCAACCTGAGCGCGCTCGAGATCTTCGACCAGGCGCTGTTCGTGGCGCGGCATGCGCGCGCCGAAAAACGCGCGCTGACCAACCTCGTGTTCATGGGCATGGGCGAACCGTTCCTCAACTACGATGCGGTGATGGACTCGATCGCCATGCTCAACGACAAAAACGGGTTCAACCTGGGGGCGCGCCACATGACGGTTTCGACCGCGGGCGTGGTCACCGGGATCGAGCGTTTCACGCGCCAGGGCATCCAAGTGAACCTCGCGATCTCGCTGCACGCGCCTGATGACGACATGCGCACCAAACTGATGCCCATCAACAAGAAGTGGCCGATCGCCAAGCTGATGGCCGCCACCAACGAGTACGTCGCGGTGACCCGGCGCAAGGTCTTTTACGAATACGTGATGCTTTCAGGGGTCAACGACCGCCCTGACGACGCGCGCCAGCTCGCGGACCTGCTCGGCGGCCCGCTCCACCACGTCAACCTGATCCCGTACAACGCCACCGCGGCGTCGTACGGACGCTCTTCGCCGCAAGTGATGCGCCGCTTCCAGGAGATTCTGCGCGCGCGAGGCGTGCCTTCGACGATCCGGCACACGATGGGCGACGACATCGCGGCCGCGTGCGGCCAGCTCCGGGCGGAGCATACTCAAGAGGTCCAGCAACCCATACCAAAAAACTAGCCTTACGACATGCTCGAAGTCTTCAATGTTTCGAAGTCTTTCGGTAAGGTGCAGGCCGTGTCGGAGTTGTCGTTCACCGCGCAACCAGGCGCCGTCTTCGGCCTTCTCGGCCCCAACGGCGCGGGCAAGACGACGACCATCCGCATGGTGCTCGACATCCTCCGGCCCGATAGCGGCACGGTGAGCTGGTCGGGCAAGACGGTGGACGCGGACATCCGCCATACCTTCGGCTACCTGCCCGAGGAGCGCGGTTTGTATCCGAAGATGAAGGTGGCAGAGCAGCTGCTGTTCTTGGCGCGCATCCATGGGATGAGCGCGCCCGACGCGCGCAAGCGCATCGCAGAATTAGCCGACGAATTCAACCTCACTGAGAACCTCACGAAGAGTCCGCAAGAGCTTTCCAAAGGCAATCAGCAAAAGGTGCAGTTCATCGCGGCGGTCGTGCACCGGCCGCCGCTGCTGGTGCTCGACGAGCCGTTCGCCGGCTTCGATCCCATCAACGTTGAGATCCTCAAAGGCGCGATCAGAGACCTGGTCAAGGCGGGCACCGCGGTGCTGCTCTCCAGCCACCGCATGGAACAGGTGGAGGAACTCACGCGCGACATCTGCATCATCGACCGCTCGCGCGCGGTGATCAACGGCAGTCTCGTGTCGATCAAACGCGCATGGCCGGATCGCTTCATCCGCATGACGGCGCTCTCCGACTTGAGCTTTCTCGATCGATTCGACGGCGCAACGGCGCGCCCGTCGGACGACGGCTATGTCAACGTCAAAGCGTCGCCCAACGTCGCGCCGGCCGAGATCCTCAAGGCCGCCGTTGCCGCCGGTCCGGTGGATCATTTCGAAGTCGTCGAACCGAGCCTTAACGACATCTACCTCCACTACGTGAAGGCGGCGGAAGAACAGGCGGCGGCTTGAGCAGCGTCGGCATCATCTTCCAGCGCGAATACGTCCAGCGCATCAAAGGCGCGGGCTTCATCATCGGCACGATCCTCGGCGTGGTCGGCATCATCGGGTTGTCGTTCCTCCCGCTGCTCTTCGTCTGGCTCGACACTTCGTTTCAAAGTCCGCTCGTCGTCGTGGCCGCCGATCAAAAGACGGCGGCCGCCGTCAAGGACGCGCTCGGCCACTCCAATTACAAGATAACGATCGCAAAGGAGGCCGCCACCGGGCCTGAGCTGCCGGCGACGATCCGGACGGCGCTGAAGGCCGGCAAGTATGACGCAGCGCTCGTCGCTTACAAAGACGCGCAAGGCGAGGTCGGTTTCGCGTTCTTCCCCAGCAAATCGAGCAGCCTCGAAAAAGGAACGGGCCTACGGCAGTCGCTCGTCCGCGCGGTGCTCACCGTTGAAGGCACAGGGGCGAGCGCGCGCCTCGCCCAGCACGCGCTGAACTTCCCTTTCAAAGTCGTCAATTTGAACGAGCTCTACAAGAATGAAACCGAACAGTTCCTGTCGCAGGCGTTGGTGTACTTCTTGCTGCTGCTGCTCTACATGTCGGTGCTCTTGTACGGCGTGTACGTCGCGCAAGGCGTGATCGAAGAGAAATCCAATCGCATCATGGAGGTCATGATCGGCGCCGTCCGTCCGACCGAATTGCTCGCCGGCAAGATCCTCGGCATCGGCAGCCTGGCGCTTACCCAATTCTTGGTCTTCGTGCTTGCCGCGGGGGGCATGCTGGTGCTCGTCGGTTTGAACATCGTGCACGGCATGCATCTTCCGGCTGCTGCCAGCGGCGCGTCAGTGGCCCCTCAAGCCGGGCTGGGCGTCGCCACCGTGCCCCTGTCGATGCTGGGGTTCTTGGTCTTGTTCTTCCTCTTGGGATTCTTCTCGTATGCCGCGATGTTCGCCGGGTTGGGCGCGCTGTGCAGCAAGGCGGAAGACATCCAGCAAGCCAACGCATTTATGGTGATGCCGGTGGTCGTGGCCTACCTCTTGTCGATCTTCGCGTTGAACGATCCCGAAAAACCGCTGTTCGTCTGGGCCTCGATGGTACCGCTCATCAGCCCGATGCTGATGTTCACCCGGGTCGCCATCAGCTCGGTGCCCGCGTGGCAGATCGGGGTGGCCATCGGCGGATCGCTGCTCGCGATCTGGGGACTCACGCTGCTGGCCGGTAAACTGTATCGCGTCGGCGCGCTGATGTACGGCAAGCCGCCCAATCCTTCGGAGATCTGGCGCGCGCTGCGGGCGCCCTCGTAGGGATCGGCGATCGGCAACGTGGCGCGACCAAAACCGACCATGGACGAGATCACGGCGCTTGCAAAGCGCCGCGGTTTTATCTTTCAATCGAGCGAGATCTACGGCGGCGTGAACGGCATGTGGGACTACGGCCCGGTTGGCACGGAGCTCAAGCGCAACCTGCGCGAAGCGTGGTGGCGCGACATGGTGACGCTGCGCGACGACGTGGTCGGCATCGAGACATCGGTCATCATGCATCCGGAGGTCTGGCGGGCATCCGGACACGTGGACAATTTCACCGACATGATGGTGGACTGCAAGACCTGCAAGAAGCGCTGGCGCGCCGACCACCTCACAAGCGACCAGTGCCCTGCCTGCGGCAACAAGACGCTGACCGCGCCGCGCGCGTTCAACCTGATGTTCAAGACCTCCATCGGCGCGATGGAAGACGCCTCGTCCGAGGCGTACCTGCGCCCCGAGACCGCGCAGGGCATGTTCGTCGACTTCAAGCTCGCCTATCAAGCGGCGCGCAAGAGGCCGCCCTTCGGCATCGCGCAGATCGGCAAGGCTTTTCGCAACGAGATCACGCCGGGCAACTTCATCTTCCGCTCGCGCGAATTCGAACTGATGGAGATGGAGTTCTTCGTGCCGCCGCAGCCCGAAGACGAAGGCATGAAGTGGTACCGCTACTGGGTGGAGCGACGCTACCAATGGTGGCTGTCGCTCGGCGTGCAAGCCGAGCGCTTGCGCAAACACGAATATTCGGGCGCCGACCTCGCGCATTACAGCCGCGCGACGACCGACATCGAGTACGACTACCCGTTCGGTTGGGGCGAACTGGAGGGCATTGCGCACCGCGGCACGTTCGACTTGGACCAGCACGTCAAAGCGAGCGGCAAAGACCTTTCGTTCTTCGACGAAGAGAGCAAGACGAAATTCCTGCCCGCCGTGGTAGAGCCGGCGCTCGGATCCGATCGCGCCTTGCTCGTGTTCTTGATCGATGCGTATGAAAAGGAAGAAGACCGCACGGTGCTGCGCTTGCACCCAAGCCTCGCACCCTACAAGGTCGCGGTGTTCCCGCTCGTGCGCAACAAGCCGGACATCGTCGAGCTGGCCGCGCGCATCGAACGCGACCTGCGGCCGCACATGCGCACCATCTTCGATGACTCGGGCAACGTCGGCAAGCGCTACTATCGCCAGGATGAGATCGGCACACCGCTGTGCGTGACGGTTGACTACGAAAGCCTCGAGAAGCAGGACGTCACCGTGCGGGACCGCGACTCCAAAGCGCAGGTACGGGTGGCTATCGACAAGCTGCCGGGGTATCTCCAGGGGAGAATATTGACGATACCTTAGGCATGAGGATTTTGGGCTACGTCGTCCTGGCTCTCGTGGCGGCAGGGGTGTGGTACTATGCCAGTTCATCGTACCATCCGGTGTCGCACGATCCCAACGATAGATCGGCGATCGAATACTGGATGGCGCACGGCGACGACCGCACGACAATGGTCGCGTACTGCTCCAGACACCCGGAAGAGCAAAGAGTCGGGGACTGCGCGCGCGCGCTCGCCGCGCAAAGGAAGTTGGAGGGCACGGCGCAATCGGGGCAGGCCGGCAACTCGGGGACGGACCAGAACACCAGCGCGGCCGCGGACCAGCTGGAGGCGCAAAAGGCCTCAAACGAAATGCCCTGACGCGTGGGTAGACTCGCAGCGTCGTTCTCGCTGATCGTGTTCGCGGTCTTCGCGGCTGGGTGCGCTCGCACCACAGCGCCGGTCGCGCCGACCCCGCTGCTCGCGCCGACGCTCTCGCCGTTTCCCAACCCAAGCGAGGCGAAGTTCGTCACACTTGTGTCGGCCGATCTCCGCAAACGCTTCCCAAGCCCAAAGACTGCGATCGACGCCGGCTACTTCCGATACACCGCCGAAGACGACGCGGGCATCATTACCTACACGAACCTGCGTTGGTTCTCGGACGACCCAAAACATCCGACGCAGCTCTGGTACGACGCGAAGGGACGCCTGATAGGCGCGGACTTCACCATGCCGGTGTGGGACCGCGCGAAACGCCCGGCCGTTTGGGGCCTACAACCTGATCGCTGGGTGCATTTCATAGAGCACGTCCACTACGTCGTGCGCGGAGCGGATGGTCAAGAGCGATATGGGTCGCTGTTCAACGCCGTGTTTGAAAAAAACGGCGGTAATCCCGCGCATCCTGCGGCGCAACCGCTCGTGCGCGCCGGCATCGCGAAACGCGCAGGCGACGTGCGCCATGTGTTCTTGCTGCCCGAGATATGGATCACCAGTTTCTGGGTGATCCCAAATCCGAAGGGAGCGTTCGCCGATACTAATCCCGGCGTCACGCCGGCGAAGCGCCGGCATCAGAACGCTCACCCCATGCAGATGACGCCGTAGATCAGCGCGCGTGCTTCCGAGTCCCCCACATGTCGTGATGGCGAACGCAGAGGCAGGGTGACGTGACGTTCAGGTTCTCAGTCGTCTGGCCGCCGGCGTAGCCGGTAACCGTGATGGTGGCGGCGCCGGTAAAAGTGCCGCTAGGCTCCATGACCAAGAACGTGTTCGGCGGCGACGTCGCCGCAACCGTCACATTCGCGTTGTTGCTAGTCGCTCCGAATGGCCCCCCGTAGCCTACTTGCGACACGGAAAACGTTGCCTGACAGTTCACGGTCAAAGGATTGGGCGTTGCGACCACCGCTCCGAAGATGGGGCCAGGAGGCGAGTAGCCGCTGCAAGAGCCGAAGCCGCTCGCGGCCACGGCGATGCCGACCAAGACTGCGCCGATCGCGACTTGTTTCCAAACGATCGAGCTGCTTCTCATCTGTGCTTGACCTCCGACTTCAATGGGCACGCATCCCACATGTCGTGATGCCGCACGCACGTACAGCCGAGCGCCGTGACGGACGTGGTGCCCGTCATCCCTCCGCCGCCCGTCACCGTCACGATCGTCAACGTGCCGTCGGCGTTGGTGCCATCCCGAACGACGAATTCGGCCGGCACGATCGTCGGCGCGACCGTGACCCGTGTCGTGTCGGCGCTCACCGCCGTGAACGTGCCGGAGAAATTCTGCTGCGTCACCGTGAACGTGTGCTCGGTGGTCGGGCACGCGATGCTTATCGTCTGCGGATTCACGACGACGGGCCCGAGGCCGGTCCCAAAAACGCTATTGCATGAACTGAAACCGCCGGCCACGAGGAGCACGGCGGCGCAGCCGGCGGCGATGGCCAAACGCTGGAAGAGAACCGAGCGAACGATCACGATGTCGTCCTCCTGCGTCCCCTAAATTCGCCGACGGCAACGGGATTCTCTCTGTCCCGCGTCAAAGAACACAAGAAGCATGATTGCGTCCGTTCTGCCGGTTCTTGTACCGGTGGGTGAACGCGCGGGGGACACACCAGTAGTGAAATCGAGCAAGGCAGCCGTCAAGACCAAAAAGCCGTCCAAGAGCGCGTCCGCAAAGCCGTCGAGATCCAACGGCAAGGGCGTAGCCGTCAAAACGGACGGCAAGGTCAAAAAAGGCGCCCCCAAAGGCAAGCAGGACGGTTTCGCGGGGCTCGTGCTCGCGGAGATCGGCCCCAACGACCCCGTCCGGCCGATGCCGCCGCTGCCGCCGCCGCGCAAAGCCCAAAGCCGCAAGCTCGAACCGCCGACCAAACTCCACCTTGGCAAGATGACGTACACGTTCGAGGAGGGCGGCGCCGACATGCGCGACCTCCTCGGCGGCAAGGGTGCCGGCCTTGCCGAGATGACGCGCATCGGCTTGCCCGTGCCTCCGGGCTTCACCGTCACGACCGAAGTCTGCCGGCGCTACTTCGAATTGGGCAAGCAATTCCCGAACGGCCTCGATGAAGAGCTGCACCGGCGAATGGTCGAGCTCGAACGCAAGACCGGCAAGGAGTTCGGCGGCGAGAACCAACCGCTGCTCGTGTCGGTGCGCTCCGGCTCGCGGGTCAGCATGCCGGGCATGATGGACACCGTGCTCAACCTCGGCTTGAACAACCGGACCTGCAACGCGCTCGTCATCCTCACCAAGAACGACAAGTTCGCGTGGGATGCGTATCGGCGCTTCGTCCAGATGTTCGCGACCGTCGTACTGGGCATGAAGAAAGAGCCCTTCGAGGAAGTGCTCAAGCGCTACGTCTCCAAGGCGCGCGTGCAATCGGAATCCGAACTCACCGCGCTGGCCTTCCGCAACATGACGAGCGAGTATAAGGCGCTCGTGCGCCATCATACCAAAAAAGATTTTCCCGAAGACGTGTTCATCCAGCTGCGCATGGCGGTCGAAGCGGTCTTCAATTCATGGAACAGCAAGCGCGCGATCGAATATCGCCGCCACATGCACTATCCGGACTGGTGGGGCACCGCGGTCAACGTGGTCACGATGGTGTTCGGCAACATGGGCCCGGACTCGGGCACCGGCGTAGCCTTCACGCGCGACCCGTCGACCGGCGCGAAGAAACTCTACGGAGAGTATTTGCTCAACGCGCAAGGCGAGGACGTCGTTTCCGGCAGCCGCACGCCGGTCAAGATCTCGGAGCTGGAGAAACAGCAGCCCAAGATCTATCGCCAGTTCCTGGACATCGCCGACAAACTCGAGAAGCACTACCGCGATATGCAGGACATCGAATTCACGGTCGAGCGCGGCAAATTGTATATCCTGCAGACGCGCTCCGGCAAGCGCAGCGCGGCTGCGGCCGTGCAGATCGCGGCCGACATGGTGAAAGAACGTCACATCAGCCGCGAGGAAGCGCTGCGCCGCATCGAGCCCGCGTCCATCGGCGCGCTGCTGCACGCGCAGATCGACGAAAAAGCGAAGGGCACGCCGCTGGTCAAGGGCTTGAACGCCTCGCCAGGCGCAGCGACCGGCGTCGTGTGCTTTGATCCCGACGATGCGGTTGAGTTGAAACGTCGCGACAAGAAGTGCATCTTGGTCCGCCCGATGACCACGCCGGACGACGTGCACGGCATGATCGCAGCGGAAGGCATTCTGACGTCGCAAGGCGGCGCCACGTCGCACGCCGCGGTCGTCGCTCGCGGCATGGGCAAGCCGGCGGTGGTCGGTGTCGAGCAGATGCTCATCGACCTGCGCAATCGCCAGTTCACGGTGAAGAACAAGACCATCAAGGAAGGCGACTTAATCACGATTGACGGCACGACCGGCTACGTCTACGAAGGCGAGCTGCCGATGGCCGCGGCCAAGATGACGCCCCAGTTCGACCACATCCTCAAATGGGCGGACGAGTACCGGCGGCTCGGCGTATATGCCAATGCGGACACGCCCGAAGATGCCAAGAAGGCGCGCGATTTCGGTGCCGAGGGCATCGGGCTGTGCCGCACCGAGCACATGTTCATGCAGATCGAGCGCCTGCCCGTGGTGCAGGAGATGATCATGGCCGAGACGCCCGATTCGCGGCGCAAGTGCCTCGAGCAGCTCCTACCCATGCAGCGCGAAGACTTTCGCGGCATCTTCAAAGCCATGAAGGGTTTGCCGGTGACGATCCGGCTGCTCGACCCGCCGCTGCACGAGTTCTTGCCGAACCTCGAGGACCTGCTGGTCGAGGTCACCGAGCTGCGCGTGGGCAAAGGCGATGCAGCGGAGCTATCGGCGAAAGAGCGCATCCTGCGGCGCGTGCGCGCGCTGCACGAGAGCAACCCGATGCTCGGTCTGCGCGTGTGCCGCCTGGGCATCGTCTTTCCGGAGATCTATCAGATGCAGGTGCGCGCCATCATGGAGGCGGCCACCGAGCTGCGCAAAGAGCGCGTCGACGTGAGGCCGCTGATCATGATCCCCGGCGTGGGCACCGTGACCGAGATGAAGGCGCTGCGCGACATGGTCACGACCGAAGCCGACCGCATCATCAAAGCGGCCGGCACGAAGGTGCACTATCAGGTCGGCACGATGATCGAGCTGCCGCGCGCGTGCATCGTGGCGCATCGCATCGCCGAGTACGCAGAGTTCTTCTCGTTCGGGACCAACGACCTGACGCAAACGGTGTTCGGATACTCGCGCGACGACGCGGAAGCGTCGTTCATTCCAGTATATCTGGAGAAGAAGATCTTGCGCGAGGACCCGTTCCAGATCATCGACCAGGACGGCGTAGGCGAGATGATGCGCATGGCGATGGAGCGCGGCCGCATGACCAAGCCCGATATGAAAATGGGCATCTGCGGCGAGCACGGCGGCGAGCCGACGTCGGTCGAGTACTGCCACAAGATCGGTTTGGACTACGTCTCATGCTCGCCGTTCCGCGTGCCGGTGGCGCGCTTGGCGGCAGCGCAATCCGTTCTGAAGGAGCGAGACGCCGAAGCAGCAGCGTCCAAGAAGGTCGATCAAGACTAAGGCCTTGTCAGCGCGCCTCGACGGCGTGACTGAGCCGGCATGAGCACAACACTTTCGATTCGGGAAGAGCTCGAGGCGCGCGAGGCCGTCACGCTATCACGGCACGCCGCGCTGGCAAGCAGGTCGCGCGGCCGGCGCGATCCCGAACCCGAGGACCCGGTGCGCACCTGCTTCCAGCGCGACCGCGACCGCATCATCCACAGCAAAGCGTTCCGGCGGCTGATGCACAAGACGCAGGTCTTCCTGTCGCCGCTCGGCGACCACTACCGCACCCGCCTGACACACACGCTCGAGGTCATGCAGATCGCGCGCACCATCGCGCGCGGCCTGGCGTTGAACGAGGATCTCGTCGAGGCCATCGCGCTGGGCCACGACGTAGGCCATTCACCCTTCGGGCACGCCGGCGAGGATGCGCTCACGGACGTATGGGCCGAGTACGAGCCGGGCGCGCGCTTCATCCATTCCGCGCAAAGCCTGCGCGTGGTGATGCTGTTGGAACGCCGCGGCGACAAAGTCGGCTTGAACCTCACCGAAGAGGTGCTCGACGGCATCGCCAAACACAGCAAGCACAAGGGAGCGCTGGCGGGATACACGGACATCCCCTTCACGCTCGAGGGCCAGATCGTGCGCTACGCGGATCGCCTCGCCTACATCAACCACGATATCGACGACGCCGTGCGCGCCGGCATCATCGACGACGCCGATCTGCCCAAGGCCGCCATCGAGAAGCTGGGCGCGCGGGGCACCATCCGCATCGGCACGCTGGTGCGCGACATGATCGAGCAGTGCCGCGACGCCAACGAGATCCGGCTGTCGGAACCCGTGCTCGAGGCGGTCGAAACCATCAAGCAGTTCATGTTCGCGCGCGTCTACTTCAACGACGAGGCCAAGCGCGAGGAGCCGAAGGCGAAAGAGATCGTGAAGCGGCTGTTCCGCCACTATCACGAACATCCGGACGATCTGCCGCCGATGTTCCGCGAACAGCCGCTCGCCGCCGACACGCTGCCGCGCCGGGTGTGCGACTACATCGCCGGCTTCACCGACCGTTTCGCGGTGAAAAGGTTCCGGGAGCTTTTCCCTCAAGATGAAGCGCTCGTGCCTAAAGAGTGGGACGTCTAATGTCGGTGGTCCTCAAAAAGCTGGATTTGTGAAATGCCGATCTTTGTCGAGGGACTTGGCGGCTTGGCAATCATGACGGCGGGAATATTCGCTCTGCTTTTCCCGCGAGTCGTCCAGCGATTCACGGTTGGCATAACGCGACCCGAAAAATCTCGGATGGATGCCTTTTATGAGTGGTGGTTTGCATCTGATTGGTTCTTCTGGGGGCTTATTGGTTTTGGCCTGGTGTCGTCGGTTTTTGGGTTCGCAATAGTCTTCGAAGTCGTAACGCGGGCATTGCGCCATGCCGTTTGACGCCGGCGTCGTCGCCGAAATCCAAGCCAAGGTCGATCTGCTCGCGTACGTCAGCCAATACGTCACGCTGAAGCGGCGCGGCCGCGAATACGTCGGGCTGTGCCCGTTTCACGCCGAGAAGACGCCGTCGTTCAATCTCAATCCCGAGAAACAGGTATGGCACTGTCACGGCTGCGACGCCGGGGGCGACCTCATCAAGTTCGTGCAGCGCTACGAAAACGTCGACTTTCCGGCCGCATTGCGCATGCTGGCAGCGCGCGCAGGCGTGGTCTTGCAAGAAACGCCGGGCATGCAGCGCCGGCGCAGCGAGCGCGAGGCGATCTATGAGGCCAACGCGGCGGCGCAGCGCTTTTTCGCGGCGGGGCTGCTCAAGAGCGCCGAAACCCTGGCATACGTCAAGCGCCGCGGCATCGAGCCTGAGACCGCCGAGCGCTTCGGGATGGGCTACGCGCCCGATTCGTGGGATGGTTTGACCAATGCGTTGGCGCGCTCGAGCATCGACGCCGGCATGGCTGAACAGGCCGGGCTGATCAACCGACGCCAGCAAGGCGACGGCTATGTGGATTTTTTCCGGAACCGCTTGATGTTTCCGATCTACAACCTCACCGGCGAAGTGATGGCGTTCGGCGGCCGGGCGCTTGGCGACGATCCGCGCAAGTACCTCAACACCCGCAATACCGCGGCCTACACCAAGGGTGAGCACGTCTACGCGCTGCACATAGCCCGCCGAACGGCGTCGGCCGACGACGCGATCATCGTCGTCGAAGGTTACCTCGACGCGATCTCGCTGCACCAAGCGGGATTCGGCAACGCTGTCGCGAGTCTCGGCACCGCCTTCACCCCCGAACAAGCCCGCGAGCTGCGGCGCGTCGCGCATAACCTCTACCTCTGTTTCGACGGCGACGCCGCCGGGCAAGCCGCCACTGCGCGCAGCATCGACATGCTCGTGGAAGAAGGCCTGAAGATCCGCATCGTGCAGCTCCCCGCCGGCAAGGACCCCGATGAACTCATCCTCGCCGAAGGCCCCGCGGCCTTCCGCGCGCTGATCGACAGCTCGCTCCCGTGGGTAGATTTCAAGATCGAACAAGCGTGCCGGCGCATCGCGACGGCGTTCGGCAGCAAGAGCGACGCCGCGCGCGAGGCGCTGGCCGTCATCGCCCAGGTCCGCGATCCGATCGAGCGCGATCAATACGTGAAAGTGATGGCCAGGCGCCTCGACGTCAGCGAAACAGCATTGCGCCAGACGCGACATTCCGCCGACCGCTCGTCGCAGCCGCGAGACAGCGCGCACGCGATCGTACGCCGCGCAGCGCAGCCCACGCAACCGACTTCATTCGAGCGCGACCTGCTGCAACTCGTGTTGGCGCGCCCGGAGCTGCTCGACCAAGCCGTGGCGCAGATCAAACCCAACGACGTCGAAGATGATGAATTGCGCGCGGTGTATCACACGCTTGCGTCGCACGCGCTCGATCTTGCGCGCGGCCTCAATCCGTTATCCCTGTTCTCCGAAGATTCGATCGGTGGGGAGTTGACGCTACTCTCGCTCGCCTCACCGCCGCTCTCGCACGAAGACGACAGTCGGCGGCTTGCGTTGATTGTGCTGCGCTTCGACCGCAGGAAGCTGGAGCGGAGGCTTTCGAGCGTCGATGCAGAAATGAATCGGCTCCTCAAAGCGGGTACAATCGTACCGGAGCCGCTACGCGAAGAATACAACACGCTGGCGACCTCGCTGCACGGCCCCGCCGCGGAAACCAAAGAAGGAACATCCACGCCGTGAGCGCGGCAAAGAAACCCAAGACAGGCACAAAAAGCCAGATCCCAGGAGCGGCCAGCACCAACGGCCAGCCCCCGGGCGTGCTATTGTCTCGCGAAGCGGCGGTCAAAGCGCTCATCGAACGCGGCAAGAAACAAGGCTTCCTCACCTACGATGAAGTGGCGGCCGTCACCGCCGCCTACGACGAGGACGACCCGGAGAAGGGCAACGAGCTCGTCGAGGACATCATGGGCCAGGGCATCGAGGTCACCGAGATCCCCGATGTCGGCGCCGAGGACGAAAAAGCCGAAGACCCAGAAGCCGCGGTCGAAGAGCCCGTAGTAGAGATCCCGGTACCGGCGGGCATCGCGCTTGATGACCCGGTGCGGATGTATCTCAAAGAGATCGGCCGGGTACCGCTGCTCGGCATGGCGCAGGAGCAGGAACTGGCTAAGGCGATCGAGCGCGCCGAGCTGGAGCGGGATGCCGCCAAGACCGCAAGCCGCCTGCCGAGTCAAGTGATTCTAGATGCCGGCGATCTCGCCAAACGCGATCTCACCGAGGCGAACCTGCGGCTGGTCGTGAGCATCGCCAAAAAATATGTCGGCCGCGGCATGCTGTTCTTGGACCTGATCCAAGAAGGCAACCTCGGCCTCATCCGCGCGGTCGAAAAATTCGACTACAAGAAGGGCTACAAGTTCTCGACCTACGCCACGTGGTGGATCCGGCAGGCCATCACCCGCGCGCTCGCCGATCAGGCACGCACCATCCGCATTCCCGTGCACATGGTCGAGACGATCAATCGCTTGGTGAAGATCTCGCGCCAACTGCTGCAAGAGCTGGGCCGCGACCCGTCGGTGGAGGAGATCGCCAAAGAGATGACGCTCACGCCTGACAAGGTGCGCGAGGTCATGAAGATCGCACAAGAGCCGATCTCGCTCGAGACCCCGATCGGTGAAGAAGAAGACAGCCATCTGGGCGATTTCATCGAGGATCCCGATGCCGTGGCGCCGGCAGAAGCCGCGTCGGTCACCATGCTCAAGCAGAAGATGGGCGACGTTTTACAGAATTTGACGGACCGCGAGCGCAAAGTGCTCGTGCTGCGCTTCGGCCTCGAAGACGGCCATCAGCGCACGCTCGAGGAAGTCGGGCAGGAGTTCGGGGTCACCCGCGAGCGCATCCGGCAAATCGAAGCCAAGGCGCTGCGCAAGCTGCGCCACCCGTCACGCTCGCGCAAGCTCCGCGCCTTTCTCGAGGGCTCCTCGCGCGAATACCTTTAGACCGTAGCTGCTGATCTCGTCCGTTTGAATCAGCGAAGTAAAAAAACCGCCGGCTCCCGCCGGCGGATTTTTTTGAACCGAAAGAAAAATCAAACCGCCGGAACTTGCGTCGCCGGCGCGGTAGATAAATCCCGCGCTCGCATCGCCGCCACGATCGCCGCGGCGTACAGCAAGCCCAGCATCAGGAAAGCGATTTGCAGGCTGGAATGCTGCGCCAGCCATCCCAGCAACAGGCTCATCACCACCTGCA
>DATNNM010000015.1 GCA_035601835.1 Candidatus Tumulicola sp. | reverse complement strand
GATCCCGCTCTTCGACCCCGGCCGCGCAAGCAACGTCCTAGACGACATCGAGTGGGAGCGCCGCCACGGGCGGGCCAAGCGCGTCCGCACGATCGCGAACGTGCTGCTGGAGGAGGGCTGGAAGGCACAGGTCCTGGCGGCGAAGGAGGGCCCGCGCGAAGAAGCGCCGCTCCTGAATGAAGACGCGGCGATGATGCTGGTCGACGCTTGGCTGGAGAAGCAGGGCGCGCAGACCGGCTGCACCCGCGCCGACGTCCGAGCGGCATTTGACTATTTGACGTCACCGCTGGTGGCTCGAGCGATTGACGCCGACGCTAACGGAGGCGCCATCGTCCTCCTTGGCTCACCAAGTATAGCGACAGTCGCCGTCGAAACGCGGCGCAAATGGTTGAAACTGAAGACGCCGACATACTAGAAATTGCAGTTCGACTGCTATTGGAGCGTCGAGACGGCGAAGCGGAGGCCGAACTTCTGAGGTTCACACCTGACGACCCGGTCCCGCCACCCGTTATTCATTCAGTGACGGCGACCGACCGACCATCTCACGCACCCCGCCCGCCAACGAGTCCGTCGATCTTGGCGCCAGTGCTAAAGAGGGATAAATGGCGATGCCGCTACTGTCAGCGTAAACTTGTTGCAGCGGGTGTCATTGAGCTCATCGGAAGCCTGTGCCCGGAACAGTTCCCATTCCCACCCGGTCATCACATGCCCGTAGACCGCACGCATCCTGCCGCCCTCCGAGTTTATCCGAGCGTTGATCACGTTCATGCAGGGTCGCTTGGCGGCGATTGGCATGACCAAAATAATCTTGTCGCCGCCTGTACGCCTTGCAACGAGCTAAAAAGCGACACGTTGGGCTGGGGGGCTACACCCATCTCTGAGGGCGACGAGTGGAAAGGGTTAACGGAGTATTATAGATCGCTAACCGAGCGAGCAAGTAGCGTTCGACCATATCACGTGAGGTGGATGGAAGCCCTAGGCGTGTGATCCGCGAAGCAACCACGTCAAGCCTACGATAGAGCGACACATCGCAAACAAGCGCACCCGTCGTTCAGCGAGGGCAACAAGTGGAAATCGATTGCGAGCTATTGGAGCGCTACATGCGCAAGTTCTACGGCTACGGCAACGAGGCCGCGGAGACCCTGTTCATTGGGTTAGAAGAGGGCGGTCGCGAAACAGTTGAGAGCTTCGCGACGATTCTTCACAAATGGCAACTGAGAGGCGAGCGAGACCTCGAGGACCTCCAAGAGTACTCGCGGCTCTTTCCAGACACGTATGGATACTTCAAAGATCCGCCAAAACCGCAGCCGACATGGAACGGCCTTATCAGAATCCTTCTGAAATCGCAGGGAAAAAGTATCGCCGAGCATGCCGTGACTAGCTTTCAGACGCAGCTCTTGGGCGCACCGAACGGTGACCATTGCCTATTAGAGCTTATGCCGCTGCCAGCTCGACGTAGGACGGACTGGCCTTACGCTAAGTTGAGCCGATGTTTTGGGTACCTCGCGGAGCGCGACACATACGAACGAGAGTGGCTGGTGCTCAGGCGCGAGCGCATCTGCGACATTGTCCGCAAGAAGTCTCGCAAGGCCGTGGTATTTTACGGAACCAGTCACGAGTATCTAACGACTTGGCAATTTATCGCCGGGCAGCCATTGGCATGGGACCCTGGGTTAAAGCTTTATCGGTCGCGCGCCGAGAAGCCACTCTTTGTCGCCGTTCGGCACCCAAGCCGCTATACGAAGGACGAGTTTTACGAGGGGATAGGAGATTTTATTTTTCGGGTCACGCAGTAGATGGTTTCAGTCATCGAGTACAGGCCTTTTTCGAGGGGAAGTCATGGCGGTTGAATCACCTCTTGTCAAGAGGTTCGCCAGCGCAGTTAACTCGCTCCGTTTGTCGTACGTGGCTCGGATTCACGAAGCTCTCTACTATGAGATGCCGCTAAACCGGCGAATCGAGGCCGCAGAAAAACCGCGTTTACCCAATCGGGGCAGCGGAGCTTTTCAAGTAGATTTGGCCATTGGCGTTGAGCGTGAAGATCCGGGCGGCGCATTCTTTACTCCCTTGCTCGCGATC
This sequence comes from Candidatus Tumulicola sp., assembly GCA_035601835.1. Taxonomy (NCBI): domain Bacteria; kingdom Bacillati; phylum Vulcanimicrobiota; class Vulcanimicrobiia; order Vulcanimicrobiales; family Vulcanimicrobiaceae; genus Candidatus Tumulicola; species Candidatus Tumulicola sp. Next base: position 155,080 of record DATNNM010000015.1, on the reverse strand, counting down.
GAGTTCAAGACCCAGTTAACCACCCACGATGTGATCACTTATTCGGCCAAAGCGATTCGAACAAAACAGGTCTACCCGTGGCTCCGATACGGGCTCATAATTGAGGGGGGTGAGATGATACCCGGCCGGTTCTTCACCCACAATCAAGGACTAGACTTTGCCGTGGCCGCCAAGGGATACCTGTCCGAGGGGAAGTTCGCCGGGTTCGTGCGCGCCCTTGTGGTCGGGGAGGCTGCGCTGTCGGATGAGCTGGAAAGAGCACGAGGCAAGAACCGATCGTCGACGGAATGCTATCGCTCTCGTAAAGAGTTTGGGCGCTTCGGCGCCCTGTTTCGAGTCCAGACGACCAGATAGGGCAGAGCGTGCGGTTCTGCGTCGCCAATCACGGATAACCGCTGGTTCGACTCCCTCGCCAGTGCGCGTTCGCTTGTGGTGACCCTATGCAGCTTTACGTAGGCAGTACGCGGCAGTTCTTTGATGATGCAGCTCGTCACACGATCGCTGACAAGCTCCAATTCAACTTCCAACGAGCCTTCGGCCATCTCCCCTCAGTCTCTGAGATGCGGTCGTGGCGCAATTCTCTGTCCGCGCTCTCCGTCCACTTGCAATTCGCGAGACTTACGAACAACGGCATTATCCTTGAGCTTCAGCTGCCGTTGTCGTCGGCAAGGCTAGATTGTCTCTTGACGGGTCGCGATGCGCAAAAACGCGACAACGCGGTGATTATCGAGCTCAAGCAATGGGACAAAGCCGACGCGTGCGATATTGAGGAATGCGTGGTCACATATCTTGGTGGTCGAGACCGAGTAGTTCCTCATCCCTCAGTTCAGGCGTGCCACTACCGGCAATACCTCATGGACAGTCAGACTGTCTACTATGAACCGGATCCCCCAGTCGGTCTTTCAGCGTGCAGCTACCTTCACAATCTGGGTTACGATCCATCTTCGCCGCTCCATGACAAGAAATTCGAAGCTGTGCTATCAGATTGCCCGATGTTCGCAGGGAATCAGGCTGAAGAACTTGCATCGTACCTCCGCGAGCGCGTAAGTGAGAGCGGCGGCGATGAAGTTCTACAGCGCGTCCTCGAGAGTAAATATCGGGCAAGCAAGAAGTTGCTCGATCACGTTTCGGAAATCATACAAGGGAACAACGTCTACACGCTTCTCGACGAACAGATCGTTGTCTATAACACGATACTCGGCCACGCCCGCAGGGGCTTCCACGGCCCCAAAAAGGCTGTGATCCTTGTAAAAGGCGGGCCGGGAACGGGGAAGTCCCTTATCGCCGTCAACGTTATGGCCACGCTCGCAAAGGAGCACTTTGCGGTTCAGCACGCAACCGGCTCTAAAGCGTTTACGGAGAATCTGCGTCGCGAAGTTGGGAGGCGCGCGGCCAGTCAGTTCAAGTACTTCAACAGCTTCGTAAACGCAGAAGATGGCGCCCTCGACGTGCTCATTTGCGATGAGGCCCATCGGATTCGAGAGTCAAGCAATAACCGGTTTACGCCCAAATCCGATCGATCCGACCGGGACCAGGTTGGCGAGATCGTCGACGCAGCGAAGGTAGCTGTTTTCTTAATCGACGACCATCAGGTTGTACGCCCAGGCGAGATAGGCAGCTCGGAACTTGTGCGGCGAGCAGCTGAAAACGCCAAGGCGACTCTGGTGGAAGAAGAACTGCAAACTCAGTTTAGATGCGCCGGCTCAGAAGCGTTCGTTTCATGGGTCGATAATACACTCGGGATCAGGGAGACGCGCGACGAGGTATTTGAGGCCTCAGATGCCTTTGAGTTCCGCGTCCTGCAGAGTCCCGAGGAGCTAGCCGCCGCGATCGAGGCGCGGGCGCATGAGGGGTACACGGGACGACTGGTAGCGGGTTTTTGCTGGCCGTGGTCCGATCCAAAGCCGGATGGGACATTGGTCGACGACGTCGCGATCGGCACATTTCACCGCCCCTGGAACGCGCGGCCCCAAGCGGGCCGCCTCGCGAACGGGATCCCGCAGTCCTCCTTTTGGGCCGCCGACCCAAACGGGCTGTCGCAAATCGGCTGCATATACACAGCCCAGGGTTTTGAGTTCGACTACGTCGGCGTAATCTTCGGAAAGGACCTAGCCTACTCTAAAGCCACTGGAGAGTGGGTCGGGCGCAAAGAGTTTTCACGAGACTCCTTTGTGACAAAGCGAGCAAAGGAAAGCTTTGTGAACTATGTCCGCAATACGTATCGAGTGTTGCTGACGCGCGGAATGAAAGGTTGCTACGTCTATTTTATGGACGTCGAAACAGAGGAGTTTGTGAGGGGCCGGCTCTCGAACGGTCGTTACTGATGTGAGCAGGCAGCCGGTGCGTGAACCAGCATCACGCTCATCGAGTGCAAGACATCGGTGAAGGGTCCAAAGAGGCGAATTCACGACCGAAGCGATCAGGTACAAGGATGAGTACCACGCGGCTACTGCGCCGTCATCGGCCCCAGGGTCGAGCAACTCGGCACGCTCGACGCGGAACTCCAAACGCACAAGGTCGCCCTGTGGACAGTTGCCGATGCCGTTTGGACCAGCTGAGTTAAGCCAGACCGTAGCAACGCAGTTTATACGGTACAATGATCTAGCGGGGTACAAAAAATCAGTCTGACCTGCTGCGGTTATTCTCCCGGGGCGATAGAAGCAGCCTGGTTTCCTATCCGAATGCGGTTTTCACTCTTAGTGCACTCACCATTGTGGAGATTCGCTGTTGCTTGACCAAGTAGCAGCGATACCTAGCCGCTGTTGTATTTGGAAGGCGAGCTCGACGCCGTAAGCGCGCGTGTTATCAGTGACCACATACTTTGCCCCAGTCGCACGCACATATTCTAGAGTCCCATTGAAATCCGCGTGATCCGACATGGCAATTGTGTATCTTCCTGGCGACCAGCATTGGATGGGGCTACATGGGTCCGACATGAACCCACTCAGCACTATTTCTGTGCCTTCAATCCGACTTGGTATGATATCGGACTTGCCATAAAATCTTATGAATTTCTTCTGTTCCATTGCGGCATGCGCTTGGTGGCTGCTTGTAACGCAGAGCGGAGGAATGCTGTAGCCAAAATGCCGATATACGTTTACGTCGCGCATTAAGACGGGTGAAACCAGAATTGGCGTAAGGGTCTCTCCAAAAAGCAGCTTCAAGGCTCTTTGTATCGTTCCCCGATAGGCCTTTACATGAACTGGCCCGGTTCGACATGACTCCGCAACCAGTTTGACAAACGCCCCATTTGCATCGCCCTGAGTATAGTGTCTAATTCGTTGAGGGATGCCATATGTGCTGTCTACAACAAGGGCTTCGACTTGTATTACCTCATTTAGAGGCCATCCAAAATCGCCAGAGTAACCTAGACGCAAACCATCTGCCGTCGTAACTGCAGCCTGCGCGCTACCAAGTATGTGTTCACTCGGCAACAGTTCGATACTTGAGGTTTTCAGCTTCACGTTGTTGCCCAAATCAATTCCGAGCAAATCCGGGCGATGATTTAAGTCCGCATCGAACTCAGCAACTAGAAGGGCACGAGTCTCTCGGCTGCACACTATGGCATCGCAGTAGCCTTTAGACCGATTGAACCCACCCATGTGGTCGTCGTGAACATGCGTCTGTACTCTGATCTTTCTATCAGATCTAAAGCCGTCGCAAATAACTTCAGGCCCCAAGACAACTGCACCTGATGCCGTCACGTCGATGGGGTAGTTCACTTCAGCCCTATTCTTTCACAAAGCCCGTCCACAAGGCGACCTTCGAGGTCACGACCACCCTCTCTCAATAGACCGCGTGCGTCTTCTTCGCTTAGGCTAATAGATAGTCTCGCGTCACTCAGACTACCACCGAATTCCTTCACTGGATATATCTGTAAAACGACCGTCTTCAATAACGCATCGCGCTCACTTTGAGTTAAGTACCTTAACTTTGCACTTAACCTCTGGTCACTAATTAGGCCTAGGATAAGGTGTCGACGACTGACTGAAGGGTGCAGTGCTGCTATTGAGTCCGCTGCACGATCCACAGGTTCCTTCGCTTTGAAAACTCGTTGGATGAGCTGCTTGGCATCGGCAAGAGAAAACGAGCGCTCAAGAAGAATATTAAATACTGCTTCATGCTCACGCCGCGGAAGGCGCGCGACTTCTGTTGCAGCGGAGAAACTCACCTTTCCCGGCTCGCCGCCCCATCCAACGAGGTGATGAGTTTTCGGGTCAAGGTCGAGGAGTCGAGTGAACCTCTTGATCATAGTTGCCGAGCGTAACGTCAAGTCCTCACTCAGCGTGCCCAGTGTTTCACCTGCGTCCAACGCGAGCTTAAAGAGATTCGCCACTTCAAGTGGTGACAGCTCTCTTGGAGCTCCTCGCTGAGAACTGTTTATTGTGAGAATCAGGGACTTTTGTTGAGCCTCGCTCAAGCCTTTCACTTGCTAGATTCTATGAAACCCTTCTGTGAGAGGCCCTCCTCAATCAAGGAGCGAGCCGCATCATCTAGAGTCGTATCCTCGGCTTTCGCGTAGGCATCCAGCTGTGTTTTTGTAGGAGATAGAAGTGTCACCACGATTTGTGTTACGGCTTTGCTTGTCTTTTGCTCCTCAAGCACGTCATCCAATGGTCGCGACGGATCGGCCTCTCGCTCCTTTATCAGACGCTCGCCTTGTGCTTTTGTCATGTTCGCAATTTCAGTGCTAATCTTAGAGGCTTCTTCTTCGCTGAATTTTCCCGATACGCTCGCGGCGCGCTGCACGCGTAACGCATCCTTTAGCGTAAGCCGCCGATCATCGACCTGCTTCTGTAGGGACTTATCTAAGTAGTCGTATTTCAGGTACTCCCGAACAAGGTGCTCCTTTATTCCAGTAGCCTCGGCTACTGCCTTGGGGCTCCCATAACGTTTGAAAAGTTGAGTACAGGCATCGATCTTGTCTGCCAGAGGGACATCTTGGCGAAGCAAATTCTCGGTTAGAGAAATTGCCTTCACTTGCATTTCGTCAGCCTCTTTGCGGATAATGGCCCTAATATTAGGCAGGCCTAGACGCTCGTGCGCTAAGAATCGCCGTTGGCCGGCAATGACCTCATACATTCCCGCTCTTTGACCCGAAGGCGCAACAAGGATTGGTTCCAATAACCCCATCACTCGGATACTCTCCGCCAGATCATCGATGCCGGCATTGACATTTCGAAGCCGAACTTGACCCTTGGCGATGTATAGGGAATCCAGTGGAATGTTAACAATCTCATCAACGACTTCGATTTTCTCTTCCGGCACCTAACTGTCTCCTCTCTATAATATGAATCATGGCCTATCGCTATAATCACCGTTCAGTTTGCGAGAGATGCTCTTTCGGCCGTCTGGCCAACTGCCCTTCCGTGGCATCTGCCGCGATCGTTGTGAGTTGGGTCGCTCTAGTGGACACTTCCGCATTTGCCCAGAAGGGGTCCACCACGACAAACATCCACGGGTTTACCCGCCTGAGTTTCGGCAGCAGGCGCTGGAACTCATCCGCTCCGTGAACAGCGCTAACGCAGTCGCCTTCGGGTTCAATAACTCGGCGGACACGCACCAAATTGGCTTAAGCAAAACGCTGTCGACGGCGGTCGATGCGACGGTCTGACGCCGCAGGCACGTGATGAGATCACCTCGTCGCGCAAGAAGGTCGGACAGCTCGAGCTCAAGCGCGAGATACTCGGCTCGGATGGCAACTGCTACGACAACGCGATGTGCGAGAGCTTGAACGCGACCCTCGAATGCGAGCTGCTCGGCCGACATCGCTTAAAAAGATCGGCGCGGAGCTGCGCTCGCCGTCTTCGACTTCATAGAGGGCTTCTACAACCCGCAGCGGCGACACGTGTTGATCGGAACCTCTCACCCGTTGAGTTCGAACGCCGGATGAGCCAGGCCGCTTGATGTCCAATCAAAAACTCTCCACCAAAGCGGGCCAGCTTCATGCACGCGTTGAGAGGAGTTTGATACCAAGACTACCTGTAGCGCCGCGGTCAAAGCAGCAGCCTCGGTTATCCACTCCTATTTCCGGTTGTTCACAGCCTGCACACAACCTGTCCTCAAGGCCGAAGTTCTCGACCCACAAAATCTCATGCAGGTGCCTGCGCCGAGGGCTAGCGAACATGTGTTCGAGTGGCGTTTTGGGGGTAAGGACGTGGATCTTAAGGCAACCATTGACCTTATCAAGTCGACCTATCAGGCGGACTTGCGACCATGGGTGATCGGGTTTAGCGGCGGCAAGGACTCGACGTGCGCGCTTCAGCTCGTTTGGCAGGCGCTCCGTCAAATACCTGACGACCAGCGGCTCAAGCCGATTTACGTCCTATCATCAAACACACTGGTGGAATCACCGGCAATAGTGGACTACATCCGTTCGTCGCTCGAGAAGATGGGCGATCGGGCGGCGAGCGACGGTATCTCACTTTCCGCCAAGCTGGTTGAGCCTCTAATCGAGGAAAGCTTTTGGGTCAACCTGATTGGGCGTGGCTATCCCGCACCTACAACGAAGTTTCGATGGTGCACAGACCGGTTGAAGATCTCGCCGGCGAACCGGTTCATAAAGGACCAGGTTACGAGGTTTGGAGAGGTTGTGCTCGTTCTCGGGGTGCGGAGCTCTGAAAGTGCCACGCGTTCTCAGGTTATGGCCATGCATGAGATCGATGGGTCCGTCCTAAGAACGCACTCAACTCTCCAGGGGGCTCTTGTCTTCGCTCCGATTGCCGACTGGACCACCGACGACGTCTGGTCTTACTTGCTCCAAAACGCTCAGACGCCATGGGGGACCGATAACAACGACCTGGCGGCTATGTATCGGGCCGCAGATGGTGAATGTCCGCTCGTGGTAGACACCACGACGCAATCCTGTGGCAACAGTCGGTTCGGTTGCTGGGTTTGCACAGTCGTCACACGCGACAAGAGCATGGAGGCGATGATTGACTCTGGACAATCGTGGATGGAAGAGCTCTTGGAGATTAGGGATCTACTCGCCGAAACACAGCAAGAGCCTCGCAAGAGCGAAGTAAGATCGATTAGGAAGCTCGACGGACGAATACTTCTGAAGGACAGTGGCGATGAGGCGGCATTAGGTCCATACACCCTGGACTTCTGCAAGATCTTGCTTGAGAAACTGATTGCTACCCAGGCGAGGCTACCAGCAGAAGCATCCGGCTTCGAATTGATTTCCGAGCCAGAATTGCTGGCTATCAGGCGGATCTGGCGCGAGGAGCGACACGATTGGGAAGACTCAGTTCCGAGGATTTTTGATCGAGTATCAGGACGAAAGTGGAGATCGCTGCTGGATGAACAGTCCTACGCTTCCGAAGAAGCTCAACTACTTGAGCGGATTGCCCGAGAATCGGGAGTGCCAAGTCTACTCATCAGAAGGTTGATTGACGCGGAACGAGACTGTTTGGGTGTGAAGCGCCGGGCTGGCATATACGCTAGATTGAACTCTATTCTGGACGAAGATTGGCGCGACGATCAGCAGGTTGTGGCTGACATTACCGAATTGAAGAGAGCAGCGTCTCCATGATTCTGAGGAATGTGGCGGTTCACAACTACTCGGTGTTCGGCTCGGCCTCATTTGACCTGTCCACCCACCCCGACAAGCCGATTGTGCTCTTTTATGGATCAAACGGTGCCGGCAAGACAAGCCTACTCCAGGCTTTCAGACTCGCGTTACACGGCCGCCGCAGCTTTTCCGATGGCATCTCAGAGACCGATTACCTCCAATACCTTCGCAACCGTTTTCACAACGGTCAATTTGATAGACCGTGCAGTATTGCACTGGCCTTCGATTTTGCCGAGCGCAGTTCGCTCAAGCGGTGCGATGTTGTTCGCTCCTGGACTCCCAATGGACGGCGAATTGACGAATCCTTGTCAGTGACGATTGAAAACCACCGGTTGGCCCAGGATGAGGCGGAGGAATTCCTAAATCACTTGATGCCGCCCGAGGTTCTCCAGTATTTCTTCTTCGACGCTGAAAAAGTCGCTTATGTAGCGGACTGGGATCACGATGACGATACTCGATTGTTCGCATGCGTCGATGAACTGCTAGGATTGCAGCCGCTCGACCAACTTCAACAAGATCTTGAAGTCATGACCATGCGTTCCACCGGAAGAGCAGACTCAGCCAAGGGCAATGACCTGCTATCCGAGTTGTCCGAACTGCAGCGCGAGAACGAGCAGCTGGTGCACGCGCTTCGGGAGTCGCGGAAGGCCCAACGGGCCGCGGTAAGAGCGTACGACGATGCCAAGCGGCGGTTTCGTGCGCTCGGAGGCGTCGTTGCACAAGAGCGGCAGCAGCTTGAGGCTCGTCATGCGGAGCTGGATTCCAAGATTGAGTCGCTATCCTCCGAGCTCTCCCGCGAGGCGAATGCGCTCCTTCCGCTGTTGGTAACCACGAGAGTTCGCGAGCGTGTTCTCGAGCAGCTCACGGTTGCGACTCGGCTAGAAGAAATAGAGGCGCTTGCCCGCGCGTTAAAAGTGTCATCCAATGAGTTACACGGGGCCTTATTGTCCAAAGGCCTTCGTACTGAGGTAGCTACCGAAGTCGTCGAGACCGTCCGCGCAATTTTGACCCGGCGCCCCGTCGGCTTGTCAGCACGACCCCTAGTCATGTCTCTTGCCGAAGCGACTTGGATGCAGTCTGTACTGACCACCGAGGTACCCAGACTTGGGCGGCGCGTGCGGTCGATTCTAGCGGAGCACGAATCAACAACCAAAGAGAGGCTCGAAAATGAAAAAAGATTGCGCGCGGCTCCCGTTGATGACCCGAAAGCAGATGCGGCTCTAAAGGAGATGGAGGAGCGTCAGTCAGCAAAACTCGCGCTCGACAACGAGCTTGACAAACTCTCGGCGCGTCGAGAAGAAATCGAAACTTCAAGCTCGGCGTTGCGCAAGTCGCTCAAGAAGATGCGGCAAAAGCAGTTCACGGAGAAACGAACTCGGGTGCGCGAACAGATGATCGTGGGCCTTCGAGCAGCGCTTCCGCAGTACGCCTCCACACTGCGCTCGGCGAAAGAGGTGCAATTCGCCGACTTGCTAACAACAGCGCTGCAAGCGCTGTGGCACAAGAAGGACCGTCTAGCGCGATCTGAAGTTAGTTTCGTTAACAAGTCAGTGAAGCTCTTCGACCAGCAGGCTGAAATCTCAAAAAGTGACTTGTCGGAAGGAGAAAAACAACTCTTTGCCACTGCTTTTGTTTTCGCTCTGGCGAAGCTATCAAATCGCAGGTTTCCCTTTGTAATTGATACCCCGCTTGGAAGGCTTGACAGGCGTCACAGACAACGCTTTGTCTCGAGTTTTCTGCCGAGGCTAAGCCACCAGGTTATTCTCTTTTCCACAGACTCTGAGATCGTCGGAAAACTTTACACGGAACTGAGGCCGCTGATCACAACCACGTACGATCTTGCCGATTTCAACGATAGGGTCACTCCACCCATTCAGCTGGAGGTCGCCCTGTGATCGCGCCGCCCAGGGTAGCCCTATCTGAGACCACGACAAGCGCACTTAGACAGGTTGCGGCGAAAACAGGGCTTACGCCCAACGTGGTTGCGCGATTCGCGATGCTTGTATCATTTGAACAACGACACGCACCAGCCCCTGACATGGGCGCAGCTGACCTAACTATCAATCGAGCCACACTGTTTGGCGAGATAGAGTCGTTCTTGCTTGCGGCTTTTCTCGCGGTTCATCCAAATGCGGATGAATCTACCACCTCAAAGCTGATTGCCTCGCATATCGCCCGGGGCGCCAGATTCCTCAACCTTCGGGTTAATTCGCTGTTCGACTTAGCTCGGTTGGGAATCGTATGATTTATCTAGACTACGCCGCTACAACGCCGTGCCGACAAGAAGTCCTTGAAGCGATGCTGCCTTATTTCGCCACCGACTTTGGTAACGCGGCCTCTATTGACCACGCAATGGGAAGTCGCGCGAGAAAGGCGGTCGAACGAGCGCGCGAGCAGGTAGCGCTTCTGGTCGGAGCCGCGCCCGAAGAAGTCATCTTCACAAGCGGATCCACTGAGTCAAACAACCTCGTGCTCAACAATGAGCTTCCGGTAATAACCTCCGCGATCGAGCATCCATCAATTCTAGACCCGGTTCTCAAGAGTCGCGGCGAGCTACCCTCGCGGATTCTGCCTGTGTCAAGCGAAGGTGTACTAGGAGAGGGTGATCTAGAGAGGGCGCTCGAGGAGGCCGCTCGACCCTTGCTTGTTACGATTATGTTTGTGAATAACGAGCTGGGCACGGTGCAAGAAATTCGTCGGCTCGGGTCATTGACGCATCGTTGCGGTTCGTTCTTTCATTCAGATATCACGCAAGCGATGCTTACCCAAGAAGTTTCAATGAAGACAGATGATGTAGACGCGGTGTCGTTATCGGCCCACAAGATTTATGGGCCAAAGGGCGTTGGTGCACTGGTCTCCCGGTCCGGTCTTCGACGGATAATACGACCTCGCCAGTTTGGGGGCGGACACGAGCGGGGGCTCCGCTCGGGTACCCTCAACGTACCTGGAATCGTGGGCTTCGGCGAGGCTGCGAGACTCGTGCGCGGAGAACGAGATAGTAACCGGTCCCACGTCGTCGGAGTACGCACGGCTTTTACGACGGCTCTTAAGCGCGCGTTCGAAGGCGAGCTGGTAATCAACGGATCAGTCGATGTTAGCCCGCACATTTGCTCGATTCAATTGAAAGGGGTAAACAACCGGGCCTTGTTACAAGCAACCGCGAAGGAACTTTGCTTTTCGCTTGGCTCCGCGTGTGCCACTAACAAATCCGAGCCATCGCACGTGCTCCTAGCTATCGGAAAAACCAAAGCCGAGGCAAACGAGACGATCAGAATAAGCTTTGGTTTGAACTCACAGGCGGAAGAGAGCACGCTCGCCGCGGTATTGATTGCGGATAAGGCGAATTCGCTCCTGAGCTTGGCCGCCTAGCCTGCCTAATGGGCACCGCGGCATCGATCAGCCCTCTTGGCATCTACTTCGTATTTGCGGGGAAATGGGTGCCTTGCCCATGGACTCGTCAAGAGCCAGGAAACATCAAATCGTTGACTCAACGACCACGGGTCGCTGGATCGTCGAGGAACCACCGGACCAAACCATTTCAGCGCTTAGCCGCTTTCTTTAGATGACGCTGCCTTGGAGGGTGGCCCCCATTTGCTGGGTTGCGCTGTTGTTTTCGGCGACGAGCGCCACAGCCACATTTATCTCGACGCCGGCCAGCGTTGCGACCCCGCAACCCCCTCCAGCGAGCCTGCCGGCCGCCCAAGTGTACGCGCCATACGCCGTGGCGCTCATTGCTTTGCTGGGTGGGTTGCTGGGCGCCTTTCTAAACGCGCTCTACAACCTTCTTCGAGGTCAAATGGATGCTCGTTACGCCTACGCATCCGAAATATTGAAGTTCCGCTTACGACAAATCGAGGATTTCTACGCGCCAGCCCATTTGTACGTTGAACAAAGCCGAGTCGTCTATAAGAAGTTCATGTGGACGCTCGAACGCGAAAAACCGAGTATACCGCTAGAGGAGTTTCGACTGCTCGATCACATCTATGCATTTCAAAACGATTCGCAGCTCAAGCCGATCATTGATCAAATTCTCGCGATCGGAACAAAACTTACCCAGCTGATCTCCGAACAATCAGGGCTCATTGAGGGTGGTGTCAACTCCACTTTTATCGATTACCAGGGCCATTTCGCCATTCTAGACGTGGCAAGCAAGCAAGATCTTACCAGCGACCAAAAAGACGGGTGGCAAGAATTCGGCTATTACCCGCGGCTGCTAAATCGGGAAATTCATGAGGGCTACAAACTAGTGCTGCGGCACCTCGAGAACTATGCCAACGCGGGTGATCGGATAATCGCACAGTTGTTGCGCCAGAAACCCGTTGAACTTGGGAAGTATCGCCGTCAGCTTCTTGAGAACCTCCGCTATTATGAAAGCCATGCCAAGGAGTATGCAGACAAGTTCGATACCTTCAATCTCTCGAATGTTATGGACCGTTTTGTCGCCGAGATTGGACGCACGCGCGACCCTCGACCGTCTGAGGATGCAGCTGACCCCGCGATAAAGATTCTTGATGCGGGCTGCGGAACTGGTCGAGATACACTTGCGTTTGTGGAGAAGGGATATGCAGTCACAGCTATCGATGCTTCTCCGGCGATGCTGCGAGAGTGTAGGGAGAAACTCAAGGCAGCAGTTGACAACCCCAGAAGTGCTGCAATGCGGGCGGCGGCGGTGGCTAGTGAGTGTGTGGAAATGACATTTGATGAAGCGCGATTCCGGAACGAGTTCGATGGCGTTTGGGCCGCGGCATCACTCCTACATCTTCCCGTTCGACAAATGGAAGAGGACGTGCCAAGGCTGATTCAAGCCCTGAAGCCAAACGGAGTTTGTTTTATGTCTTTCAAGTACGGCTCCGGTGAACGAGAATTCGATGCGCGATTCTACAGCTATCTTAACAAGGCGAAAGTTCGCAAGCTCCTGAAGCCAATTCGGGGTGCGGAAATAGTGGAGATGTGGCTTTCCGACGCGGCAGGTAAAGATCTATCGCCTCGAGCCGAAGGGTGGGCGTCGATCCTCGCGGATTTTGGCCGCTACGAGCGGAGTTATTGGTTAAATATCCTGGTGAGAAAAGGAAGCGCTTGACCATTAGTACTTGAGGAGAATAAGCGCATCATTTTCCTTGTAAAGCAAGATGCGAAGGATGTACGGTCTGGCCCTTCCCGAGCCGTGAAGGAGATCGCAAGGTAGGTTAGCGGTTCTCCTCGAGATGAGCCTCTCATCAAGCGCCAGCCGGCTGGATTGACGGAATCTGGGCGAACCTTTATCACGCCACGGGCTCCGAGCGACTCTCGGGTGCGGAATCAAGCTTGAACCTGCTCCGGATCACTCGGAAGAAGGCAGCTTCCGGAACCCAGGCGCGGAGCCACAGCACGAGACCGGCGTTTCCAACCGGATTGCGAAAGCGCGGTCTCTTGGACTCGAGGACGCCGAGCGGCTCCAGCCCCCGTGAGAGCGGAAGAAGGGCGGCAGCCGCAGGTCCGGTGCCGCTCGCCTGTGTTGCAAGCCTAACCTGAAACTGGCTATAATGAGTGTTGACAGGTCCGCGCCGGAACCATCCCCGTGGGTGGTTCTTTTCTTTCATTGCGGCAGATGCTATGATTCGGGTTGACGGGCCGCCCAGGGCACCATCCTCACGGATGGTGTTTTCTTTTCCCGCGCAAACGACTGAATACGCTCCGTGTGCGCTTGACGAAGAGTCGGCCTGTCGTGACTCACGGGGCATGCCGCCAAAGAACCGCGACACTCTCAGGCGAAGTCGGTGCTCGGTGTGCGGCGGCACTCGCGCTATGGTCAATTTGTGGGTGACAGCAAACTTCGACAGATTCATCGGCTTAGACCCGTATGTAGCGTTCCGAGCGAAGCTCGGAGATCGAACAGACCTTGTCGATCGTCTTGCCGCGCGTGACGGTAGCGTTGGTTGGGGGCACTCCCTGGTGGGAGGGCGAGTATGATAAACCGCGCCCGGCGGGTTCGATTCCCGCTGCCTCCAGCCCGGGCTGAAACGCCCGCGAGGGGGCGGCGCGGCCGGACTCGGCCCCCGAGTTGAAATCCATCACCGAATGTGGTACATTGTGGGCGCGCGGTTTATCAGACTCGCCAAGACCATCGCTCAGCGGTGGTCTTGCCTTATTCTGGGCGGACCCTTCGAGTCGCGCCTTTCGGGTTCAACTCCCGACGTCTCCAGCTCCGCGCAAGCGGATGGAGCGGTGGCGCGGGTCCGACGCTGCTCCTATTGCATTTCTTGCAGAGAATCGATAGAATACAGACAATTTGAAGGGTTCGCCTGGGCACCATCCTCGCGGATGGTGTTTTTTTGTGGCGTCGCATGCCTTGACGGAGCGTAGTGTGGTCGTGATTATCGTGCATGCCGCCAAAGAACCGCGACATCCGAAGGCGATTGGCACAGGATGGCTGGCACATTGCCCGCCAGCGGGGAAGCCATGAAATATGGAAGCACCCAGTCAAGGGAAACACGGTGGTTGCCGGTCACGACAATGAGGAGCCGCCGGCTGGGACGCTGAAGGCGATTCTGCGAGCGATGGGAAGAGATAGAATATGATCGAGCATCGGGGCTACAAGATCAGCATAGAGAAGACGCGCACGGGATACGGGGCTGTCATTACCCCCGAAGTGGCGGTGTGCGTGACCGGCAAGACAAAGGCCGAGACGACCCGGCTGGCCCGCGAAGGAATCGATCTTTGGATCGAATTCGCCCCGATGACCTTCGAAGAGGCAATGGCTGGGGCGCCGATGACCGAAAGGCGCCGGTTTGCAGCAAACCGCACCAAGCGAAAAATCGTCCGCGCTGCTCGGTAACGGTCCTCGCCGGTCTCTCCTCTGACCCTTGACGCGCGTCCCCAAGAGCGTGATAAGGGGTTATGAACATCCACCCGACCTGGCTGCCCTTTCAAGGCCCGGCGAACACGCCGCGCCGCGACCTGCCCGATTCGGCCTTTGCCTTTCCGGCAGTGCGCGCCGAACCGCTTACGGATGAGGCGCACGTGCGCAGCGCGGTGGCCAGATTCGATCAAGTCGGGCGCGTCACCGATCACGAGCGCGACGTCGCCTTCGCGAACATCCGCGCCGCGGCCGACTACTACGGGGTGACGCTACGAGAGAACGATTGGCGCGAGATCGGCCCGCAGCCCAATGGCGCCAAGAGGTCGAACATAGAGGTTCTTAACGAATAGCCTGGTAGTCCCCAGGACTATGGCCAAGAAGCTCGTCGTGGCTTTCCGAAAAGGGTCGTTCCACTCGGCCGCAATCGCCAACAAACGCCTCGCGCGATTGCTGCTCGAATCCAAAGACACGCTGCTCGAGATCCGTCTGCGGCCCGCCCAACTTCACGAACTTCGAGTTGCGGTCGACCTCACCGACGACGGCGTGCGCCCGCGCAAGCGTCGCACCAATCGCAAGAAGTAGCGGGTAGGCGGCTCCAGCCGCCCCGTCAGATAACCGGCAGAGGGAACGGCGGCGGAATCGGTGGTGGTGGGGGCGGAAGGGCAGGGGGCTCCCACGCCCCGTTGGGGCATTTTATCACGCGAGTTGAAAGGGTGAGCGCACCAGCCAGGAAAATCGCCGGCTCGCCGATCCACTTCTTCGAAACCCAATCCCATCGGTAAGCCATCGCGATGAGGAAAGTAATCGCCGTGAGCCATTTGTAGGTGTAGCAGTACGCTCGGTAGAGAGCCATTGCGTACCGCCGGATCGTTGAGACCTGCTGCACCGCCTGTCCGGTCTGGATGGTGGTTTCGGCGGCATCGTGGCCGCCGGTCTCAAACTCATCGGTGAAAAAACCGTTCTGCGGATTGACGTTCCACCAGCCAAGCACGTCGGCGTTGCCGACGCGGACCGAACGTTCAGGGGCGATCACTGCATTGCCGTCTTGCAGACTTGAGGCGATACGCGCCTTCGCTTCATCGGATGCCTGCAGCGCGTCGGCGGGATGAGCTGAAGCAGGGTCAAGCTTGGTGATGTGCACGTTGCCGATCTGCGCTACGTCGAAAACCGACTTTACATCGACCATTGCGCTGGCAGCAGTGGTGGAATCGGCCGAACCAAGCGCGATCTGCGGCGCGATGAACAAAAATCGTTCCGCCTCCAAGGCAGCCGCGCCCCAGAGCGCACCGACCGGCGTATCCGCCGTCGGCGCTTGCTTGCCGGGCAATGCCCCGACCTGCTCGTCCAAGCGGTCGATGGTCGAGACGATATCCGAGCCGTCGTCGGCCGCGCCGAATTGCTCCATCAGAAGGCTGACGCTCGGGCCCGTTACGGCGATCCGCGGTCCTTGCGGCCCGAATTCGCGCGCGAGGAGCGCCTGACGGAGGCCGTAGTACGAATGATGATATGTGCCAACGAGTGAGAGCGCTTGGAGTGGATCGGCACGATCGAGCGATGGCGCCGCATCTGGGGCGTCAGGCGCCTCCCCAACCCACAGCGCGATGTTCCAGGCCTTATCGAGGGAAGCGTACTCGCCGTTTTTGGCCTCGAGGGCGGTGAGGGCCGCATCCTGCGCCTTTCCATGAAGCCGCGCCGCGAATCCGACGCGATCGAAAACCGGGCGCTCAATCGTGCGCGTCGCGCCTTTCGGAGCGGCGACATCGATGTCCAACCAAACGCCGGTGATCTCCGCGCCGGTCGTCGTGGTCGCCGTCGTCGCCGCTGCGCTTGGCCCCGGCGTGGCGTTACCTTGCAACTTGTTCCCGAACAGGTCGAGTGCGCCCGCATTACCGCCTGAGCTTGCGGGTTGAGGAGGCGCAGGCAACGTCAAGGGCGAGCCTTTGATGAAATTGTCGTCGACGATCAGAATGGGCGTGTATCGCTTGCTCCCCGCAGGCGGCGACGACGAGGCGTCTTTCACCCAGGCCTCGAGGTTGAACGGCTCGGCGAAAAGCATCGTGACGCTCGATCCCACGAGGCTCGCGGTGCGCCAGCTGCCCGACAACAGGACTTGGCTAGCCACATGTCCCTGCTCGCGCTGCTCCGCCCGCACGCGCACGGAGACGTGGTGATACATCTGTTCCGGCAACTCTGTCGCGGTGCGTTCGGCAGAACAGCGGGCGCTGCCGGCCGCGTCGAGCGTAGCATCGTAGTCGATCCATCGAGCGTTCTCAAGACGCTGGAGCCATACGTGCTGCTGCGACCATTTGGCGAGCTGCGCGGGCGTCACGAACGGCGATGGGCTCGATGCTCCTCCCTGACTAGCTAACGCCGCCAGCGACGCGGCTTCGGTCTTGACCGATTCGGCCAACGAACTCCAGGCGCTCACGAGTTGTTCCGCTTGTTTCTGCGCTGCCGGATCAATATCTCCCGGCGGCACTTGGCCGGCGGCCTGAGGCGCAGGTGTCGGCGGGCTAGGAACGGCGGCCAGCGCTTTGGAGCTTAACTGACTCGCTTGCTCGTCCGAAAGAGTGCAAAAGGCAAAACGCAGCTCGGCTTTGGGATTCGCGACTCGCAGAAAGTCGTACAGCAGCAACGTCTTATCCGCCGCATTGCCCCCTCCGGCGAGCAGCGCGCCCCGCGATCCGCGCAGAGCGCCGGGATAGCCCTCGTAACTCAAAGACTTGCCGACGAAAACGAAAAGCTTGGTGGGATCTGCGCCAAGCTCGGCGACCTTCGCTTTCAGTGCTTCCCGATAGCGAAGAGCGGCGGAGCTAGAGTCGGAATGATCGGGTCGTATTTCGCCTGCGGGACCTGATGCGGTCTTGGGCGAGCTCGCGCACGCGTTGAAGGCCAGCGAACATGCGAGCAACCAAACCACCGCGATTTTGGGCAGAATAAGGAAACGACGCTGCTTCATGAACCGCACCTCGAGGAGCGCTCTTTTCCGTCAATGTAGCAACGGACCTTTAGGTCCATCAAGTAGCAACGGAGCTTTAGGTCCGTTCGTCAGCAGGAGAGCACATCGATACCGACCGAATCGGTCCCGCGTGATCCGACATTGCTTTGCAACAATGCTTTGCACGCTTTTCATTCTTGCGTTACCCGCCGGCGTACGCGCTGCCCCCACACCAACGCCGATGCCCACCATCGGCCCCGAGGCGCTGCAAGATCTCGAGATGGGACTCGCCTATCTGCACGGCAGGTTCGGGTTTCCGCGCGACACCTCAAAAGCGGCACCGCTCTTGGAAACGGCGGCGCTCAACCTGGCGCTTGAGGCGCAGCTGGACATCGCCCGACTCTACGAACTCGGTGACGGCGTGCCGCAAAACAATAGACGCGCGATCCTCTGGTACGCGGCCGCATCGATCCAAGGCGACCTCTTCGCCAAAGCCGCCGCCGATCGCGGGCAACCGAACTGGGGCAAATGGTACACGCCGTGGACGAAGCTCGCCGGTTTGCAGGAAGCGCTTGACTGCAATTCCAGCAACAACACGTGGTTCACAAAATTCCGCAACGACTACCCGAAGAAGATATTTTTCGATTACTATTTGACCAACGTCGGCGAGAAGCCTGATTACACGCGGCGCTATCGGCTCGCCCTGGAACCGGGCGCACAGTGGATCGCTCCCACGACCTTCACGCTCACCACAGCGTGCGGCAAAGACATCTCGATGTGGATCGACAGCGTGCGCTTCGGTCAAGACGAGGGCCCATGGTTCCAATGAAAAAAAGGCACTGTGGTATGCCGGACTTTAGTCCGGCCCGTCGTTCTGGTCTCGCACTCGCCCTCGCGCTGTTGTGCCTGAGCGCCATCGCCTCCCTCATCCTCACAGCGCGAGCGGACGAACAGGCCGCCACGAGCCTCCCGTCGTCGCTCATCATCGGTCCCGACGGCAACATCTGGTTCACGGAACTCACCAGCTCGCGGATCGCGCGCTTGACAACGTCGGGCACCTTCCTGGAATTCCTCACGCCGACCCCGCACGCGCAGCCGTCATCCGTAACGATAGGGGCAGACGGCAATCTCTGGTTCAGCGAGCAGTCCGGCAACGCCATCGGGCGCGTCACGCCGACCGGGCATATCCGCGAATTCCGTCTTCCGATCAAGAGCACCAATGCCGACATGGTCATGCTCGGTCCCGACAAGCGCGTTTGGTTCGTTTCATCCGGGCCGTACTGGCACTTGAGTGGAACGCACCCAAGCCACATCTGGGGCGTCGTCGACACCTCCGGTAGCGTGAGAGAAATCCCAAGCACGTCAAAAAAGGGCGTCCCGACCAACATCATGGTCGGGCCGGACGGCAACGTGTGGTTCGACGAACCGTCGACCGGAAGTCTGATGCGCGTGTCGCCTACTCTGGCCGTGCGTGCGATCAAGATTCCGGCACTCCTGAACGTCGCGACGAACATCCTGATCGGGCCCGACGGCAATCTCTGGGTGCATGGCGAGAACAGCATCATCCGCGTGACACTGGATGGGATCGCTACCAAATTCGCGGTTCCCACGGCCAGCAGCCAACCGCGCAATCTGATCGTAGGGCCTGACGGAAACATCTGGTTCATAGAACGGCGCGGCAACAAGATCGCGCGCATGACCCCGCAGGGCGGTCACATCGTCGAATTCACGCTGATGAGCCCCCAAAGCGATCCTGGAGATTTGATGGTCGGTCCCGACAAGCGCTTGTGGTTCACCGAGGGCACGGGCAACCGCATCGGTCGGGTATCGCTGGACGGCGAGATCAGCGAATTCGTAGTGCCGGCCGCCGGCAGCTATCCGCGGGAACTCCTCACCGGGCCCGACGGCAATCTTTGGTTCACCGAACCGCAGAGCAATCGCATCGGGCGCATCACCCCCGCCGGCGACATCACGGAATTCCCGATACCCTCTCGCGTCGACACGCGCCTAGAGCACACCCCACCGCCCAAGATCCACTAACCCGAGCGACCTAATGTAGCGTCCCGAGCGACCTAATGTAGCGACCCGAGCGAAGCTCGGGTGTAGTGCCGGGGCTTTAGCCCCGGATGTGCTGCGCTGGAACCTAGGCCGATTGACCTCAAGGCGTTCTCAATACGATAAAGGAAAATGGAAACGATGAACAGTGCGGTCCTGGAGGCCTACGGTGCGCTTCTCAACGAGCGACGTCCGCGCGTGATCAGAAGTGAAAAAGAGAACGAGGCGGCGCTCGCCGAGGTGCGGGCGCTGCTCGCCGCTCGCGCGCGAACGCCCGCGATCGAGGAATATCTCGATCTGCTTGCGGCGTTGATCGAGAAATATGAGGAAGAGCATTACCAGATGCCGCAGGCGGCGACGCCTGCCGACATCCTGCGCGAACTGATGTTGGAACGTGGCATGACCGTCACCGAGCTTGGCGCTCTCATCAAGTCAAAGGGAACGGCCAGTCAAATGCTCTCGGGCCGGCGAAAAATAAGCGTGAAAGCCGCAAAGCGCTTCGCAGAGTTCTTTAAAGTGCCCGTCTCGCTGTTTCTCTAAGGATAGCAGGCCAAAGCCGCCCTGGCGGGCAAATCCTCCGGCCCTCACGCCCCAAACGGAAGGCCGAAGATGTTCCCTGCAGCGTTCGAATACGTGCGTGCCGGCGAACTCCGCGAGGCTTTTGACGCGCTCAGCAAATACGGCGGGGACGCACGGGTCCTGGCCGGCGGTCAAAGCCTCATCCCGGCGATGCGCTACCGGCTCGCCCAGCCGGTTGCCCTCATCGACATCAACCCCATCAAGTCGCTTGCCTACTTGAAAGAAGAGGGCGGCATGCTCAAGATCGGCGCGCTCACCCGACACGCCGACATCGAGTTCTCCCCGCTCATCCTCGACAAGTACGCGCTCATGGCCGACGTCGCGCGCGTCGTGGCCGACCCGATCGTGCGCAACCGCGGCACGCTCGTCGGCTCGATCGCGCACAACGACCCTGCGGGCGATTGGTGCGCGGCCGCGCTTGCCGCCCGCGCGAGCGTCGTGGTCACGGGCAACAAGGGCTCTCGCACGATTCCGATCGACGAATTCATCGTGGACAGCTTCACCACCGCGTTGCAGCAAGGCGAGATCGCAACCGAAGTCCAGTGGCCCGTGCCCGAAGCCGGCGCGAAGGGCGCGTACATCAAGATCGAACGCAAAGTGGGCGACTTTGCGACCGCCGCCGTCGCCGTCAAAGTCGTGCTCGACGACAAGGGCGCGTGCAAGAGCGCGGGGATAGGTTTGTGCGCGGTCGGGCCGACCGCCCTGCGCGCGTCGGACGCCGAAAAGCTGCTCACCGGCAAGCAGCTCAGCGACGACGCCATCCGCGCGGCCGCCGAATCCGCCGCGAAGGCGTGCGATCCGATCGCCGACACCCGCGGCGGCGTCGACTACAAACGCGATCTCATCCGCGTGCTGGTCGGCCGCGCGCTGACCACCGCCCGCGACCGCAAAAAGAAAGTGTGACGCCCATGAGTCACAAGGTTCGCATCAACGTCAACGGCGCCGAAGAGAGCGGCGAGGTCGAGTCGCGCACCGTGCTGGCCTACTTCCTGCGCGATCGCGGCTACACCGGCGTGCACATCGGCTGCGACTCGACCAGTTGCGGCGCGTGCACCGTGCTCGTCGACGGCGTGCCCGTGAAATCGTGCACGATGCTGGCCGTCCAAGCCGACGCCAGCAAGGTCGAGACGGTCGAAGGGCTCGTGCAAGGCGGCAAGCTGCACGCGCTGCAGCAAGCGTTTCACGATCAGCACGGGCTGCAGTGCGGCTACTGCACGCCCGGCATGATCATGTCGTCGATCGCGCTGCTCAAACGCATTCCCAATCCGAGCGAAGCCGAGATCCGCCAAGGGCTATCGGGCAACCTCTGCCGCTGCACCGGCTATCAGAACATCGTCAAGGCCGTGCAGCAAGCCGCCACCGCCATGAAAGCGTAAATGTAGCGTTCCGAGCGAAGCTCGGATGTAGTGCCGGGGCTTTAGCCCCGGAGGGGATTCTTGAAATGGCCAACACACCACCGCCCAGCGTCATGGGCCAGCCGGTCCCGCGCAAAGAAGATTCGCGCTTCATCCAAGGCCGCGGCCGCTACCTCGACGACATCGTGCTGCCCAAGATGCTCTACATGGCGCTCGTGCGCAGTCCGTACGGCCACGCGAAGGTCAAGAGCATCAACACGGCGCCCGCGCTCAAGGTCCCCGGCGTCAAGGCCGTGATCACGGGCGACGACCTCGCGAAGGCAGGTCTGGATTGGATGCCCACGCTGGCCGGCGACAAGCAGATGGTGCTCGCGCGCGGCAAGGTGCTCTTCCAATACCAAGAGGTCGCGGCGGTCGTCGCCGATTCGCGCGAAGCCGCCGCAGACGGCGTCGCCGCGGTCGAGGTCGACTACGAGCCGCTCAAGGCCATCGTCGACCCGTACCAGTCGATGGCCAAGGACGCGGCGATTTTGCGCGAGGACCGTGAGAAGAAGACCAACCTAATCTGGCATTGGGAAGTCGGCGACAAGGCGGGCACGGAAAGCGCGATTGATAAATCGCAAGTCAAGATCAAAGAGCTGATCCGCTTCCCGCGCTGCCACCCCTCGCCGCTGGAACCCTGCGGCTGCATCGCGGACATGAACGTCGGCACCGGCCGGCTTACCTTCTACGTCACCTCGCAGGCGCCGCACGCGCACCGCACCGTGATCTCGCTGGTCTCCAAAGTGCCGGAGAGCAACATCCGCGTCATCTCACCCGATGTCGGCGGCGGCTTCGGCAACAAGGTGCCGGTCTATCCGGGCTACGTGTGCGCGATCGTCGCCTCGCTGACGCTGGGCGTGCCGATCAAATGGGTCGAAACCCGCACCGAAAACCTCGCCAGCACCCATTTCGCGCGCGACTACTATATGGAAGCGCAGATCGGCGCCACCAAAGAGGGCAAACTCACCGCCCTCAAGGTGAGCACGCTTGCGGACCACGGCGCCTTCGACGGCGCTGCAGATCCGACGAAATTTCCGGCCGGACTCTTCAGCATCTGCACCGGCTCGTACGATTTCCCCATCGCCTTCACCGAAGTGGACGGCTACTACACCAACAAGCCGCCGGGAGGCATCGCATACCGCTGTTCGTTCCGCGTGACCGAAGCCTCGTACGTGATCGAGCGCGCGATGGACATCCTGGCCGACGAACTCAAGATGGATCCGGTCGAACTGCGCCGCAAGAACCTCATCCCGAAGGAGAAATTCCCCTACAAGTCCGCGCTCGGCTGGACCTACGACAGCGGTGACTATCAAGCCACGCTCGACAAAGCGCTCAAGACGATCGGCTACGACCAATTGCTCAAGGAGCAAGCTGAGGCGCGCAAGCGCGGCGAGCTCTTCGGCATCGGCGTCTCCACGTTCACGGAGATCGTGGGCGCGGGTCCGAACAACCAGTTCGACATCCTCGGCCTGAAGATGTTCGACAGCGCCGAGATCCGCGTGCACCCGACCGGCAGCGCTATCGTGCGCACCGGCACGCGACATCAAGGCCAAGGCCACGAGACGACCTGGGCGCAGATCGTCGCCGAAGAACTCGGCCTCGACGTGAACAATGTGCTGGTCGAAGAAGGCGATACGGACACCGCGCCCTACGGCCTCGGCACGTACGCGAGCCGCAGCACGCCGGTGGCCGGGGCCGCGATCGCGATGGCATCGCGCAAGATCCGCGAGAAGGCGAAGTTGATCGCGGCGCACCTGCTCGAGGCCAATCCCGCCGACCTTGAATGGGTGGACCGGCAGTTCCGCGTGAAGGGCACCGAAAACGCCGTCACCATGGCGCAGATCGCGTTCGCAGCGTATACTAACCTGCCCGACGATATCGAACCCGGCCTTGAAGGCACAAACTACTACAACCCGCCGAACTTGACGTTCCCCAACGGCGCGTACATCTGCGCCCTCACGATTGACAAAGGCACGGGCGAGCCGCACGTGAAGCGTTTCGTCGCCATCGACGACTGCGGCACGGTCATCAACCCGATGATCGTCGACGGCCAGATCCACGGCGGTCTGACCGAGGGCTTCGCTATCGCGTTCATGCAAGAACTCGCGTACGATGAAGAAGGCAACTGCCGCCAGACCAACTTCACCGAGTATCTCGTGCCGACGGCGCTGGAGACGCCGCACTGGGAGACGGGCCGAACGGTCACGCCGTCGCCGCACCATCCGATCGGCGCGAAGGGCGTGGGCGAGTCGCCCAACGTCGGCTCGCCGGCGGCATTCGTCAACGCGGTGGTGGACGCGCTCTCGCCGCACGGCGTGCGCCACATCGACATGCCGATGACGCGCGACAAAGTGTGGCGCGCGATGCGCGACCACGGCATCACCGCATGAAACAAAGGAAGCTCGCATGTAGTGCCGGGGCTTTAGCCCCGGACGTACTGAACACACGATGAAACTCCACTACGAAGGCCACGAACAGATCACGGCGCCCTACCAAACGGTCTTCGACTTCATGAACTCACCGGAGAAAGTGGCGGCATGCCTGCCGGACGTGATCTCCACCGAGATCGCCGACCCACATCACTTCACCTCGGTCGTTCGTGTGGGCGTCGGTCCGGTGAAGGGCAAGTTCACGTTCCAAGTCGCACTCGAGCCGAAGCCCGAGCAGAAGGTCGTCGACGTCACCATCCACGGCGGCGGCATGGGCAGCGTCGTGGACCTCACCGCGCACGCCACCATGAATGCCGATGGCGCCGGCACCACCCTCGACTGGACCGGCGAAGCGACGGTGAGCGGACCCGTCGCCACGATCGGCGGCCGCATCCTCGACGCGCAAGCCAAACGCATCATCACGCACGTGTTCACGCGCGTGCGCGAAACGCTCTCCAGTGGCCAGGCCTGAGTTCCTCCAACGCCTCGCGGCGCTAGCCCGCGAGGGCGTGCCCTTCGCCGTCGCGTCGGTGGTGGCTCGCAAGGCGCCGTCCTCCTCGCATCTTGGCGACGCGGCCATCGTGTTCGAAGACGGCCGCATCGAAGGCTACATCGGCGGCGGCTGTTCCACCGAGGTGCTGCGCGTCCAAGGGCTGGCCGCGCTGCGCAACGGCGAACCGCGACTCGTGCGCATCTCTCCGGATACCATTGCCGATCTGCCGGGCTACCCCGAACCAGAAGACACAGGGCCAGATCACTACGTGCGCGTCAGCATGACGTGCGCGAGCCAAGGAGCGCTTGATCTTTACGTGGAGCCGTATGTGAGAAATCCGATGTTGGTCGTGATCGGCGCCATGCCGATCGCCGACGCCCTCGCCGAACTCGGCGCCCCGCTGGGCTTCGACGTACTGTCGGTCCGCCAGGCCTCCGAGCCGGTCTCAACCGCCGCGCGTTCCATCAAGACCATTCCGGTGGAGAGACTGGCCGAGACTTTGCAAGCGCAAGCGCCGGCATTTCGCAAAGCGCAACTCTTCGGCGTGTGCGCATCGATGGGTGAATACGACGACATCGGACTCGACGCGTTGCTGCGCGCGCAAGCGACATACATCGCCCTCGTCGCCAGCCGGCAGCGCAGCGTCGCCGTGCAGGAGGCGCTGCGCGAGCGCGGTTGGACGAACGAGCATCTCGCAGCGATACGAAATCCTGCAGGCCTCGACATCAATGCGAAGACGCCGCACGAAGTTGCCCTGTCGATCCTCGCCGAGATCGTGGCGCTGCGGCGCTCGAGCAAACCGGTGGCCGATGCCGAGCCAGAGGAAGCGATCGACCCGATCTGCGGCATGACGGTCGCGATCGCGGGAGCGAAAGAGACGGCGCTGGTCGGCGACCAGATTTACTATTTCTGCTCGGCCCGCTGCAAGCGAACGTTCTTGGAGAAGTCCCTCGCATGACCTATGTAGTGCCGGGGCTTTAGCCCCGGATACTAGCGCTCGCCCTACGTGCAGACCCAGCTGATGGTACCGACGGTGACGGAATTGCCGTTCAAGCGGAAATTCTCAAGAGTCGCAAATCCCTCCAACCCATGATTCCTGATGGTCACGGTGATCGAGCTGTCCTTCGCGGGCGCGAGCGTGCCTTGCGCCAGGCTTATCGAAAACGTCGGGTTTGGCGACATCAGCTTGCTCGAGTCGCTGTAGGTACCGTCCGCGCCGGCGTAGTCGGGGAGCCGTATGCTGCCGCTCCTAATCTGCGCATTCTGTCCGAAAGAAAGCGTGAAGCCGCTGTGCGGGCCCGTGCCGGCGGCTGCAGCCGAGCACTCGGGCTTAAACGCGACATCGAGGTCGGGACTGAAGTTGATTCTTCCGAACGGCGCCGTCGGCGACGGCGCCGGCGTCGCCATCGCCGCCTGCGTCGAGCTTGCCTGAGGCGCCTCCGTCGCAACCGTTGTCGTCGTCGACGACTTCTTCGCGCACCCGCTCATGGAAAACACGAACGCGCACAGCATGACCGCAATGACGTACCGCATGCTGCCGCGCCTTCGGTGGCCTATTGGTTTCTCCCCTCGCCTTGCCGTTAATTGTAAACTCTTATTGACAATTGCCCAAACCCTCTGCTACGATTGGGTTGCAATGAAGAAAGAACACGTACGCCAGACGCTGCGCCGCAACGTGGTCGAAGCGCGGGCGGCGCTGGGCCTTTCCCAGGAGCAGCTCGCGAAGAAGGCGGGTCTCTCTCGGCCGGTCGTGTCCGCGATGGAGCAAGCGCGGGCAAACCCCACACTCGCGGTGTTGGAAAAACTGGCTTCGGCGCTGGGATGCGGCGCCTCCGCATTGATCGCGCCCAAGGTGCCGGCGATATCGCTCGCGCCTACCGCGTTGAAGCAGCGCAGCAAACTACGCAAGGGGACTCGCTTCAGCCGCGCAGGCCGCAAACCGTCATACTCGAGTTGGCTCAGCAATCCGCCGCCGGGCAGCAAGACCGCAGAAGCCGCAGACTTTGGAATCGATCTGACCCTTATCGCCGGAAACCTACGCCGCTCACCGAGAGAACGACTTGACAATCTGTCGAAGACCTCGGCATGGTTGGAGGAGCTAAAATCAGCCTACCGTCTACAACACGGCGGGCGCAAGTGAACTTTGACGAACCTCTGAAGGTGCTCTGCAGCGCCGAGGTCCGCTTTGTTATCATCGGCGGCGTCGCGATGAGTCTTCAAGGGTCGGCGTTCGTCACCAACGATCTCGACGTCCTCTACGCCCGCGACGTCGAGAACATCCGAAAACTCGTTGCCGCACTCAAGCCCTATGAGCCCCAGCTCCGCGTACCCGGTGGGGAAGTCCCGTTTCGTTTTGATGAGCGGACCATCAAGAACGGCCTGAACTTCACCCTCGTGACTCGCCTCGGCTGGATTGACCTGCTTGCAGAAGTCGCAGGGATCGGCGACTTCGAGGCCGCGAAAAAGGTGTCGAAGGAAATCCGTCTTGGGGATCAAGTCGTGCACGTGCTGTCGCTATCCGGCCTCGTCAAAGCCAAAAAGACCGCCGGGCGGCACAAGGATCTCATCTCCCTTCCCGAATTGGAGGCGCTCGAAGAGCTCGAGCGGAAAACGGAGTTACCTAAGTTTGAATAACACGACAACGGAGCGAAACATGGACGCGACCACATTACGCGAGATCCAGCAGCCGATCAAGGATAAGTATCGCGAGCAGCCCGGCGCCGCGCTGATCCAGTTGCGCGCGGAAGGCCGGCTCGACGATCCCGAAGCCTTGAGCTGCTCGGTCGAGACCGGCCGGGCATTGGTGAAAGCGGGCCTGCACCCGGCGACGGGCGGCGACGGCACGCTTGCGTGTTCGGGCGACATGCTCTTGCAAGCGCTCGTGGCGTGCGCGGGCGTGACGTTGCGTGCGGTCGCGACATCGACCGGGGCTCCCGTCACCGGCGGCACGGTCATCGCCGAAGGCGACTTAGACTTTCGGGGCACGCTTGGCGTCGATCGCGATGCACCGGTCGGCTTCCAGGCGATACGGCTCCGCTTCGAACTAGAAGGCGACCTCACTTCAGAACAGTTGGCGACGCTGCAAAAACTGACCGAGCGCTACTGCGTCGTCTACCAAACCCTGGCCGCGGGCGTCACCCCGCAGACCACCTTCGTCGCGAAAAGTAATGTAGCCACGGAGCTTTAGCTCCGTGCCATCCTACGTCGCGTTCTTGCGCGGCATCAACGTCGGCGGCAACAAGCTGATCAAGATGGACGCGTTGAAGAAGGCGT
The DNA here is from genome assembly GCA_035601835.1 of Candidatus Tumulicola sp. Classification (NCBI taxonomy): domain Bacteria; kingdom Bacillati; phylum Vulcanimicrobiota; class Vulcanimicrobiia; order Vulcanimicrobiales; family Vulcanimicrobiaceae; genus Candidatus Tumulicola; species Candidatus Tumulicola sp. Next base: position 127,505 of record DATNNM010000015.1, on the reverse strand, counting down.
TTGAAGCGCTTGGGTTTCGCAATGGCAGAACCGTGCTGGTAAGCGGCAACGTGGTCTTCGAAACGACGAAGGCGAGCCCGCAGACGATCGCCGCCGAGATCGAAGCAAAGGCGAAGAAGACGTTTGGTCACGAGGTCGGCGTCGTTGTGCGCACGTTGCAACAGCTCCAGAAGCTGAAAGAAGGCCGACCCCTTCAAAGGCATCCGCATCACGCCGGACACCAAGCTATACGTCACGTTCCTAACTCGTAAGCCGATTATCGGCAAACCCAAGATCGAGCACGGAGCGATCGTGCGCATCACCTCGACCGAGGTGTGCACCGCCATCACGCTCTCACCCAGGTTTGGAACGACCGAGCTGATGAAGGTCCTCGACAAGGAATTCGGACGTAGCGTCACCACCCGCAGCTGGAACACCATCGAAAAAATCCTCATGTAAAAAAACGGCGCCCTGCTCTCGCAGGACGCCGCTTATGTAGCCACGGGCCAAAACGCTATGTAGCCACGGAGCTTTAGCTCCGTGCCGCGCAGCCTAGTGGCTGAGCATGAGCGCGGGACGCGTGTCGAGGCACTTGCCGGTCAGCTGATACTTGATGGTGCCGGTGTTGTTGGCGTAGTTGGACTCGATCAACGAACCGGTATCATTCAGCTTCAGCGTGAGCGTGTGTACGCCGGCCGGCAGGTACGCCTGCGTGTTGATGACCGATGTTCCACCGGCCGCCAGCGCCAGCGTGATCGTTTGGATGCTGACCGGTGCGGAGTTGGCGTCGACACGAAGCGCGTTCTTCCAAGCCGGCAGCGCTGCGACGGGGCCGATGTTGGAGTAGATGTACCTGATGTTGAACGCGCAGTGTCCGTTGTTGTTGAGGAACGCGTCCGCGTCCGTCAGCGTCACGCCCCCACCCCAGTTCGTGAGATGGCCGCCGACCGTTACGGGTGGCCTCGGCGTCAGGTCCGGCTTGCAATTGACATATGCGGCCGCTGGTTGGCAAGGAGTTGATTTCGGCGTCGGGGTCGCATTCGGGTTGCACACTTTGCCTGGCACGCTTACGCACGGCGTCGGCATGTTGCACGGCGCGCCGCTAGGCAAGATGCACGGCGTCGGTGTCGGTCTCGGCGTCGCTCTCGGGCCCGTGCATTCGACCGTGAATGCCGCCTTGTTGCTGACGGCAACCATCTGATTGCTCACCCAGATGCGCATCTGCACCCAGTAACCGCCCGGTATCGACGGCGTGCGCGCATCGGTGATGACGGCGTTGTGCAAAGCGTTGAACGTGGCGGTCATCTTGAAGCTGTCGATGCCGTCGCTGTTGAGAATCGAGTACTTCACTGAGGGGACGAAGGGCGCGTTGTTGTGGATCGTGCCGTTGATTTTTATGAGCGCAGGACACTTGCCGAAATAGCTGGGCGGCGCCACGGTGAGCGTCGCGACGAATTGCGGGGCCGCCAAGGACGGAGCCGGAACGGCCTGCGAGAATGTCACGGCCAATACAAGACAAACCGCGAGCATTCGAAAAGCCCTATGCATGCGAGAAACCTCCCATGACAAGAAAGAGCGATGGAGTCCCTAGTCCAAGAACGCCGCGAGCCTGCAAAATGTTGCGACCGAAGAACTGCCTAGTGCACAGCGTTCCCGCGCCACTTTTAACCCACCGGCCGGGACGACCTCCAAGGGAAGCAGAGCGTGACCGCAAGCTACGGTGAATTCTCGGACTTCAGGCCGACGTCGGACTTCGTACGCGCGTTTCTGCCTGAGGCGCCGAGCCGGCTGCTCGAGATCGGATGCGGATCCGGCGAACTCGCGCTGGCGCTACAACAAAACGGCTACGATATCACCGCCATCGACCCCGCCGCGCCCGAGGGCCCGCCGTTCAGCAAGACCACGCTCGAAGCGTTCACCGGCTCCGCGCCATTCGCGCGCGTCGTCGCGATGCGCGCGCTGCATCACATTCCAGATCTTGACGGTGCGATCACGAAGATCGCCGCGCTGATGGGCCCCGGGGGCGCCTTCATTCTCGAGGACTTCGGGTGGGAACGCATGGACGATCCAACGCTGGCGTGGTTTTTCGAACGCATGCGCGCGCTTGGGCGCGGGCCGCGCGATGGACCGGTGCCTGCTTCCCTCGAGGAATGCCGGCAGTCATGGACGCGGGAGCATGCAGATCTGCATACGTCCAAAGCGATGTTCGCAGCCCTCGGCGCGCGCTTCAGCACGCGCATGTTCGCGTGGACGCACTACCTGAATCATCTGCTCAAGGACCCCGAAGGCAAAGACGGTGAAATCGAGGCCCTGATCTCCGAGCGGATCAGTCCGATCGCATTCCGCTTCGTCGGCTTTCCCAAAATGTAGCGACCCCGGATGTAGTGCCTGGGCTTTAGCCCCGGTAAGTAGCGACCCGAACGAAGTTCGGGTGTAGCGTTCCGAGCGAAGCTCGGATAAACGTAGCCACGGACCTCGCCTAAACGTAGCCACGGACCGCACCTAAACGTAGCCACGGACCTTTAGGTCCGTGTTACGGCGAGCCCTCAGAAGTCGGTGTCCGGCGGCACGTTCGCCATCGGCTGCGATAGGAAGTACGTAGCGCGCCGGTTGGACGCGATCGTCTTGAACACGATCGGCGTCTGATTGTAGTTGAAGCAATCCGACAGATCGTCCGCGCGCGCATCGGTGTAGCCGATCGAGGCCGCGCCGAAGGTCTCCTCGGTGAACTTCAAGATGCTGCCGTACTCGTGCTGCACGTGCGACACATATCCCGGCTTCGCGTACGGCGAGACCACGATGAGCGGCACCCGGAAGCCCAACTCGTAAGAGTTGAAGATCTGCGGCGTGACGTGGTCGAACCAGCCGCCCCAGTCATCCCAGGTGATGAAGATCGCGGTGTTGTTCCAATACGCGCTGTTGCCCACCGCGTTGACGATCGACGCCACCCATGCCGGCCCCGTGCCGTCGGTCGAGAGCGCGTGATCCGACTGCTTGCCGTTCGGGATCACCCAGGACACCTGACGCAACTGGCCGGCGGCGATATCGTTGAGGATCGTCGTCTGCGGGATGATGACGTTGTTCCAATCCGCGCCGTTGCGGATGTGCGAGATCGCGTCCGGTGCTGACCACAACCCGCCGTTGAACGAGTCGTAGTAGCGCCATGAGACGCCCTTGGCGTCCAGCTCGTCCATCAACGTCGCGTGCTCGAAGCAGGGCAGCAGCTTTGTCGCTTCGCTGCCGCTCGGGTCGATCATCGCCACGCGCGATAAGGGGTCGCCGTCGCAATTGCGCGAGTTGCCGTTGGCGTAGTTGGGATTCTCGGCGGCGAGCAGGTTGCTGCCGACCGCATTGGTCGACGTGCCGGAGATGATGTACTGATGCGCGGGCAGACTCGGACCTTGATTGGTCTGGAACATGCGATCGGCGAACGTGTACGTCTCCGCCATCGTGAAGTATTCTTGAACTTCTGCTTGCGGCACGTAGCCGAATGCCGTGAGCGGATTGCAGGTCTTGCTCGGGCAGTTCATGCCGACCAGATCCCAGCCGTTCATCGAACCGCTGTTGTATTCGGTGGTGAAGGCGTGGTGCGAGTGGTCGATGTCGTACGGCGCGCTGATGCTGACCGGCACGAGCGAGACCGTCGCTCCCTTGGAGTTCGTGCCGCTATTGGCGATGTCGGCCCCCGGCAATGCATGGAAGAGGTTGTCCGGCGTGCGATTCTCTTGAAAGATGATGATGACGTGTTGGATCTTTTGCTGCCCGGGAGGCGGAGTCGGGGTCGGAGGCGGGGGAATGGCGCCGCCACCGCCGCCGCTGCATCCCAGCAGCGAAAAGGCGGTCAACAACGCGGCGAGCTGGCGCGGCCTCATGCCTCGAGGATACCAAAACCGGTGACCGCGGGGGTGAGGACCCGGTTAAATGTAGCGTTCCGAGCGAGCTAAATGTAGTGTTCCGAGCGAAGCTCGGATGTAGTGCCGGGGCTTTAGCCCCGGTTGCCAGAAAGCGCTGTAACCGTGCGACTGTCCGTCCTCGTCAAGCCGGGATCGAAGTCGCCCGGCGTAAGCGTGGACAGAGGCCGTGTGATCGTTCGAGTGCGCGCCCCTGCCCGCGAAGGCAAAGCGAACGAGGCATGTCGCAAGGCTCTGGCTGCAGCGCTAAAGATCGCTCCATCGCGGATCACCCTCATGCGCGGAGCGACCTCAAAAGAAAAGGTCTTCGACATCGAAGACCTTACCGCTGAAGAACTAAGCCTGAGGATCTAGATCGGGCACGCGTCGATGCCCTGTTTTTCGAAATAGCGCTGGTGATATTCTTCGGCGCGCCAGAACGTGGACGCCGGCGCGATCTGCGTGACGATCGGCCGGTGCAAACGGCCCGACGCCTCCAGCCGCTCCTTGGAAGCTTTCGCCGCCACCTCTTGCTCGGGCGAGTGGAAGAAGATCGCCGAACGATATTGCGTGCCGTGATCCGGACCCTGACGATTCAGCGTCGTCGGATCATGGCTGGTCCAAAAGTGATCGAGCAGCTTCTCGTACGTCACCTTGGCAGGATCGAAGGTCACTTCGACAGCCTCGGCATGTCCGGTGCGGCCAGTGCAGACATCCCGGTAGCTGGGGCTCTCAGTCGTCCCACCGGTGTAGCCGACCACGGCGTCAAGAACGCCAGGTACCTGCCGGAGCGAGGACTCAACGCCCCAAAAACAGCCCTCAGCAAACGTCGCTTTTTCCATCATCGCCTCCAAATCAGTATATGCGCCGCAGCCCGCGCCGGACCAGTGGCCCTGTGACGTACGTCACACAACCAGCCAGCCCATGCGTACCAGCGGTCACAACTGCGCCCCTTTGTGTCTCATATAAGCAGGGCGCTCCTTTTGCGAAAGGGGCCCCGGGTTACGCACAACCGCGACAGGGAGTGAGACCATGACGAAAATCATCATAGGTGAACAAGATACCGTGATCAAGCCACCGGATCCGTCCGAGACCTGGCATATCCGCCTAGTCTAATCCGAAGACGCTTTAGGAACCGGCAGGCTTGTCGGTTTCTTTCTTAGGTTCCGGGGTCGAGGCCCCGGCGCCGGCCTGAGCGTCCTTCGGCTTGTTGAGCTTCTCCGCTTCCGACTTCACTGCGCTGGCCGCATGCTTCATGTCGGCCTTCGCTTTTTCCCAAGCGCCCGGCGCCTGCTCCTTGGCTTTTTCGTAGCCTTCTTTGGCGCCCTTGCCGACCTCGCCGGCGACTTCTTTAGTCTTTTCCCACGCCTTGTTCAATTTGTCTTTGAAGTCCATGATCCCAACCTTCCCAATGTAGCGTTCCGAGCGAAAGCTCGGAGCTCTTGTGTAGTATACCCCAGGCTCAGTCCGGCTTCCGTCCGGGACCACGCGGGACGCCTGAAAATCAACGGAATGCGCGGGCAGGATAGCGTCAGGGTTCGTCAAGTAGCGTAGGCCAGATGATGAATTTACGTCACCTCGCGATTCTCAGCGCGACCGCCCTTGCGTTCGTTTTGGGAAGCATGACCACCGCCGCCGCCAAGCTCTCCGCATCCGATCTGGTCGGCGTGTGGTCTGGAGAGCAAGCCTTCGGGCCCGCGTTCGCTGGAAACGAAGTGGTCATCTCGGTCTCTGGTCGCTCGTGGTCTGCCCGCGTCGGCGCCTTGCGGGGTTCGGCGAGCGGACAGGACTACACGCTGACATTCGACTTCGGGAACGGCAACAAACTTCGCCTTCGCTATGCTGACAATGATTTGGCTGGGCAGTGGATCCAGCCGATCAGCGTCAGCACGGGAGCGCGCTTCGCGACGCCCGTCGTCTTTTCAGGCCCACCGGGCGGGCCGTGGCGCGGACGGATCGTTCCGTTCGTCGACGTCCAGCACGTGGATCTCATCGTGCAGCGTGCATCCGACGGCACACTCAGCGCGTTCGTTCGCAATCCCGAGGAAAATTTCGGCGCGCGCATCGGCAGCAGAGCCGTGAGCGTCGCCGGCGACCGGGTCACGCTCTCGCGCAAAGACGCGCCCGACATCACGGGCACGTTCGACGCGGCGGCGCGCAGCATCGCGTTTCACTTCGATCCATTTCCCGGCACGTTCGTCCTGCGAAAAGTACGGCCGGCCGACGCCGCTGCGACGTACTCCGTTCCGCTCGAGACCGGCGACGGTTGGAAGACAGCATCGCCGGCCGAGGTCGGCATGGACGAGCAGAAGATCCGCGACGTGCTGAAAAGCGTCGGCGCGGCGGCGACTTCGACGCGCTCGCCGTACATCCAAAGCATCCTGATCGCGCGCCACGGCAAACTGGTCTTAGACCAGTATTTCAATGGCTTCGATCGCGGCCGGCCGCACGACGTCCGCTCCGCCGGCAAGAGCGTCGCGACCTTGCTCATCGGCGCAGCGATGCGCGACCATCCTTCGCTCTCCCCGAACACCCCTGCGTACACGCTGTTCCCGCAGTACGTGCCGTTCGCGCACCCTGACCCGCGCAAGAATCAGATCACGGTCGGGAACCTGATGTCGATGTCTTCCGGCTTGGCGTGCGACGACAATGACGACGCCTCGCCCGGCCTTGAAGACGCGATGCAATCTCAGACGGCGCAGCCGGACTGGTACAAATTCACGCTCGACCTTCCTTTGGTATCCGAGCCTGGCACGAAGGCGACATACTGCTCGGCCGGGATCAACCTGCTCGGCGGCGTCGTGACAAAGGCGACCGGCAGCTGGCTGCCCGAGTATTTCTACGACCGCTTCGCAAAGCCGATGCAATTCGGCCCGTACGCCATGTGGCTCACGCCCCCGCCGCTCGACACGGCCTACATGGCCGGCGGCGATCACTTCCTCCCGCGCGATTTCCTGAAATTCGGTCAGCTCTTTTTGAATCGCGGTTTCTGGAACGGTTCTTCGGTCCTGGATGACAAGTGGCTGCAGGCGTCGATCGAACCTCGATCTGGATTGAACAATCCCGGCGACTACGGATACGGCTGGCACCTCTTCACCTATGTGGTGAACGGGCAGACGTACAAGGCGTTCAATGCGGGAGGCAACGGCGGCCAGCTGCTCATCGTGCTGCCGCGGCTCGACATGGCGGTGATGATCACGGCCGCGAACTACGGCCAATATCCGGTGTGGCTAAGCTTCGTCAACGACCTGGTGCCGAAGCAGATCCTCCCCGCCGTCCGACCGTAACCTAGCCCGTACCTAATGTAGTGCCGGGGCTTTAGCCCCGGAATGTAGCGACCCGAACGAAGTCCGGGTGTGGCGTTCCGAGCGCAGCTCGGACGTCAATGTAGCGTTCCGAGCGCAGCTCGGACGTCCTTACGGCCCCACCCGATCGACTTTGAAATCTGTTCCATCCCGGTGCACCTGGAAGATCTGAATCGGTCCGGTTCCGTCCACGAAACCGTTTAGCCACGGGAAGATCGCCACATACAGATGGGTAACCTTGCCGTTTTGAAAATAGACGTTGTAGTTGTCGTCCGGGTCTAAGAGCAACGTGGTCGGCTCGCTCGCACGTACGGCTCGGTCACCCCAAGCGCATTGACCAGGCTGAAGGCCTTCAGATGCGGCTCCCCGGCTGGGCGTGAAGCGGATCGAAAGAACGTTCTGCTGTGCGCCGGAGGTCGGATCGGCCGCGTGGTGCAGTGAAACGAGAAATGGCCCCGGTTTGCACGTCAGCGGGTAGGTCGGGTTGACCGCCCGAGACGGCGCCGGCTGAAGCGCACCGAATCCGACGATCGCGAGAACGGCAACGAGGATCGAGGCGCGACGAAGCATAGTCATGTCTCCCTAAAATGCGAAGCGCTTGGCGCAAGAGAATGGCATCCGCACCTATGAACGTATGCGAGAGGCGTTTGCGTTCCCTAGCATGACCTTGCACATCGGCGTCGATGCGTGGAACCTGCCGGGTGACCGGCGCGGGATCGGCAGATACACGCGCGCGATCCTGCGGCGCTGGGCTGAAGTCGATCAGCGCCGCGTGCGCACCACGCTGCTCGTTCCCGAGTGGCCCGCCTTCTTGCACGCGACGCACTATCGACGCCACGGCGGCGTGCCACGAGCCGCGGTTGCACACCGGCGCGCCGCCCACCCAACGATCGACGGCGTGTGGTATCCCTGGAACGGCATGAGCTGGATCGCCTCGCGCCCTGCGATAGCGACGCTGCACGACGCATCGCTGTTCGCGATGCCCCCGGCGGATCCGGACGTGCGGGAGCGCGAGCAGCGCCCGTTCCGGCAAGCCGCTTTGCACGCCAAACACTTCATCACGGACTCGCATTTCTCGAAAACCGAATTGACCAAGCACTTGGCCATCGAGCCGGATCGCATCGACGTGGTGCACTTAGGGGTCGATGCGGCGTTAGCCACGGGCGCGCCGGCGCACTTCGATGGCGTTTCGCGTTACGTGCTTTTCGTCGGCGAAGTGGAGCCACGCAAAGGCTTGGACACGTTGTTGCAAGCGCTGAGCCGAATGCCGGCTGAGAGGCAAGCTGAGATCGCACTGGTCGTGGCCGGCCGTTTTGACCCCGCCAGCGTGACCACTCTGCCTGACGTGCGCATCATCGCGCTTGGACACGTGCACGACGACCGCTTAGCTTCGCTCTACGCCGGCGCAGCAGCGCTGGTCTATCCCTCGCGCTACGAAGGCTTCGGACTGCCGGTACTCGAGGCGATGGCAGCCGGCACGCCCGTCGTCGCGTCGGATGCCGGAGGCATACCGGAAGCCGGCGGCGATGCGGCGCTCTATTTCAAGTCAGGCGACGTCGCGTCGCTCGCCGCGGTGCTCGAACGCGTGCTCACCAATGATGAACTCGCAGCCGAGTTGCGCGAGCGCGGCAAACTGCGGGCCGCGCAAATGTCCTGGGACAAGACAGCCGAGGAGACGCTGGCGGTCTTCGAACACGTCCTTACATGAGCTCGCTCACGCCCCGTCAACTCCTCGATGCCGCTCGGTCCGGTGACCTCGATCGTCTCGGCGCAGAGCCAAACGCGGTCGCGGATGCGGTCCGCTCGTTTGCGAACGCGGGCGATGGAGCTTCTGCACTCGCCCTCGCGGCCGGGGCGTGGCGCATCTGGCTCTCGCGCGGCGAGCTCGAACAGGGCAGTGCTGTACTCTCACTCGCGCTCGATGCGCCTGGAGCGGGCGACCCCTCGCCGGCGCGCGCGCGTGTTCTCTATGCCGACGGATTGTTCGCGTTCCGCAAAGGAAACCAGGAGCGATCCCGCGCCCGCAACGAGGAGGCGCTGAGGGTAGCACGAGCAGCGTTCGACCCACGAGGTGAGTGCGACGCGCTCACAGGTCTGGCTCGAGTCGCGCTGCGCGATGGCGACTACGCGCGCGTCGCGGAGTTCGCCGAGGAGGCTCGGCGACGCGCGCAAGCTGCGGGAGATCGAGAAGCCGAAGCGGGACCGCTCCACCTGCTTGCCGCCGGAATCCGGCTCGGAGGCGACTATGGCCGAGCGCGCGATCTCTATGCAGAAAGCCTTGAGCTCAACCGCGGGCTGGGCAAAGCCGCCTGGGTCACGATGGAGTTGCACAACCTCGGGTGGGTCGAGTTGCACCTCGGTGACGTGAAGACAGCCGCTTCCAGGTTCCGAGAGCGGGACTCAGGGCCAGAAGAGGACGCCCAGAGCCGCGCGTGGCGCAATCTCAACTGGGCCGCGGTGGCGGCGGCACGGGGAGACGAGCTGGAGGCGCGCAGGCTGTTCGCCGAGGGCAAGGAGGCGCTTGCGAATCTCGGAATGGCGCTCGACCCTGACGACAAGTTCGAGCTCGGCTGGCTGAGCGAAAAGCTGAACACCAGTCTCTAGTCTGGTTTCGGCGGCTCCGACTTTGGATTCCACTGATGCTCGGGCTCGCCGAATTCGCGATTGATCCAGCGCGCCCACACGAAGAGCGCATCCGAAAGTCGATTGACGTACTTCAGGGCGACCGCTTCGAGCGGCTCGCTGGACGCCAACGTCACCATTGCGCGCTCGGCGCGACGGCAGATGGTTCGCGCGAGGTGCAATAGGCCGCCGGCATACGCGCCGCCGGGATGGATGAACGTGTGCAACGGTTCGAGCTCGCGCTCGGCCGCGTCGATCGCCTTTTCGAGCGCATCGACGTCGCGCTGCGTGATGCTCGGCATCTTGTCGGTTCGATCTTTTGGCTGCGTCGCCAGATCGCTGCCGAGATTGAATAACATGTCCTGCGCCCAAGCCAGCCACGCGTCGAGCTGCCGCGCTTTCGCGCTGTCCTTGTGGTCGGCCAGATCGCGGCGTGCCAATCCGATCACGCTGGAACATTCGTCCACCGCCCCAAAACATTGGATGCGCGCGCTGTCCTTGGAAACTCGCTGGCCGCCGACCAGACCCGTTTGCCCTGCGTCGCCAGCGCGCGTGTAGATGCGCGTCATGCGCGCGCGTTCGACGCGCCGGACTAAAGTCCGGCATACCACATCCGAGCTTCGCTCGGAACGCTACATTTAGGCCGGTATAGCACATCCGAGCTTCGCTCGGAGCGCTACAGCTAGATCGGTTTTGGCGACGGGACGCCGGAAGTCGCCGTCGGGCTCGGTGTCGGCGTTGGCGTCTTCTGAGGCTTCGGCGTCGGCGTGGGAGTCGGTGGTGGTGCGGGCGTTGGTGTCGCCGCGGGCACGGGCGTCGGGGTCCAATGATGTTGCGGCGGCGTTGGCGTCGGCGTCGCTTCATCCAAAGGTTGCGGCGGAACCGAGCGGTGCGGTCGCGGCGTGCGAGTCGGCGTAGGCGTAGGCGCTGGAGTCGGCGTCGGCATGGCTAACGGCAGCGGCCGATTTCCAGGACCGACCGGCAACACGCGCAGCGCCGGCGTGGACGAGGGCGCGGGCGACGCGCCGCCAATCAAAGCGCGAGCCTGCCACGGCGGCAGCGACGGGCGGTGCACAATTTTTTGCAAGTAGCGCGGCACGCTGGACACGATCGAGATCGCCGTCGGCTCGGTCACCAGCACCGAACCGCCGCTGGACGGATAGAACTGCGCCACCAACGTCACCCCGGAAAGATTCACGCCGCCTGGCACCACGTATGAGCCCGCATAGTAACCCGGGTAGCCGAAGAGCGGCAGCAGCGGAATCGTCCCGGGCGCGCCGGACACCCAGCCCGTGCCATAGCCTCCCGGCAGCGCGATCATCAACATGGTGATGATCTGTCCGCTCGAAACCACGCCATACGTCGGCGTCGTCAGCGACAGCACCGGGAAGCCATTGTAAGCAAAGCCGTTGTTATAACCCGGCACAAACGCCGGATCGAGCTGACCGATATATCCGTAACCCGGCGGGTACGATGGGATCTCGTAGAACGACCAATCGCTGTCAAAGGAAACGCCGTCGACGTTGTCACCGTACACGCCGACGCGATGCCATCCCGGCGCCAGCGGATAGTACGGCGTGAAATAAAAACTCGACGCGGAGATGCCGGCGTAGTCGGTGACGTTGGTGTTGTCGACGAAGATGCGCACCGAGAGCGGATCGATCGGCGGCCCGCCGTTGCTATCGAAGAATCCCGCGATCGACGGTTGCATGACATACGTGCGCGCACCCGGGCGCGGTTGTTCGCGCACGATGGCCGGCAAGCGCCCGACGATCGACAACGCTTGGCCGGATTCGCGATCGACGATCTCGCTGCCGATCTGCAGATGCGCGAACACGTGGACGTCGTTGACGTTGCGGTCGGCGCGCACCACGTAGAAGCCGGTGTACGAGCCGCTGGCGACCTCGTGCATGGCGATCCCGCTGACGATGCCCGCGACATCGAAGGTCGCAATGCCGCCGGGCGTGCCGCTCATCGTCACCTGCACGACGTCGCCGGGGGACAGAGTCGATTTGCCGTGCGTGTCGACGGACAGGCCCGAGATGTTCGCGCTGTTCGCGAAGGTCGGCGGACCGGGCACATACGGATGCGCGCCCGCAAGCAAAATCGTGACCAGATCGTTGGCGGCGCTATACGCGACCGACGCGCCCAAGGATTCGCCCACGAAACGCAGCGGCACGAGCGTGCGTCCGCGCACGACGAGCGCCGGCACGTCGAGCCACGCGGTCTTGCCGTTCACGGTCGCCTTCTGGCTGAACAGGTGCAAGATGATGGTCGTGCGCGGCCGCGCGACAATGATCGTCTTGGTCCGCGCGTCGTAATCGACGAAGGCGCCCAGCGACGCGAACACCGCGCGCGCGGGAACGAGGGTGCGGCCCTGCTCTTCGACGGGAGCCACATCGGCTGCCACCGCGACGCCGTTGACCTGAACCGAAATCGCAAGCGCCGGAGCCGAAGCAAAAAACATAGCGCACAGAGCCCCGACCAAAGCCAGCCCAACGATCCTGGAGTGCATATATGAGAAACGTACTGCGCGGGGCTTCCGTTAGCGCTGTTCCGCCCAGGCGAATGCCATGCCGTTCCCGGCCAAGCGCGTGGAGGCGAACCAGATGAGTCCGATACCCTCGAGCACCGCCCAAGAGCAGGCCGCCAGCGCCGACACGATTACCGCCTGCCCGAACACGAACTGAAGCACCACCCAAATGCCGATGGGCGGTAGGAACAACAAATAACAGGCTAGCATCCGCGCCAGCGCCCCCGGCCCGCGCAGGTCACCTTTGGAGGGGAAGATGGAGTAGGCTGCCACGCCCACCGACTGGCCGACCCAGAAGAAGACGGGCAGCAACGCCAAGACCAACCCCGCGGCCGCGTACGCGCCCGAGATCAGCGCCGCGACGATCACGCCTAACGCGACAAACACGGTGAGTCTCAAGGCGGCGGAAAGCGTCCACGTGGCAAGCCGCTCCGGCAGCGGCACCGAGGAGAGCCACCACATCGGCTTGCGCAATTCCACGGCGAGTGTCACAGAGCGCTGGGCGGAAAGCGCGACGGCCGCATAACCGAGTCCGACCCCCAGCCCGATGAGCGTCTCAGTGCCGCCCCCCCGAGCGATGAACCCGAACACGGCGCCGATGCCGATCGCGACCAGGATAAATCCGATCGCGCCGCGCGAGGCTTCCGGTGAACGCCGCAGCGCCAGCCAGTCCTTCCAAAAAATCGGCCACGGTCCCGCGGGAACGCGCGCAAGCGAGAGTTCGACCGGGCGCACGCGCAGCCCGGCGCCGGCATCCGGTAGCGCAGATTCTGCGCGCGTGCCGAGTAGCCGCGACCGCAAGCGCACACGCTGCGCGTACTGACGCACGGATGATTCCCATAGCTCGGGATAGCAATCCCCAGCGGCCACGGCGGCAAGACCCGCCAGCGCGAGCGCCGTGATGAAGAGCGCGAGCATGGATGGCCACTGACCAAGCGCGGTTCCGACCAGCCAACTGCCCGGCGGCAGCGCGAACGCGTGCAGCGGTATCGACTTCAATAACGCGCCTTCGTTCGGCCAGGCTGCGTAGATCGGATAGGCGAGTGCAGCCGCGCCCCCGATCAGCAAAACGCCGCCGATCAATCCCACGCGCGCCTTCGGATAGCGCTGCGCCACCAAAAATACCGGAAGCCGCAGCATCTGCAAGATCCCGGCCCCGACGACGACGGTCAACACGATGAGGATCAGCGACGCTCCGGCGCCGCGAAAGCCGACGCCCATCGCGATAATGGCGAAGATGTAGCGCTGACCCGAACCGATGAACTCCCGCCACTGCAGCCAAAACGCGACCGCTTGCTGCGGCAACGCCGAGCCGCACAGGAAACGCGAATCGGCGGGATACGCGAAGGCGGCGGGAGGGCGCAACGTCGAGCGCGCCATCGTGAACCCCATCAGCGCAAGGTACAGCGCAGGGAACAACGCGAGCGCCGTGGCCGCGATTTCGTGCGGCAGCGCGAACACCGCGGTGCCGACGTAGCTGCCCCGCGAGACGCGGCCGATCGTGACGTACAAAACCCAGAGCGCGAAGAGCCCCCACACCACGAGCCGACCGGGCTGGTGCAGGACGACCTTCAGGCGATTGACCGCCAAGCGCCATTCGAGGTACGCAAGCGCGCCGAGCGCGGCCAGCGCGTTCATCGGGTCAATTCCAAGAAGATGTCTTCGAGCGTCTCGTCTGCGCGGCTGCCACGACTGCGCAATTCGGCGACCGGGCCCGTGGCCAGCGCGCGGCCGGCCTTCATGATGATGACGCGATCGCACATGCTCTCCGCCGACTCGAGCAGATGCGTGCTCATGATGATCGTGCGGCCTTGCTCGCGCAGATCTTTGAGGATGCCGCGCAGTTCGCGCTGGCCCTTGGGATCGAGACCGATCATCGGTTCGTCCAGCATGACCACCGGTGAGTCCGCGAGCACCGTGCACGCGATGAGCGTCTTTTGGCGCATGCCCTTCGAAAGCGATTCGCCGAGCTCGTCGCGCTTGTCCAAGAGATCGAGGCGCGTGATGAGCCCTTGCGCGCGGTCTTCCCACGCGCCGTCGAGGCGGCAGCTCTTGGCGACGAAGACCAAATGCTCCCAGACGGTCAACATCGGATACACTTCCGGCGTTTCGGGGACCAGCGCGATCAGGCGCGCGCGATCGGGCCCGAGCTTGCGGCCATCTAAGGCGATGCTTCCCGCATTGGGGCGCAGTAGCCCGGCCAGGCACAAAAGCGTCGTCGTTTTGCCTGCGCCGTTGGGGCCGAGCAGTCCGACGATCTCGCCACGCTGCGCGGAAAACGAAAGCCCGTCGACGGCGACGAGCTTTCCGAAGCGGCGTGTGAGGTTGTCGACCGCAAGCCCGGAAGCGTTCATCCTAGTACATATCTACGTCGGGCTTGTAGCAACGGACCTTTAGGTCCGTTCGTGTGCTATGTAGCGTTCCGAGCGAAGCTCGGATGTAGTGCCGGGGCTTTAGCCCCGGAAAGAAGCGCTAGCTCGCGACAGCGCCGACGCTCTCAGGCATCGGCTCGATGCGGAAAATCTCGGCGAAGCGCGTCAGCAGCTTCGCATTGCCCTTGAGGTGCACGCTTCCGCTCTTGATCGCTTCGGTGGGGCTGATCGCGCCGGTCATCAACTCCTTGATCGCAGGTCCTGCTTCAATGATCAAGTCTGGCGCCGGCAGCGCTCCGGCCGCGGCTAGGACTTTGCCGTTATCGACGCGAGCGTGGATGACGATGTCGCCGAAATGCAGCTCGAACCCCGCATGCAGTCCGCGAGCGGCCTCGGGGTGGAATGTGGATCGCATCGCCATGACCATCGAGTCGACGGTGATGATCTCTTCCGACCGGGGTTCGTCGAGCAGTTTCGCGCCCCAGCGGCCGAGCCGGATCAACACATCCTCGAGCTCCGCGCCGTACTCGGTCAACTCGTAGATCACCGAGCCCGAGGGGCGCGGCAGCACGCGCCGCCGCACCACGCCTGCGGCCTCGAGCTCCTTGAGCCTCGCCGTTAGCACGTTGGTCGGGATCTTCGGCAGCCCGCGGTGCAGGTCGGTAAAGCGCCTTGGACCCACGAGAAGGTCGCGCACGATGAGCACGGCCCAGCGCTCGCCGACGACCTCAAGGGCCCTCGCGAGCCCGCAGAACTGGCCGTAGGCCCGAGTCTTCATGCTCCCTTTATACCATACTTGCCAATCAAGAATCTACTTGCTTTTTGCAAGTAGTGGGGTTATAATGCTGGGAAAGCCAGCCAGAATAGGCCGCCGGATAGGGGAAGAACCATGAAAATCTCAGTCGCAGACCTCGGCAATAATCAGACCGATGCGCGGGTCGCTTTGGTCGGCGATCTGGACGACGCCGGCGGCAAGCTCGCCCGTGCGGAGCTTGCAAGCGCCGTGAAATCGGGCAAGATCAATCTTTTGATCGACCTCGACCGCGTCGGCGCGCTCAACTCCGGCGGCCTAGCCGCGCTGATCGCCACCTTGCGGCTCGCCCGCGAACGTGGCGGCGACGTGAGGGTGCAAGCGACGCAGCCGCATATCCGCCGAGTCATGGAACTCACCGGACTGTCGCGGGTCTTTCGCTTAGCATCCCCAGGACTGGCAGCCTAGGGCGTATTCAAACACTCAAACACTAAAGGAGATGTACAATGGGTAACCCGGTCGTTCATTTCGAAGTCATGGGAAAAGACGCGAAAGCGCTTCAGAGCTTCTATAAGCAAGCATTTGATTGGCAGTTCGAGCCGCCCGTCGCCGGTGTCAACGTTCCGAACTATTCGCTTGTGCATCCTCAGAACGGCAGCACCAAAGGCGGCATCGACGGCATCAACGGCGGCATCGGCGACTCACCGGAGGGCTATGCAGGCCACGTCACGTTCTACGTAGCGGTTCCCGACATCAAGGCCGCGCTCGGCAAGATCGAGACTCTCGGCGGCAAGCGCTTGATGGGTCCCGACGTCGTGCCGGGCGGAGGTCCCACGATTGCCATGTTCGCCGATCCCGAGGAACACGTCATCGGGCTCGTGCAAATATAGCAATGGAGCCTAGATGTAGCGTTCCGAGCGAAGCTTGGAGTTTACTATGGTGTGCCGGACTGTTATAGTCCGGCATAGTCCTGGGAGTAGCAGCGGACCTTATCGGTCCGCTTTGCTTTTGAGGCGAGATTCGGGTATGCTGAAATCGTGCCTAATCTTTGGCTTCGCGCCGTCGACTACGGCATCATCGGCTTCGCCGAAAAATACGGTCTGTGGCTGCTGCGCCTGGCGCTGGGAATAATCTTCATCTGGTTCGGCGCGCTCAAGGTGCTCGGCATCAGTCCGGCTGCTGAGTTGGTCGCCAGCGTGCTCACCTTTGTGCCGGCGCACACCGCCGTTCTTTCACTCGGCATACTCGAGATCGCGATCGGCGTCGGTCTGATCACCGGTTTGGCCGCCCGGCTCACGCTGTTGCTCTTCGCGCTGCAGATGGCGGGCACGTTCGTGGTTCTCGTGCTCAAACCGGAGCTCTCGTTTCAGCAAGGCAATCCGTTCGCACTGACCATGACGGGCGAGTTCGTGGTCAAGAATCTCGTGCTGCTGACCGCAGGGTTCGCGGTGGCGGCGCAGATTCCGAAAACCCGCCCTGGCGAAGGACTCTTCGGGATGCTACGCCGCAATCAGCCGCTAATACGTCCGCCCCGCGCTCACCGTCACCGATAGGTCCTGCGTGACATCTCCGAAGAAACCGAAGCCTGCGCGGCGCAGCTGCCAGCGGAAATCGTAAGTCCCCGGCGACTGCGGTGCGATCACGTTGAAGGTGAAGGTCACGGCGTTACCCGGGTTGACCGGCGCCGGCATCGGGATAGCGATCGTCGACCACGTGGGCGTGCCGTCCGGATACACGTTGAGCGCGTAGCTGTTCGGATCCCATTGCGTTCTGCCCGTATTGCGCATGCTGACCGAGACATAGTACGTCTGTCCGGCGATCATGCCGTTGGGCACGTTTTGATTGACGAACTGAGCGGCGTCACCTTGCTGTAATCCGTAATTGCCAGGGTTGTTGCCCCCGCCGAAACCGAACGGCGGGCCGACGACCCCATTGCCGGTCTGGTTGCGATTGTAGTACTCAGCCGTCGTCAGAAGCCCGACCGCGATATCCTCTTCGGTCGTGCCGCGCTGCATCGCTTGAACGTTCTGCGCTTTGCCCGACGGGTCGGCTGCACGCTTGAGAAACGCGCCGTACAGCGAGTCGACGATGCGCCCGAGGGCCTCAGGACTCCCGTAGATCTCATTCACGATCTCGGTTCGATTCTTACCCTGGTTGATCTGCTGCACCCAAGTCTCCACGCCGCCGTAACCCGGGCTGCGGCCAAGCATGTCTCGGAACAGACCGTTGAGCCAGCCGCGCGCGTTGGAGCCGTGCAGCGAGAAGTATTCCTGCGAGGCCAGCAGCGACACGCGCAGGCTGCGCAGCGACCCGCCGTTCCGGACGAAGTTCGCCAGATCGGCGTCCGTCATGCCGCGGTGCATATAGGCCGAGAACATGTCACGCACGCGGAGCCTGCGATACTCGTCGCTCTTGATGAACTCGCGGGCGACATCCACGCGCGACTTCGAGCCGCTATCCAAGCCCGGCACCCAGGCCGCCAACCCGTCGTAGCCGGGCGAGCGCTGGAGCACGTCGCGATAGAGCGCGGCGACGTACGCCATGTTCTGTTCGTGGCTTGGCGCGCTCAGGGCCGGGATGGCCGTAAAGACGACTGCCAACGCGGCGAGGGCCGCCGAAAAGAGCGTTCGATTCATGAATTTCACCTCGCTATAAGAACGGATTTTGGCGGCCGAACGTCCCCTACCGGCCATATCGGCCGGTGAGCGTGGTTTTGGCCAAGGTGTGCTTCTCGATGAGTTTCAAGAGATCGGGGCCGGTGGTGCTCGCACCCGCGCCGTCAACCTTCGCGACGTCGAGGGCGTACAGCGTGAAGACATAATGATGCGCCGGGCCGGGGGGCGGGCACGGCCCGCCATAGGCCGGCGAACCGAAGCTCGTCATGCCTTGGATCATCGCGCCGGCAGTCAACTTACCGCTGGCGGCGCCAGCGTTTTCCTTGAGTCCGCTCCAGCCGGCGGGGATGTTGAACACGATCCAATGCCACCAGCCGCCGTTCACGGGAGCATCCGGATCGAACATCGTCAGCGCGAAACTCTTGGTCGCTTTTCGGGCGCCGCTCCACTCGAGATCGGGCGACATGTTGGCGCCGGTGCAATTGTAACCGTGGTACACGGATGTCGCGGGCAGCGTGGCGCCTTCGTGTGGGATCGCGTGACTGGCTAATACAAACGTCGTGGCTGCGGCAAGGATCGGCAATAACATGCGGATGGCTCCTCGTGGGGACTCTTCTTGCTAGAGGCGCGGGTTTCGACCGCGCGAACGCCTCGTCATGCAAAGCGTGGTCGTCACCGGAGCGTCCGGGTTCATCGGCAAGGCGCTGGTGGCGGCCCTCTTGAGCCGGGGCGACGCGGTCACCGCGCTCTCGCGCGACCCCGCGAAAGCAAAGATCCCTCCAGGCGTCCGCGTGGCGCGCTTTGATCCGCTCGATCCACACCCCAACCCCGAGCCGTTCGAGGGTCAAGACGCGGTCGTCCACCTGGCCGGCGAATCCGTGTCGGGGCGCTGGACGGCGCAGAAAAAACAAGCGATAAGGGAGTCGCGCGTCGTGGGCACGCGCAATCTCGTCGCATCGCTTGCCGCGTGCACGCAAAAGCCAAGGACGCTGGTCAGCGCCTCCGCGGTCGGCTACTACGGTTCACGCGGCGACGAGCCGCTCGAAGAATGGGCCTCGCCGGGCACCGGATTTCTCGCCGAGGTGTGCGCCGAGTGGGAAAAAGAGGCAAAGCGAGCGGCGCAGCACGGCACCCGCGTCGTGCTCATGCGCCAAGCGATCGTCTTCGGAACCGGAGGCGGCGCGCTGCAGGAGATGTTGCCGCCTTTTCGCTGGTTTGCGGGCGGTCCGCTCGGCAACGGCACGCAGTGGTTCCCCTGGATCCACCTCGAGGACGACATAGCGCTGTTCGTGTGGGCCCTGGAACATCCTAACATAGCCGGCGCGGTCAACGCCGTCGCGCCCGACATCGCGAACAACGCGCGCGTCGCGGCCGCCATCGGGCACGCGCTGACCAGGCCTGCGCTCGCCTACGCGCCGGGATTCGCGCTGCATGCGCTGCTCGGGGAATTCGCCGACTCGCTGCTCGCAAGCCAACTCGTGCTGCCGGCGCGCGCAAGCGATGAGGGGTTCACGTTCAAACACGACCGTCTGGAAGCCGCGCTGCTCGAGCTTCTGGCGCCCGGCTCAAAAAAGAAACCCGCGACGCACGAACTCACCTCTACGACGCTCGTCCACGGAGACATCAGCCGAGTCTTCGAATATTTTTCCAACCCGGCAAACCTCGAACGCATCACGCAGCCGAAATATGGATTGAAGATTCTCACGCCGCAGCCGATCGCAATGCGTCGCGGGACCACCATCGAATATCGCCTGCACGTCTGGGGCGCAGCGCTGCGCTGGAAGTCGTTGATCGCGGAATGGAAGCCGGGTGTGGAGTTCGTGGATTACCAATTGCGCGGGCCGTATGCGTTGTGGCGGCACCGTCACCGGTTTTCGGAAGAAGAAGATGGCGTGCGGGTGGACGATCTAGTCGAGTATTCGTTGCCGTTGGCGCCGCTCAGCGGGCTGGCGTTGCCGTTGGTGCGGGCCGACCTCGCGAACATGTTTTCGTATCGCAAAAGCCGGCTGGAGGAGGGCGGGACGCCTTAGCCTATGCGGACGCCCCAGCCCTGGAAGTCGCTCGCCGCGCTAGGCGGAAGGATTATCGTCGGGTGATCGGCGCTCAGTCCTTTGAGGAAAATCATGGTCCCGCTCCTTTAGCCGGAACGTCCGGCGGTCGCATTACGTTTTCATAGACGTATACTGGGCCGGGTGCAGAAGGTTTCATTACCTTGTTCAACCGGGTTCGGGACAGGCGTGTCCGGCAGACGTCTAGAAGCTTAAGAGCGAGTAACCCCCATCGACGACGCCACCTCGCGCAATCATATTTTGCCGGCGTTGTCTTCTTTCAATACTCTGGAGGAACCATGAAGAAACTTATTGCGTTGGTCGCACTCGTGGCTGTTGCCGCGTGGGCGAGCATCGCCCTTGCAGGCCCGATGATGAGCAGCGGCAAGACGATGAACGTCAAGATCGCGGCCCAAAACGATTCATACGAGACCGGCAAGGCCACCCTTACCGCTGCAGGCGCCAAGACCAAAGTCGTGATCAGCATCAAAGGCGAGCCGGCCGGCGCCAGTCAGCCCGCCCACATCCACACCGGAACCTGCGCGAAGCTCGGCGGCGTGGTCTATCCGCTGACCAACGTCGTGGGCGGCACGTCGACGACCTGGGTCAACGCATCGTTGAGCACGATCAAGTCCAAGGGCACGGCCATCAACCTCCACCAGTCGGCCAAGAACCTAGCCAAGTACGTGGCCTGCGGCCAGTTCAAGTAAGGAACCCGCTAGAGCAAGGAGGACCGGCGTAAGCCGGTCCTTCATTTTCCATCCATGACGGAACAAGAGCTCGTCGACCTTCTGGCCGCCTCCGGCCGCGGCGACGATCTCCTCGCTCTCCTCGACAAACTCGGTTTCAAGCGCTCGTTCGTCGCGGAGCGCGTGCTGTCGTCCGCGTCGCCGGTCACGGTGTCGCAGATCGCGATGCTCTGGATGGGAATGCCCAACAAACACGATCGCAAGAGAACACGGCAACTGTTCGAAGCGCTGGCCGATGCCGGATTGCTGGTGAAGGCCGACGACTCTGGCGACGTCTACAAGAAACCCGCGTGAAATCCGTAGCCACGGTTTGTAATGCCGGGGCTTTAGCCCCGGAATAATCGAAATGTAGCCACGGACCTTTAGGTCCGTGTAGCGTTCCGAGCGAAGCTCGGATTACTTCTTATACCATTGCCACGCATTCCAGGTCGGAGAGAACGGCGTGGGTGCAAAGCCGCGTAGATTTTTGACGCGCGCGTAGCCATAGCGCGGCGCGTACAAGAAGACGTACGGGACCTCGCTCGCGAGCTGCCGCTGGACGCGCGAGTACAGCGCTTGCCGCTCGCGCCTGTCCGTGCGCGTTAGCGCGAGATTCTCCAAGCGATCCAGCGCCGGATCGCAGTAGCCGGCGTAATTCTGCGGACCCGCGCACGTGACGATATCCGAATCGTCGGGATCCTCGCCCGCGCGCCAGGCGAAGTACGCCATGTCGAACTTGCCGCTCATCAGCAAGCCGCCCACCGACTTGGGCAGATAGAAATGCGCGAGCGTCACCTTCTTGATAGTCACGGCGATGCCGCGCGCATGCAGCATGGCCTGCACGTACTCGGCGGTGCGAACGGCGGTGTCGCCCTCGGGGAACACGGCAATGCCGATTTCGAGCGGCCGCCCGCCGCGCGCGCGCATGCCATCGGGGCCGCGCGCATATCCTAGCGCATCAAGCGCAGCATCGGCCGCTGCGGGATCGTACGCGGGTAAACGCGCGCCCGGGTCATACGCCCACGAAAATGGCGGCTGATCGCTATCCGTCACCGGATACTGGCCTTGCGTGATCGCGCTGCTCAGCTTGCGTCGATCGATCGCCTGCGTCAACGCGCGGCGCATGCGCACGTCGTCGAAGGGCGGCCGGCGACAGTTGAACGTCAACGCGCCGAAGCCGGCAAAGGGCGCGAAATCAACGGTCAGCGTCGCCGGAGTGCCGAGCGACAGGCGCTGGGCGGGCGAGAGCAGCGACCAGTCCAGTTCGCCGCTGCGCAGCAGGGTCAGATCGGTGTTGATGTCGGGCACTTCTTCCACCACGAGCGTGCGCGCGCGCGGCGCGCCGCGATAATAATGAGGATTGGCGCGGTAAAACAACCGCGCGCCGCGATCCCACGAGTCGAGGATGAACGCGCCGGTGCCCACCGGATGCAGGTTGAACGGCGCGTCGCGCAACTGTCCGCGGCCCTCCAACAGATGCGCGGGAAGAATGGGCATCGGGTGCACGCCGTAGGTGAAGAGCGTCTGCACGGCAGGTCCCCAGGCTCTCTTGAGATGGACCACGGCGGTGTAGTCGTCCGGCGTGTCGACGGCCGCGATGAGATCGTATCCGTGCGTGCTCGGCACGTCGTTGCGCGGCTCGACGATCGCGTGCCAGGTGAAGCGCACGTCGCGCGAGGTGAACGCCACGCCGTCCTGCCAGTACACGCCGCGTCGGAGATGATACGTGATCGTGCGGCCGTCCGCGCTCACGCCGCCATTCGCGGTCGTAGGCACCTCGCGCGCGAGCGCCGGGATCTGCCGACCGCTCGGATCGACGTCGAGCAGCATATCGAACGCGAGATGCGCGATCTGGCGCTCGTCGTCGCTTTGCGCGAGGATAGGGTTGAGCGAGTGCGGGTCTTCGGAGACGTTGAACGTGATGACGTCGCGCGCTGCGCCGGGCTGGGTGCTCCGCCCGCACGCCGCACCTGCGAGAACGCTTGCCGCGCACAGGCAGAGGAGCGTGCGCTGAAAGAACGATGAGAATTTGCGCATTAAGTGAACCGTCCGAATGACTTGCGACGTTTATGTTGTATACATTGTAAATGTAGCGTTCCGAGCGCTAGCTCGGAAAATCGTCGGAGGTCCCCATGACAAGAGGTTCCCTACTTATCGCAATATTTTCGGTCCTAGCACTCGGCTTGTTCGTAGCAGTGACAGCAAGCGCTTACCCGAACTATTCGGCCTCGCCTGCCCCGGCCGCGTCGCCGATCGTCGTCATTATCCGGGACTTCGCATTCAAGCCGTCAAGCCTCACCGTGCCCGTCGGCACGACCGTCTTATGGAAGAACGAAGATAGCGCCGCGCATACTGCGACCTCGCTCACAGGTGCGTGGGATAGCGGGAACCTCGATCAAGGCCAGAGCTATACCTTCAAGTTCACGAAAGCCGGCACGTACGACTACGTGTGCAACTACCACCCCAACATGCGCGCCACGATCACCGTGAAGGATTCCGGCCAGTAACACCCCGTAGCAAGGCTTCATGAGAGGCCCTGCTTGGATCGTGACCGCGGCGCTGGGCGCCGCCTTGGTCATCAGCGCCACCGGCGCCGTAACGCCGCCCATGAAGTCGGCGCCTGCCGATGAATATTTCGGCCGCCAGAAGCTGAGCTACCTGGGCATCAACAACACGTTCCGCGACCAGGCGGTGCGCGCCGGCGCGCACACGACGCTCGGCATGATCATCACGCCGGTCGGCGCGGCCGATGAAGCGCTGCACGACTGGGAGCAAAAATATCCCAACGATCCGCAACTCTCACGCTCCTATTACCTCGGCACGTTGGCGTTCCGCAAGATCTGGACCAAGGAGTTCCAAGACAAAGCTTGGGACTACATGCACATCATCGTGCGGCGCTTTCCGAAGTCGTTTTTCGCCAAGCAGGTGAGAGCGGACATCGCTCGCGGCTTCACGGAACATTATTACGCCGAGGCGCTGCCGTGCCCGAGTCCAACGCCGCCCCCAACCCAGCCGCAATTTCCGCCGCCGACGTTTGGTCCGAGACAGCCGCGCGCGACGCCGACGCCGAGTCCATCGCCATCACCGGCTCCCACGCCCAGCCCGACGCCGACCCCGACGCCCGCGCCGGGTCAGCCGAACCTCGACATCTTGACGCCGGATTGCGTACCGCCGGCGACCCCGACGCCCATTCCGACTTTCACGCCGACCACCGCACCCTCGCCGCTGCTGCCCGTGCCCACGCTAGCGCCGCCGACGCCGCATGCATCGCCGACCGCAGCGACGCAATTGTCGCCGCCGCCCGCTCCGGCCATCACGCCGACCCCGGCGCCCTCGCCGCTGCTGCCGGTGCCGACGCTCGCGCCGCCCACCCCGCACCCATCGCCGACGCGGACGTAAATCGAGACAAGAAAGAAGAAACGCACGTGCAAAAAATCACCCCGTTCTTGTGGTTCGACGGCAAAGTCCAAGAGGCGGTGAAGTTCTATACCTCAGTTTTTAGAAACTCGAAGGTCATAAGCGTGAGTCGCGAGAGCGCGAGATTCCAGCTCGAAGGGCAAGAATTCATGGCACTGAACGGCGGTCCGCAATTCACCTTCACGCCGGCCATATCGTTTTTTGTGAACGTCGAAACGCAGCAAGAAGTAGACGAGCTGTGGGAAAAACTTTCCGAAGGCGGAGAAAAGGGAAGATGCGGCTGGCTCAAAGACAAGTTCGGGCTGTCGTGGCAAGTCATCCCTACCGTTTTAGGCGACCTGCTGCAAGACGAAGATGATGCGAAATCAGAGCGCGTCATGCAGGCGATGCTTCAAATGGATAAACTTGACATCAAGAAGCTGCAGCAGGCACACGAGCACGCTTAATAAGAAAAACTGGACCTGACCGAGGTCCGGTGCCACGCGCCGGTTCCAGCGCGGGTCCATAGCTCGACCGAACCCTTGCCTTTCAGCACCCCGTATTCGATCGTGCGCGTGACCACAAGATCGTCGCCTTCTGGCGTCGTGGTCACCGTCACAAGCGGATATGGCCGGCCTGCGTATTTCAATTCGTACGCACGCTCTTGATCCATGCTCATGATGATCGCGTTGCCCGGCACATCCACATCGGGAGCGACGTCGGTTCGAACCGTCAGCCACTGGCCCGGCCCGAGCGCGGAGGCCAAGTGCAACGTCGGCTCCAGGATCGCGCTCGCGTCCGCAACGTCGTAGCGCTCCGCGGGAAGAGAAACGTCTCTGCGCGGCAAGCTCCGGTCGCGCAAGAACATGTTGGCGCCGAGAACGTCGCTGATACTCAGCGCCGCCAGATCGAGCCGATACGCGACTAACGTGCCGCCTTCGCCGGCGAGCCGCCGGCCCGGCGTCGCGCCGCACACCAAGAACAAGCCCGTCGCAACCGGCGCGAAGAAGAGCTGCTCGCCGCCGTAGGTCGCGCCGGTGGCATG
Source organism: Candidatus Tumulicola sp. (assembly GCA_035601835.1). Classification (NCBI taxonomy): domain Bacteria; kingdom Bacillati; phylum Vulcanimicrobiota; class Vulcanimicrobiia; order Vulcanimicrobiales; family Vulcanimicrobiaceae; genus Candidatus Tumulicola; species Candidatus Tumulicola sp. Next base: position 102,221 of record DATNNM010000015.1, on the reverse strand, counting down.
CGCTTCGGGCGAGCCGTCCGCACTGAGGCGCGCCACGAAGATCATCGCGCGCCCCAGAGAACTGCGCGTGAACGCGGCCCATTCAGCGCCGTCGACCACGGCCACGGCGCCGACATCGCCCGCAAACGTCGCCTCATGATGCCACGACCTGCCGTCGCGCGTCCACCACAGCGCGCTATGCGAATCAGCGATCAGCGGGCCGGCGGCTTGCCGGTCAAGCGGCGCCGCGCCCCACACGCGTCCATCGTCGCTGCGACCGAGCACGGCGAACGGGAACAGCGGCGATTCGACGACCGAAAAATTACCCGAAGCGTCGCCCGCCAGCAAACGACCGAGATGCGAGGCAAGCCAGCGCGTGCCGGTCAAAGGACCGACGGGATAAAAGCGCCACTCGAGCATCGCGGCGTCGAGCGCATCCTCCGAGGGCCGCAGCGGCGGCCACAGCGTCTCGCCTTTGACGATACCGGCCATCGCCCGCGCGAGCGGCGCCATGTCGCGCGCTTCGTCAGGGATGCTCATCGCGTAGCGATGATACGAACCGCCGCGCCAGAACAGCATCTGATCCTCTTCCGGCCGGAAGAAGTAGAGTCGACCGTCGGATCCGGCTCCAAGACCGTCGCCCACCGTGAAGATCGGCTCGTGCGGCAGAACCGGGAAGATGAAGTTCACGAAATCCGGCGTCGCGGCGACGATGCGCTCGACCCCGTACGAAAACGCGAAGTACGCCATGCCGTTGCGATACGCGCCTTGGTACACGGGGGAGCCGAGCGGCAGGATGGGAACAAGCGCATCGCCGTAGGGCGAGCCGGAAAAATTCAGTGGCGCCGCATTGTCCGGGCCGAGTCGATCGAAGAGGCGTCCTGGCTTGCGCTGGCCGTCGATCCACGCGGCGAAAGCGCCGATGATCGCGAACGCGCCGTTCGCAGCGACGCCTTCGATGCGCAGCGCGCGCGCGCCGACTTGCGAGATCGCATACCGGCCATCGGAGCGGCGCCACACCGACAAGCGATCGGTCGCTTTCGGCGACACGAAGCTGCCTGAAGAAACCGCGGAGTCGGACGCGATGCGCGCGAAGGGCGCCCCGACGTCGGACGCGCTGCCCACGTCGATGGTCTGGTGCTGACCCCCGTCCGAAACGCGGACCGTTGTCGGTCCTGACCATACGACCGACGTCGCGCGGCCATCGGTGCTCAATTGGGTGAGCGCGCGCCGGCCGGCGTCGACCAGAAACGCCTGCGTCGGCGACGCCGTGCGCCAATCGCCGTTGACGCCGGCGCCGGCGAACGTCGCGATCAAAACGGCGCGCGTGCCGGCGGCGTCGAAGCGAGCAGCGCCGACGACCACGCCCCGCAGTTGGCCGAACGGCAGGGGCAGCAAGTGAAGGTAACGGCCGTCACGAAGTTGCAAGTCGACATCCGGGCGCGGCTGCGCAAGGCCTTGCGCGGGCGTCCAAGCAAGCGCCATGCCCGCGAGCGCAAGGAAGACCGCGCGCCGCGTAACGTTCTCCGGCGGGAAGGCCGATACACAAGACATCTATGAGCACTACCGTTCACGACGCGACCGAGCGCATCTTTGCGCGCCGCACGACTTCGCCGCTCTGGTTCGGGGCGGTTGCCGCGGCCGCAGGTATCATTTCAGCACTGGCAGCGTCCGCCGCACCCGGCTACCTTCCGTTCACCCCGCCGCCGGGCTGGCAGTACGTCAGGAACAACGCCGGCGTCTTGATCTGGCGCTTGCCCGGCAACGCCTCGTTCCGCCAGAACATCGTCGTCGCGCGCGCCGCCACGCGTCTCACGGCGCAGGCCTACGATTCGCAGCAGCTCAAAGCGCTGCAAAGCGGCGTGCCGGGATTCAAGCTGGGCTCGTTTTCGGACGCGGCCGTCTGCTACGGCGGCCCGGGCCACTACTTCTCGTACGGCGGCGTATCGAATGGGCGACCGTTCGTGGTCGAGCACATGACGATGATCCATGGCGACTTCGCGTGGTCGGCGCAATACACGAGGCTTGCAAGCCAGCCTTCGATCGCAGCGGCGCGCAAGTCGCTGACGACGCTGTGCGGCAGCGATCTCTCGCCGAGCGCGTCGACGCGCGCAACCGCGGTGCCGACGGGCTACGCGGCTGGTGCGTCGCCCTCACCGCCGCCGGATTACAGCCCCACGCAACCGCCGGCTGGCGGTGTCGCAGCGACCGTCACGCCGCGCGTCGGACCGTAGGGAGACCACGAAGTGAGACGTTCCATCATTGCGATCGCGGCGGTGCTCATCGCCGCAGCGCTCTCTTTGCCCGCAAGCGCGAGTGAGTCGCCGTACCCGCACACGCCCGGCCGCGGCGACTACGTGCGCTTTGACGGCAGCATCGGCGGGCAAAAAGAAGCGTGGGCATATTTCGAGCAGCCCTGGCTCGAGGCGTGGCTGCGATTCACCATCAGTGCAGCCGGCAGCCCGAAGGCGTACGTGGCCGAGAAAAGCGTACTCGACGCGATGGCAGACCATGTGTCGGTACTTTCCAATGGTACGAGCGGCGCGGTGGAGGACACGAAGCGGTTTCAATATCTGGGCCGAGAGGACTTCGAGGTGCGCGTGCACGTCACGAGCGGCAAGCTCAAAGGCGCCGAGGTGTGGACCACAGCGTCCGAACTCGTGGACGCCTCCGGCAAAAGCTACCTGAAGCGCTAATAGTCGTGTTAACCTCGATTGTAGTGCCGGGGCTTTAGCCCCGGAGTATGTAGCGTCCCGAGCGAAGCTCAGGCGTGTGAATGTAGCCACGGACCTTTAGGTCCGTGAACGTAGTGCCGGGGCTTTAGCCCCGGAAAAAGGTGAACTCATGACAACTGCAAGCAAAATCGGAATCCGAGGCGTAGACACGACCTCGTACTTGGTCAAGGACCTCGACCGGGCGACGAAGTTCTACACCGACCTGCTGGGCTTTGCCCCGACGTTGAGTTTCCAGCCCGTTGGAGTGGAATGGACCTTTCCGACCGGCGAGACGTTCGGCATCATTAAGCCGCCGAACGCGCCGTGGGAGAAGTTAGGCGGAGTTCATTTCGGCGTCGAGGACATCAACGCGGCGGTCGCGGCATGCAAGACGAACGGGATCAAATTCGAGGACGATGCGAAAGTTTACGAGACCCCCGGCTGTTTTCTGGCTTTCGCTCTGGACAGCGAGGGCAACGAGTTCATTCTCCATCAACTAAAGCCGCGCTAACGGGAACCTCGGATGTAGTGCCGGGGCTTTAGCCCCGGAAGCCAGGATGAAGAGGTTTGGATTTTTCAAAGCTGGCACGCCGGTACTTCCAATTTCTGGAAGAATCAGGTTTTCGTGTCGTCAAGACGGCTGATCAATTCGTTCGGTACGAGTCCTCCAAGGCGGTCGTCCAGATATATCATGGGAGAATTTCAAGAGAGGTCGGCGTTGAACTCGGTCCACAGGACGGCTATGAAGGGATTCGCGTTTTTGGCATTTACGACATAATGGCTTCTTTGGGGATCGATGTTCGAACGAGGTCGGCCTATTTACCGTGGGATATCGAGCAAGATGTCCGCAGACTTGCCGCCTACGTGAAGGACTACTGCGGGCCGGCACTTTCTGGAGATCAAGCATTTTTTCACGGGGTCCTAGAATCGGCGACAACGAGGTCAGACGATGGCGCTAGACGGCGCAGTCTGGTGCAAGCACGGACCCTCGCCAACTTCTTGAAGACTCGCGGCGAGTGGGAACGATTTGTTTTCGTCCTCACGCCCTGGGAGAAACAGTTGTCTGAAGCTGAGCGTGCTGAATTAACTGAAGCAAGGTCCAAGTTAATTAGTTGAGAGCGTCGCAGCTCGGACCGGACGTTTGAGGCTGCCGGTCAGGCGACGTGATGCGACGTCGAGCGATGCGCCAGCGCCATGATCGTCAGCATCGGATTGACGCCTGACGCAAGCGGAAACACCGAAGCGTCCGCCACTAGCAACCCTCGCACGCCGTGCACCGCCCCGAACTCATCTACGACGCCCTGAGCCGGATCGCGATGCATCCGGCACGTCCCCATCTGGTGCGCTGAGAACAGCCCGATCTGGTTCGGCGCCACGCTCGCGCGCGCGATCGCCTCGGCGAACGCGCGCCGCCGCTCCGCAGACGCGTTCTCCCTGCGCAGCTCGAGCGGCTTGGAATGCAGCGTGATCACGTGCCGAGCACCCGCCGCGAACGCCACCTCCACCGTGCCCTGCAAGCCCGCGAGCATGTGCCGCGCATCGTAGGGGTCCAGGCGGTAGTCGACGCCGTCGTTCTTGAGATCCACGCGGCCCTCACCGCGATCGCGCGTCAACGCGATGAACGCGGCCGCATTGCGCGAATCCCGCATGACCTCGAAGTGCGGCGCTCGCCCGCGCCAGGAAATAGCAAAGGCCGACAATCCCGGATGGGCCGGCGCGACTTCCATCGTCACGCCGTATGCATCGTCGATGTCGCCGAACTGATCCGAATAGACGGTCTGCATGCCGCCGCGCCACGTCTCGATGGGCTCGTCGAACCCTGCGAAGATCGCCGTGGTGGGATGCAGATGTAAGTGTCGGCCCACGTGTGCGGAAGCGACGCCGCTGCGCGCCAAGATACCCGGCGATCGCAGACTGCCCGCCGCGATCACCACGACCGGAGCCCTGACCACCGAAGTCACGCCGTCCACGACCGCCTCGACGCCGCGCACCACGCCATCTTCGAGCAGCACATACTCGACGCGCGCTCCGGGCACGATCGCGGCGCCCGCATCAAGAGCATCGCGCAAGTAGGTCGCCTGCGTGGAGCGTTTGCAGCCGTACGCGCAGCCGAAGCCGCAATAGCCGCAGCCTTCGCCGCAACCCGCCGCATTGCGCGGATTCTCGGACGCGTGCCATCCCAGCGCCTGACACCCGCGCAGCAGCGCCGCGTTGTTGGCATTGTGCATACTCGAAGGCGCTATCTCCAAACGCGCGACGACCGCATCGTAGTGCGGCTTAAAAGCCCCAGCGAAATCGACGCCGCCGCTCGCATCGCTCCATTGCGCTGCGACCTTTTCCGAGATCGGCAAACTCGTACACCAATTGATCGTGGTGCCGCCGCCGACGCACGCACCCGCAAGCAGCACGACCGAAACATCCTCAGTGGCCGCGGTGGCATGGTCGAGATACATGGAAGCCATCGCTTCGCCTTCGAGCTGCGACAAGTGCGCAGGATCGGGATTCGGTCCGGCCTCGAGCACCACCACACGACGGCCGGCGCGCGCGAAAAGCGCCGCAGCAACGCCGCCGCCGGCTCCGGAACCGACGACCACGACGTCAGCAGACACCACGGAATCCACAGACACCACCGGAAGCGGCGACGTGGGCAGCGGCCCTGCAGCACCAACCCGATCCGCGCGCGGACCCGGATAACCGATCAGCGGCCACAAAGGATTGCGGCCCCGCTCATCTACCGCCGCGTACGACGCGAACAAGCACAGGCGCTTGAAGGCTTGAAAGCCCGAGCGCATCGCACTCAAGCCGGAGTCGCCCATCGCAAGCAGCAGCCGCTCGCGATCCTCGCGCGACAGCCCCGGAAAAGAAGAGAGTCGTCCGATGAGCAGCGCGCTCAACAACCGTCCGCCCAACATGCGCAACAATCCGCGAAGCTGATCGCGCTTGCGCGGCTCGAGAAGACCAAGCGCCGACTCCACCGTGCGCGCGACCGTCGTAACGTCGCTGCCCGGCGGGGCAAACGTGTCCACGAGCTCCACGACGACGGCACGCTCCGGCGCCGGCAGCGAGAAGGTAGCCATGACGAAGGCCCGCCTTCAGCCCGTGTGGTAGCAGACCCCTTGCGATGACCTCGATCGCAGACGTCCTCAACTCCAGACCCGGCCTCCAGCGCAGGCTGTTCTTCCTCGCCAAACGCTTCGTCGCCGGCGAAACGACCGAAACCGCCATCGCGGCCGTGCAGCGCCTCAACGCCGACGGCCTCTCGTGCACGGTCGACTTCCTAGGCGAGGACGTCACTAACGAACGCGACGCGACCCTCACCACCGACACGTACCTCGAGATGATCGATCGCATCGCGGCAAGCGGCGCGGATTGCAACGTGTCGGTCAAGCTCAGCGCCATCGGGCAAGCGATTTCCGAGGATCTCGCGGTCGCAAACCTGCAGCGCATCACCGCCAAGGCGCGCCCGCTCGACATGTTCGTGCGCTTGGATATGGAAGGTTCGAGCACGGTCGACTCGACCTACCGCATCCTCGATCGCGCGCTCGAGAGCTACACGAACATCGGTCCTGTCGTGCAAGCCTACTTGAAATGCGCGGCTCACGACGTCGAGCGCTGCATCGCACGAGGGTTGCGCGTGCGGCTATGCAAGGGCGCATACAAAGAGCCGGCGCATATCGCCTTCCAGAAGATGACCGACATCCGACGCAATTACATCCAACTCGCGCAGCGTCTCGTGAGCGAGGGCGCCTACCCCGGCATCGCCACGCACGACGAGCAGATCCTCGCTGCCGTGCGCGACTACGCCGCGCGCAACGGGATCGCCCCAAAAAGCTTTGAATTCCAGATGTTGTACGGCATCCGGCCCGGGGCGCAGCGCACGCTGGTCAAACAAGGATACAAGGTGCGCGTCTACGTGCCGTTCGGGTCGCACTGGGCCAGCTATTTCTATCGCCGCCTCGCCGAGCGCAAAGAGAACGTCTTTTTCGTCTTGCGGAGCTTCTTCAGCCGATGAGTTTAGGAATTGGCTTCAATTTCGGAACGGTCTACGTGAAGGACGCGACGCTGCAGAGCGTGAGGACCGCGCTCGAAGAGTTGATGGCGGAAAGCGAGCGCCAGCCCACGACGCAGCGCGGTCTCGAGCCCACCCCCGACACGTGCATCGCGGCCAAACGCGTGCGAAGCTTTGCCATATTTCCGGAAGAAGATGGTTGGATCGCGGTGCTGGAGGACGGCCACGCGTTTGACGACGGCGGGATCGCTGAAGGGCTGTCCGAGGTTCTCCAAACCGAAACGCTGCAGCTATCGTACAGCGACGCGGAGGGCCATTGGTCATATACCAGCTATTGGGAAGGCCAGCCGCTTGAGGCCGGCGGCGCAGACGACGACGATTACGACGTCGGCGCTGCTGAGTTCGTGCGCTCGCGGGCGCTGCCGCACTTCGGTGTCTACTACGAAGAAGTAGCGGCGGCAGCAAGTGCAAGCGCGCCGGTGCTCGCGGGAGCGGAGATCGCCGGCAGCATCCGGCCGCGTCTCCCCATCGGGACCGAGGTCGTGACGTTTCTTCGCCTCGGCCGCCCCCACCCAACATAGCGCCACCCTATGTAGTGCCGGGGCTTTAGCCCCGGATGTGGTATGCCGGACTTTAGTCCGGCAATCGGGAAGACAACCACTACAGGAGGACCTATCTGATGAAGTTCTTGCGATTTGCCGTATTGGCATTGGTGCCTGCGTTGCTGGTCTTGGCCGCGACAACGAGCCACGCCGCCGAATCGGCGAAGACAAAGATTGCCCGAGCGATGTCGGCGGGCCCGGCTTCGATCGCTGCGAACGCGACCGTGGTAGACTTGAACAAAGGCAAGGCCACCGTGCTGCGCAAAGGCACGAACGGCTTTACATGCATCCCCGGGCACCCGGGTATGGTCGGCGACGATCCCATGTGCTTGGATGCGCAGTCAATGCAGTGGGCGAGCGACTGGATGGCTCACAAACCGGCTCCGACGAACACCAAACCGGGCGTCACCTACATGTTTGCCGGCGGTACGGATTACAGCATGACGGATCCCTGGCCAAAACCCGGCAAGCAGGTCTACAAGACTCCGCCGCACTGGATGATCTTGTGGCCGTTTGACCCGAAGGCATCCGGACTACCGTCGGCCTTTCAATCGGCTGGCACGTTCGTCATGTTCAAGGGCACGCCGTACGCGCACCTGATGATCATCGGAAAGCCCTAAGAAGCCACGTAACCACGGTTGAACGTAGCCACGGACCTTTAGGTCCGTGTATGTAGTGCCGGGGCTTTAGCCCCGGCTGATTCCAGGCGGGCAAGCGACGTTAGTCGCCGCAGCCCAGGGCGCACGGGAGCGCCTCGCCGAAACCCCGCCCATGAAGAACAAGCCCGACGTCCCCACCCGGACGGAGCGCGATTCCATGGGCGAAATGCAAGTGCCCAGCCAAGCCCTCTACGGCGCCAGCACGCAGCGCGCTGTGCTGAATTTCCCGATCAGCGATCTGCGCTACCCGCGACGCTTCATCAAGGCGCTCGGCCAAGTGAAGCTCGCAGCGGCTCAGACCAACGCCGAACTCGGTCTGCTCGACAAAGCGTTCGCCGATCCGATCGTCAAGGCCGCGCAAGAAGTCGTCGACGGCAAACTCGACGAGCATTTCGTGCTGGACATCTTCCAGACCGGCTCGGGCACGTCCACCAACATGAACGCCAATGAAGTCATCGCGCATCGCGCGGCGTCCCTCGTCGGTGCCAGCCCGCCGTCCACGAAGATCCACCCGAACGATCATGTGAACTTCGGCCAATCGAGCAACGACGTCATCCCCACGGCCACGCACATCGCCGCGGCCAGTGCTATAAAGGAAGATCTGCTCCCGGCGCTGGCAACCCTGAAGCACTCGCTCGAGAAGAAATCCAAAGAGTTTTGGAAGATCGTGAAGACTGGGCGCACGCACCTGCAGGACGCCACGCCCATCCGCCTGGGTCAGGAGTTCCTCGGCTACGCCGGCCAGATCGAGCGCGGCATCAAACGCGCCAACCAAGCGCTCGAGGAGCTGAGCGAGGTGGCGCTCGGGGGCACCGCCGTCGGCACGGGCATCAACACCCACCCCGAGTTTGCCAAAAAAGCGAGCGCCCGACTCTCCCACATGACCGGGCTGCAGATCCACGAAACCAGCAATCATTTCCAGGCCCAAGCCACGCTCGACAACTGCGTGGCTGCAAGCGGCGCGCTCAAGACGATCGCGGTCTCGATCATCAAGATCGCCAACGACGTGCGCTGGCTCGGGTCCGGTCCGCGCGCCGGCATCGGCGAGCTCGACCTGCCGGCTGTTCAGCCCGGCTCCTCGATCATGCCCGGCAAAGTCAATCCGGTCATCGCCGAGTCGGCCATCATGGCTTGCTTCCAGGTGATCGGCAACGACGCCACCATCGCGCTTGGCGGGCAAAGCGGCAATTTCGAGATCAACCTGACCATGCCGATCGTCGCCTACGACCTGTTGCAATCCGTTTCGCTGTTGGCCAAGACGGCCAAGAACCTCGCGACCCAGTGCATCGACGGGTTGAAGGCCACCGAGCGCGGCCCCGAGATGGTCGAGCGCGGCCTGGCCATCGGCACCAGCCTGGCGCCGATCATCGGCTACGACGCCGCGGCCGCCATCGTCAAGGAAGCGGCCAAGACGGGGAAAAGCATCCGCGAAGTAGCGCGCGAGAAGACCGAGCTGTCCGAGAAGCAACTCGACAAGATCCTCAATCCTGCGTTGATGGTCGAACCGAGCGCCGACCGGGTCGGCGCCGGCGGCGGCTAAAATGTAGCGTTCCGAGCGAAGCTCGGAGGTACTAATGTAGTGCCGGGGCTTTAGCCCCGGAATCCGGACCTAAAGGTCCGGCACTACAAGCGCGCTGAAACTGCTCTCCCCCTAAGCGCGGCTTCGTATCACACTGGAGGGCACGACATGCAACGGACCGGCACGGCCGTCAGAGCCTGGCGGAGTTTTGTCGTTGTCCTCGCCGCGTTCGCAGCGCTAACCGCGCTGGCCGGCTGCAAGGGCGGCATCGGCAACATCGCCGCCGGCAACGGCCCACTGCCTGAAGTCTCGCCGCTGCCGTTCCCCGCGCTGCCGTCGCTCGTGCGGCAGATCGGTCCCAAAGGCCAAGTCGACACGCTGGCCCAGATCATCATCCGCTTCAAAGACGATCTCATCCCGCTTGAGGCCATCGAAAGTCCCGACCAACAGTCGAAGCTCGCGATGTTCGACATCCAGCCGCCGCTGCCCGGACACTTCCGTTTTCTCACGCCCAAGATGGTCGGCTTCCAAGCGGACAGAGCGCTGCCCAAAGCCACGCGCATTCGGGTCACGCTCAAAGCCGGCCTGAGCGATCTCAAAGGTAACACACTCGCGCACGACCTCGCGTGGACCTTCGCCACCGAACCCATCCAGCTGACGAATCTGCCGACGGGTGAGGCACCTCGGCCGCTCAAGCCGACGCTTGAGATCCAATCCAATCTCGAGTTGGACCAGAGTTCGCTCGACAGGCACGTGCAGCTGACGCCGAAAAACGGCAGCCCGGTCGCGATCAGCGTCAAACTCGAGAAGGAGGCCACGCCCAGCCCGGACGACTACGCGGCCGCGAATCAGAAATTCGATCCGTCCGCGCGGCTGTACGTCTATGCGGTCACGCCGCAGCGCGATCTCGAAAAGGCGACGACCTACACGCTCTCATTTGATCCGGGTCTCATCCCGCAACACGGCAACCTGCCGAGCGACAAATCGTTCAGCGGCGAGTTTCATACGTTCTCACCGCTCGCGCTCCAAGACGTGAGCGCTTACGGTCAACCCGGCGCTGACGGCGCGTATGGCCGCTTCACCACGGGCTCGCCGCAGCTCGATTTCAACAACGGACTCGACGCCGCATCCGCCGCCAAGAACATCAGCATCGCACCCGCCCCATTGAATGCAGCGAACCTCGTGCAAGCGTATGACGGCGAGAGCACCATCTCGATCAATCCGGGGCTGCTGATGCCCAACACCGACTACACCATCACGGTTGCGCCGGGCCTGAAAGACCAGTTCGGGCAAGAGTTCGGCAAGACGCAGACTGAGAGATTCCTCACGGGTGACATCGCCGCGGACATCTGGGCCCCGGCGGGCTTCAACATCTTCCCAGCGGATAAGCGGCTTCAACTCATCGTGTCAACCGTCAACTTGCCGAAAAACAGCGGCTTGCGGATCGCGTTCAAGAGCGTGACGCCGCAAGCTCTGGTCTACCACGATAGCCCGCAAGATCTAGTGGATCTAAGCCAGGCGAGCGATCTCTTCATCGCACAGAAGAAGAACGCGCAGACCAATTACACCGTGCCGCTGGCGCAGCGACTCGGCGGCGCGACCGGCATGCTCGCGTACGGCGTGACCGGCTTCACCTATTCCTACGAAGACCAAGGCACGATGCACGACCGGGTACCTTCGATTTTTGGCGCGGTGCAGCTCACCAACCTCGGCGTCTTCGCGCAATGGTTCCCGCGCTCGGGCCTGGTCCGCGTGCACCATCTATCCGATGGCTCGCCGGTCCAAGGCAGCCAGGTGGACCTCTACGTTTCGGGCGTCAGCGACAAGAGCATCGCGAGCGGGTCGCCGTGCGCGGGCGGCACGACCGACGCAGCCGGAGCGCTGCGCTTGTCGTACGATTCGCTGCGCTCCTGTTACGCCGCGCAGTCCAGCCACACCGAAGGACCCGAACTGCTCGTCGTGGCCCACGACGGCGCGGACTGGGCGTATTCGCGGACCAGCACATACAGCGGCGCGTACGGCTACGGGATCGAAACCAGTTGGTCGGACGGCAGTCCACAAACACGCGGCATCATCTACTCCGATCGCCAGCTCTACCAGCCCAATGAAAAAGTTTGGCTCACCGGCGTCGCCTATTACTTGGAGAGCGACGCGCTGCACCAAGACCGGCACGCCACCTATGCGTTGAAGATCCAAGATCCCAGCGGTAAGGACACGGCCTACGGCGACGTCACGACCAACGACTACGGCACGTTCGCTAAGCAGATCACGCTGAAGCCCAATCAGCCGCTCGGCTACTATCAGGTGAGCGCCTCGGGCGGACGCGGCCTCACGATCCAAGGTCAGTTCCGCGTCGCCGAGTTCAAGCCCCCAAATTTCAAAGTCGAGCTGAAGCTGGACAAAGAATTCGCTGGCGTGGGCGACTCCGTAGCAGCGTCAGCGAAGAGCAGCTATCTGTTCGGGTCGCCGGTGGTCGGCGGCAAATACACGTTCTTCGTCACGCGCGATCAGACGTCGTTCACTCCCAAAGGTTGGGACCAGTTCACCTTCGGCCGCCAATGGTACTGGCCGGAACAGCCGCCGTCGGTGACCAGCGACGTGCTGCAAACGAGCGGCACGCTCGACGCCGGCGGCAACGCTACGCAGCCGGTGAAGGTGGCCAACGACCTTCCGTATCCGATGAACTACCGCGTCGACATGCAGACCACCGACGTGTCGAACCTATCAGTCGCGGATTCGAAGAGCTTCACGGCGCTGCCCGACACGCGTCTCATCGGCTTGCAAAGCGACTACGTCGCGAATCAAGGCAAGCCGTTCAGCGTGCAGGTGATCGTCACCGGGCCCGACGGCGCCGTCAAAGACGGCGAAAGAGTGCACATCGAGCTGCAGAAGATGCAATTCGCCGCGGCGACGCAAGTAGTCGAAGGCGGCCAGACCACGCGCCACGCGGTCGAATACAAGACCGTGGATAGCGCCGACGTCCGCTCCGGCACGACGCCGCAAAGCGCTTCGTTCACGGCCAAAGACTCCGGCATCTTCCGCATCCGCGCGAACTTCGTCGGCGCCGCCGGCGACGCATCCGCGACCGATCAGGCGATCTGGGTGACCGGCGAGGAGATCGTGGATTGGGGCGACCTCAACAAGGATCACCTCGGCATCAAGCTCGACAAGACCAAATACAAAGCGGGCGAGACCGCTACCGCGCTCGTCCAATCGCCCTACCAAGAAGCGGAGCTGTACTTCGCGGTCATCCGATCCGGCGTCATCTATCGCAGCGTTCAGCACGTCAAAGGCGGCGCGCCCAAGGTCCAATTCACCGTGACTCCCGACATGATGCCCAACGCCGCGGTGCAAGCAGTGCTCGTGCGCCAGGGCAAGCCGCTGGCGCAGACCGAGCCGGGCAGCCTGGCCACACTGGCGCAAGTGGGCTTTGCTCCATTCTCGACCAGCCTCGATGACAAGTATTTGAAAGTGCAAATAGCGCCGCAGCAGGCGAAGGTGCGCCCCGGCGGACAGCAGACCGTCAAACTCGCGCTGAGCGATAGCAAGGGCAAGCCCAAACAGGGACAATTCACCGTGATCGTCGCCAACGAAGCGGTGCTGCAGCTCACCGGATTCCGGCCGCCCGATCTTGTGACGACCGTGTGGGCGCAGCAAGACATCACGCAGCGCTTCGCCGACAATCGTCCGCAGGTGGTGCTCCAGCAGCCGGCATCGCCGCTGGCCAAAGGCTGGGGCTACGGCGGCGGTTTCCTGGCAGGCGCGGCGGGCACGCGCGTGCGCACGAACTTCCAGCCGCTCGCGTACTACAACGGTTCGGTGACTACGGACAGCGGCGGCCACGCGCAAGTCTCGTTCAAAGTGCCCGACGATCTCACGACGTGGCGCGTCATGGCAGTGGCCATCGGCTCGTCGGCGGCGGGCAGCGGCGATGAACTGCGCTTCGGCAACAGCGACGCCACCTTCATCACGAGCCAGCCGCTGCTGAGCAACCCGGTGCTGCCGCAATTCGCGCGGCCCGGCGACATTTTCAACGGCGGTGTGGCGATCACCAACAACGACAACAAGACCGGCCCGCTTTCGATCGAGGGCGTCGCGCAAGGGCCGCTGCGCTTCGGGTCCGGCCGTCAAACTGAGCTGACCACGACTTTCGCCGGGCAAGCCGAGCCGGGCACCAAGGCTTATCGCTTCCCGATCTCGGTCAGCGCGCTTGGTCCGGCGAAGGTGCGCTTCACCATCAAACTAGGACCGGAAAGCGATGCGTTTGAGCTGCCGGTGGAATTGCGCGCGCTGCCGATCATGGAGCAAGCCGTGGAGTCGGGCGCGACCACCAGTGCGGCAAGCGTGCCGCTCAAGATCGCGCAGAACGTGTCCAACGACGCAGGCGGTCTTGATTTCTTCCTCGCGAGCCTGCTATTGCCGGAATTCACCTCGACGGCCATCCGCGACGTCCGCGAAGACGAAGATCTGCCGTTCCAAGAACCGATCGCAAGCCAACTGGCGATCACCGCCGACCTGCAAGTCCTCGCCACCAAGTACGGCCAGGTCTTCCCCGACTTCAACGCGCAAAAATCGGCGACGTACAATCTCGGTAAGTTAGCGCGGCTACAACGAGCCGACGGCGGCTTTGGCTGGTATCCGGGCGCCGATCGATCCGATCCGTTCGTCACGCCGTATGCCGCGGAGGCGATCGGCCGCGCGATAGACGCCGGCTTCCAAGTGGATCCGTCGATGGTGTCCGCGCTGAAGAGCTATCTGCACAAGCTGCTCGCCGATCCGGGTCAGTTCGCGTGCAACAGCTCCGCGCCGTGCCGAGCGGAGCTGCGCTTGGGCGCGCTGCTCGGTTTGGCCGGCTTGGGCGAGCGGCGTACGGATTACCTGTCCGATGTCTACGATCAGCGCGATCAAATTAGCTTCGTCTCGCAACTAAAACTGGCGAGCTACCTTTACGATTCGCCCGGCTGGCAAGCGCAATCCACCGCGATGGCTGACAAGATGCTCGAGCTGGTCTACGAGACCGGGCGGACGTCGACCGTCAACGTGCCGCAGCAATGGCGCTGGTTCGACTCGTACACGACCGTGCAATCCCAAGCGCTGCGGCTCTACGTGGCCCAACATAGGCCGGCGGAGGTGCTCGACAAACTCGTGCGCGGCTTGATCGCGCAGCGTCAAAAGGGGACGTGGCCCGAATATTACGAGAACGCCGAGGCGCTCAACGCGCTCGTGGATTACAGCCGCACGCAATCGCCGAATTCTGATTTCACGGCGAGCGCCGATCTCGCAGGCAAACGCATCGCGTCCGCGCACTTCGTGGGCTACAAAAATCCGCAGCGCGAAGTCAACGTCGCGATGGCCGATCTGCCGCGTGGCGCCAACACGATCGCGCTGCAGAAGACGGGCAACGGCACGCTGCACTACGTCGTCGCGTTTTCGTATCGGCTGGCAGGTCCGCAACCCGGCGTGCTGCACGGCCTGCGCGTCACGCGTCAGGTGCATCAGGCCAACGATCCGTCCTTGCTCTTCGCGCTCGGGACCGCTGCACCGCCCGGAAACTTGACGCTGCCCGCCGGTCAAGTCTTCGACATCGGGCTCGAGGTCATCACCGATCACCCCGTCGATCAGGTGCTCATCATCGACCCGCTGCCAGCCGGCCTCGAGGCGGTCGATGCGACGTTCCAAACCTCGACCCAATACTACGAACCGCACAACACCTGGGCGCTGGACTATCAGACGATCTACAAGGACCGGGTGCTGGCGTACGCGAGCCACCTCGATGCCGGCGTCTACGTCTTCCATTACATAGCGCGCTCCGTGACGCCGGGGACTTACTCGTGGCCGGGCGCCGAAGCGCGGCTGCAGTACGCGCCCGAGGAGTTCGGCCGCTCGGCTTCGACCACGCTGCAGATCACCGAGTAAACGAACCCTTTTGTAGTGCCGGGGCTTTAGCCCCGGTTCGGACGCTGGCGAAACGGCTCCGGTGCTATACTTGGCCCAGCAGAAGGGGGCTGCGCGCAGTCATGCCTCAGAAAATCGGCCTCGTCGGGCTTTGGGCGCTCAACGTCGCCCTGTATGCCGTCCTGCTCGCCGTGGGCGTCGAGTCGGTCCTGGACCACTCGCCGGTATGGCCGGTCATACTGGGCACGGTCGTCATCTACGCCGTGCTCGTCGGCTTGCTGTGGCGCGCGACCGATGTCACCCTGAAGTGGGAAATGTCCGCTGCGGCGCTGGCCGGACTCCTCGCATATTCGGGTTGGCGCACGGGCTCGCTCGCCGCGCCGGGCGGCGTCAAGGTCTTCGGTCAATCGGCCGACGTCGCAGCAGCCGCGCTGCTGGTGCTGATCCTCGCATCGATCGCGATCACCGTCGCGTGTGTACGGCAGCTGCCCTGGTGGCTTCGCGCGATCGTCGCGTGCATCGTGCTGTACGCAGTGGTCCCATTGATCGCGTCGCTCATCCACGGCGCGGGATTGCTCGCCGCGCTTCAGACAAACGCTCCGTTCCCAACGGAGCCGTTCTGGATCCGCGGCGCGTTCATCGGTGCGTCGATCATTTTGCCTATCGCGGGGGCGGCTGCGCTGGTCACTGCCGGCGTCCTCGCAGCCCGCCGTAGCGGAGGAGCAGCACTGCGCCTCGCGGCCGGGGGCCTGACGCTCGTGTTGGCCGCGCAGATGAGCGGACTCGAAACAGTCAACGCCGGTCTACCCGCGCTGCCGGCGTTCGAACCCCGCACAGCAGTGCCGTCATGGGCCCCATCGTATAGTCAATCGCAGACGCAGACCCAAGCCACGGCGCAGCCCGGCACAACCCCGACGGGGTCGACCCAAATGCAGGCCGGGCAAACGGGCGCGATGCAAGTCGCGCTCGCCATGCCGGCTGCCGGCGACTATCAATCGGCCGCCTCGCAAACGCTGTCGACACCGCCGGCGACGGCGGCCGATCCCGAGCAGCTCGCCACCAAACTCGACAAAGTCGTGCAAGCCATGCAGCCGGCGACGTACGAGATCGACGAACGGGCGGCGACGCTCGGGTCGGATGTCAACACAATCTTCTCGTTCGTTCGCGACCAGATCCGCTTTGAATCCTATCCCGGCATCCTCAAGGGCCCCTCCGCCACCTATGCCGCACGAGCTGGGAACGCGTTCGATCGCTCGCTGCTGCTCGCGCACGTTCTCACGGCGAAAAACATTCCAGTTCGCTTCGCCACATGCCAACTTGCGCAGTCTGACGCCGCCAAGCTCTACGATCGCATATTTGAACCGCAGACAACCCTCACCGCGACGCCCTCCACCGCGGCCGGTCTTTCCGACGCAACGTCGCTCAAGGAACGCGTCTATGCGAGGGCTCGGCGTGACTTCGGGGTCATCCAAACCGCCCTGAACGGCCAACTGCCGGACGTCATCAGTCCGTCGCGCGACGATGTGATCAAAGAGATCCAATCGCATATGTGGGTGCAGGCGCAGGCGGGCGGGCACTGGACAGACCTGGACACCTCGTTCGCCGATGCGGTGCCCGGCAAGGCGTACTGCGCTCCAGACAAAACGATCAACGCGCCCACTGGCGATATGATGCAGCTGGTGACGATGCGCGTCGTGACCGAGACGCTTGCAAACGGCGCACTGACGCACGACACTTCGCTCGAAGTGACGGTCCCAGTTTATCAGCTGCTCGATCAGCAAATATTCTTCCTGTACACGCCGCCGGGACTCAAAGGCTTGCTCGGCTCAAGTGATAAGCTGGCCCCCATGATCGACATCGCCGGTGACCAGCACGTCGGCAAGCCGATCGACTTTTCGGAAACGCAGGCGCAGTCCCAGGGCAAGTTAGGCGGCGTGATCTCAGCGTTCGGTACCGCCGCGCCCATGGCGACGACGTTTGTGGCCGACTGGCTTGAATTCCAGCTCCGTTTTCCGGGCGGGCGCACGGAACTAACGCGCCGCGTGTTGACCGACCGCGCCGGACCCGCCTGGCGCGCGAGCACGACGCACGATCCCAGCGCGCTGCGCCCGCTCAAGCGCGATGCCCAAGGCGTACCGCTTGAAGCGCAGGCGATCTACAACGTATGGTTCAGCGCCGGCGGCCACGACACGTATGCCTATGCAGAGGCGGCGGCGCAACTGCTGCATGGACTGCGCTCAGCCGGCAATACCAGTCCGGCGCCTCAACTCTCATTCGAGCAGCAGGCCTGGCCGCTTGCCCTCGGCGACTTCGGTTGGGTTCTCTGGAGCGATCGCTTCGCTGTGGCGTCGCTCAACGATTCAGCCGGCCTGCGTTTCTACGCAGATTCGCCGCGGATCCTGATGTTCGGGTTCGGCCTCGATCCGCAGGGGAGCGGGGGATACTTCAGCCAGACCGACCTGCGGCGCGATACCTTGCGCGGCCTTAGTCGCGATGCGTCAGGGATGGGAAGCGTCATCAAGCATAAACTTTGGTTCGGCGCTGTCGAGGGTGCTCTCGAACATGAGACGACGGCTTCGGAACTCAGCGGCTCCGGCGCCCAAGCCGTGCTGACCAGCACGAGCAGCCTCGTGTCGTCCGACGGAGCAGTGGTCGTGCGTCCCGGCTCAAACGTCCAGACGATTACATCTGACGCAGACACGGCGGCTCGCATGAGCACAGCGCTTTCGAACGGCGACGTGCTCATCGTGCCGCGAGCGGGGTCTCAGGGAGGTCTCGCGGGGTGGTGGGATATCGCCCACAACGGCGGAGATACACGCGCGGTGCTTGGCCCCGATCTCAACATGGCGAAGGGGGTCTGGAACCCGGGCAACTATGGGCGCGTGACCGGTCCGCGCGGCGGCTCAAACATACCGCGAACCTACCAAGTAGATCCCAACACGTACAACTCCAGGCCTCTTCCGCGCCCGGGCGAGGGCAACTTTGGTGCGCCCAGGGGCGGAGCATGCGGCAGCGAGGAGTCGTGTCTGAACGTCTGGATCGTTGTGGCCGCCGCGATCGAATTCGTGGTGGTCGGATATGCGGTCATCCAGGCCATCTCATTGGTCGTCCAGGCTTTCGAACTACCTTGATGGTAAAAAAGGGGCTAGCTCCAGCCGCCTTCTTTGGGGCGTTTCTCGAGCGCCTTCTGGCGCGCGGCCTGCGTGCTGCTGATGTCGGTGTAGTGATGCTTCTCATCCTCGGATAGAGGCCGTTGGAGGATTTGCACCGCGCGAGCCTGGTTGGCGCGCGCCGCCCAGATCTGCGCTGCGATGACGATGACGATATAGCCGCCGACGACGATCGCCGCGATCTTCCAGCCGTATAGCCAGTACGCTACACCGCCGAGCGCGGCGAGTAAGACTAACCGCATGAACATGAATTGAGCCCCCTATTTTATTGCGAATGTGGTTTGTAGTGCCGGGGCTTTAGCCCCGGATGTGGTGCGCGAGCCGTTGGCCTCGCTGTCACTGAGAATGTGGTATGCCAGACTTCAGTCTGGCACTTGTTGCACTCAGCCCAAAACAACTTATATCCAAAAGCCGGCAAAATACTGTCCGATGATCTTGTAATCGGACTTTCTAACGTAGTATTCTACCTCAGGAAAGCCGTGTTTTAGACGTGGCTGTCCTGGGCCGACCTTTCCATGCGAGTTCAAGAGCTCAAAGGAAACGATGTAAATTCCTCCCAGTTTGTCAGATTCGCCGATCGTAACCTCATAGTGATCAACTTCACGCTGATAGGATGGGACGTTGGGTAGAGCCGTGAGCGCGTTGTATGCAACCTCCCACGCCTTCAGGTTCCTGCCACTTAAACTCACGACACTCGTATAAAGATGCTGTATCGGACCGCGAGGCAGCTCACTGTCGGATCGGCTCGGGCTACTTGTCGCAAGAATCGAAACCACAAACCCAATGATGAGAGCTTGTCTTATCATTTGGTGCCCTTCCCCTGCGGCGCAGTCGCAAACGAAAACCCTCTCGCTCCCAGGTGGGGACGTGCCGGCGCGACCTCAAAGGTCACCTTATCATTATAGTGCCCACTCTTGGCCTCGAGCGTCCACCGCCCCGCGCGCAGCGACCAAAAAACCGAGTCCGGTGAGGTGGACGCAAGTCGCCGCCCGTTCAGCTTCCATTCCACGGCCTGCCCGGGTATGGAGACGGCCTGAAACTCCAAACGCTGGCGCGCCGCTGGGTCCAAACTCGCCGGAAAAACCAGATAGTAGTCGCCGTCGTGCGGCGAGAGGATGCGAAAGCCTTGTGCTGCTCCGACAGCCTGATGTTGCGCGGCAAGCCACTCATCGTACTCGGGCGACAGCGGACGCAGTTCCATTCTGTGTTCGTACTCCGCGATATCCGCCGGGAAGAAATATTCGTAGACGATGGCGGAGCCGCACGCCGGCGTCGGCCGCAATCCGGTGGTCGCGCAGATGGGCCGGCGGACCAGGTCGCCGGGCGGCGGGAACGGCGCCGGTTCGCGCTGCTCGTGGAGGTGCAGCATGATCCGGTTCCACAGCGGCGCGGCGCCGGCGACGCCCGACACGCGGCGCATCGGCTCGCCGTCAAAATTGCCGACCCACACCGCGACCGTGTAGTCGGTCGAATATCCGACCGTCCAAGTGTCACGGAAATCCGAGGACGTTCCCGTCTTCACCGCCGTCGCGAAGGGCAGCGCCAGCACCGATTGCACGCCGAACGATTTGGCGCGCGCGTAGTTGTCGCTGATGATGTCGGTCACCAGCTGCCATGTCACGGGCGTGCCGATGCGCTCTCCGCCCTCAACGTTGTAGTGCCGGGGCTTTAGCCCCGGTTCATCCAATCGCGTCACCAGCGCAATCGCATCGCCCTCGCGCGCCATCGTGACATACGCGTGGGCCAGCTCCCACAAACTGACTTCGCCTCCGCCCAACGTCAGCCCCAAGCCGTAAAATTCCGGCGGCTTGGTGAGATGCTTGAAGCCGAGCTCATGCAGACGAGAAAGGAAACGCGGCACGCCGACGCGTTCGAGCACGCGGATCGCCGGAACGTTGAGCGAGTCGGCCAAGGCGATGCGCACGCGCACCGGCCCCTGGAAAGTCGAGCTGTAATCGCTCGGGCTATAGAGCAGCCCGCCCGGGATCGCGTAGTGCGCGGGCACGTCGGCTAAAATGGTGTTGGGCCGTATGATATCGTTCTCGAGCGCATACTGATAGAGCAGCGGCTTGAGCGTCGAGCCGGGCTGCCGTAACGCCTGCACGCCGTCGTTGCGCCCATTGCGGACGTCGGAGAAATAATCCGGTGAACCGACGTAGGCGAGCACTTCGCCGCTATGATTGTCGAGTACCAGCGCCGCCGCGTGATGCACGTTGCGCGATTTCAGCTCGCCGATCACCTGCTGCACTTGCGTCTCGACGAACTGCTGCAACGGCCGGTCGATCGTGGTCCGCACGCGCGCAGTGCCGGGCGGCAACGTCTGCGCCAGCCAGAACAAGAAGTGCGGTGCGGCGATGATGCCCTGCTGGCGCGGCTGCAAGAAGATCTGCTCCGCATACGCGCGGTCGGCTTGCGCGCGCGTGAGGTCGCCATGCACGACCATCCGCTCCAACACGTACGTCTGGCGAAGTTTCAAAGCTTTCCAGTGCTCGTATGGATTGAGGAAGGACGGATCGTTGGGGATCGCCGCGAGCAGGCTCGCCCGCGCCAAATTCAGTTCCGCAGCCGGGATTCCAAAGTACGCACGCGACGCAGCCTCGACGCCGTAGATGTTGCCCCCCATCGGCAGACGATTGACGTAGGCTGCGAGGATCTGATCTTTGCTCATGCCGGCGCCGACGCGCCACGCCTCCCAGATCTGGCGCAGTTTACCGGGAATCGTGCTCGACACCGGGTGCAGCATGCGCGCGAGCTGCATGTCGATGGTAGACGCGCCGCTGACGAAGTGGCGAGCGCGTACGGCTTCAGCGATCGAGCGGGCGAACGCGCGCGCCTCGAGCGGCCCGTGGCGATAGAAGTTCGCATCTTCGGCGGCGATGATGGCGTGCAAGAAGTCGGGCGACACTTGGTTGAGCGCCACCGAGGCGGTGTGCTCTTGATCGCGCGTGAGCAACGTGCCGAGCGTCAGCCCGTTGCGGTCGGTGAAGTCGATGGCTTGGCGATCTTGAACGATGTCGGCCGCGCGGATCGGCCACAAGTACGGCAGCACGCGCACGACCACGCAAAGGCCGACGACAAGGATCAGCGTTGCGATGATCGCTTTCCAGCGCTTTGACACGAGGATTGGGTTCGAGGGGGGCGAGCCCGCGCCCCCGCGAAGCGCCGCGCATGCCCCCGAATCCACGCGTAAATGTAGCGTTCCGAGCGAAGCTCGGAAGTGTGGTATGCCAGACTTTAGTCTGGCTCGTCCTCGCCTCTGGGCCTGCCGCCGCCGCCGACAGCCTGCAGGCCCAAGTCAACGCCATCGCCGAGCGCAGTCCGTTGAACCGCGCGCAGCTCGGCGTGCTGGCAATCGAGGCCGCCACCGGCCGCGCGCTGGCGCAGCATCAGGCCGATCGCGAGTTCACTCCGGCCTCCACCTTCAAAGTGCTGCTGTCCGTCACCGCGCTGGAGACGCTCGGCCCGCAATTCCGATTCCGGACGCAGCTGCTCGCGCGGGGTTCGCTGGCCGGCGACCGGCTCGACGGCGATCTCATCCTAGTAGGCGGCGGCGACCCGACGCTGACCGCCGCGGATCTGACCGGTGCCGCAATCGCCGTGGCGCGCTCGGGCATTCGAGAAGTTCGCGGCACGGTGCTCGCCGACGAATCGCTTTACGAGGGCCGTCGCTGGGGACCCAATTGGTCGTGGGATGGCATGCCGTTCTACTACGAGGCGCCGATTCAGGCGCTCGCGATTGACAAGGGCACCATCGACGTCGTCATCACCCCGGGCGCGCGCGACGGAGACCGCGTGGGCGCCGCGCTCGCATCGCCCTCACCCGACTACACCATCGCGTCCATTGCGGTCATGTCGGCCAGCCCCGACGACGATCCCGAGCGCTGTTCGCATCGGCCCGGCACAACGCGCATTCTCATCGTCGGGCGCATGCCGCTCGGCGCCTCGGGCGAAACGCTCCACTGCGCGGTAGAAGATTCGAGCGCGCGCGCCGTGACGGTTTTCCGGCAAGCGCTCGAAAGCGCCGGCGTGAGAGTTGCGGCCACGGCGCTCGGGCCGCGCCCGGCCAACGACGAGCACGATGTCATCGATCAGGGTCCTGCCCCGCTGCCGATAGCGAAGCGCTATCCCAACGCACAAGTCGTCTGGTCGCACGACTCGCCGCCGCTCATCGGCATCTTTCGAACGATGCTGGCCAAGAGCGACAACTTCACCGCCGAGCACGTCTTGAAGATGCTCGCCGTCGTCAAGCTGAAGCAGCGCGGCTCATTCATCGGCGGCGCGACCGTCGAACAGCGCTTCGCCGTCGGCTTGGGGATAGACCGAGACGCGATCGACGTCAACGACGGTTCGGGCTTGTCCTCGACGGACAAGATCACGCCGCGAGGTTTGGTCTCTATCCTGCGGCACGCGGCAGCGCGCCCCTACGGCAACGACTTCATCAACGCCCTGCCGCGCGCGGGCATGGAGGGCACGCTCGCCTATCGCTTCGCGGGTACCGACGCGGCGGGGCGCATACGCGCCAAAGACGGCTACATGCAGCACACGATCGCGCTCGCGGGTTACGCCGACACGCTGCACCACGGCCGCGTGTTCTTCGCGGTCATGATCGACGAAGCGACGGGTCCACCGGTGCCGTATTTCGACCTCGAAGACGAGATCGTCAGGGACCTCATCGATCTTCCCTAAGTGTAGTGTTCCGAGCGAAGCTCGGAAGCAAGACGAGCGCGCAATGGGCTCGAAGTGCCAACCCATGCGACTATTTCGACTTTCTCTTGGCGCGGCGATCGTCGTTGTGGTCGCTAGCATCGCCCTTCCGGCCCAAGCCGATCGCCTTGCCGTCACCACGCTCACGTCTCCCGGCGCGACCGCTATGTACCCTTATGGGATCAACGTCCTCGGGACTATCGTCGGCGACGTCATCGATAGGGCCGGCAAAATCCACGGCTTCCTGCGGAACGCGGACGGAACGGTCATAAGGATCGACGTGCCAGGATCGAAGAGCACCCAGGCGCTTTGCATCAACTCCTTGGGGCAGGTGGCGGGCTCGTTTGTGGGCGCCGACGGCAAGACGCACGCATATGTGCGAAGCGCCAAGGGAGAGCTGACCAAGTTTGACGTCCCCTATGCCAAGGCCACCGAAGCCCAAGGGATTGACGCCGGAGGCAAGATCGTCGGCGAGTTCTTCGTCGCCGGTGGGAAGCTGCACGGCTACCTGCGCCGCGAGAATGGCGCGCTCACGGTCATCGACGTCCCCCACGCGGCGGACACCGGCGTTCAGAGCATCAAGTATAATGGTCCGATAGCCGGTTCATTCCAAGACGCGGCCGGCAAAAGACATGGCTACGTGCGCAGCGACAAGGGTGCGTTCACGACGATCGACTTTCCGGGCGCGGCCGAAACGCTCATCGGCAAACTCGACTCGTATGGCCGAGGCGTCGGATCGTTTCGAGACGCAAAGGGCAACTGGCACGGCTATGTGCGCGGCGCCGGCGGCGCGCTGACGCAACTCGACGTACCCGGCGCGAAATCCACCTACGCGGAAGCCATCAGCGATGGCGGACAGATCGTGGGCGAATACCTCGCGGGCGGCACCTTGCACGGCTACACGACGCAATCCCCGACACTTGCGAACGGATTCAAACTCACGACGTTCGATGTTCCCGGCGAGCGCAACACCCAAGTGAACGGGGTCACGCCAGGCGGG
The DNA here is from genome assembly GCA_035601835.1 of Candidatus Tumulicola sp. Taxonomy (NCBI): domain Bacteria; kingdom Bacillati; phylum Vulcanimicrobiota; class Vulcanimicrobiia; order Vulcanimicrobiales; family Vulcanimicrobiaceae; genus Candidatus Tumulicola; species Candidatus Tumulicola sp. The sequence continues at coordinate 77,970 of DATNNM010000015.1, read as the reverse complement.
CTGCTCGTAGGTGGCGTCGGTCTTTACCCCGACCATGGCTTCTTGCAGCGCCCAGACGGAACGTTCACCCTTCTCGATATCCCGGGTGGGGTGGCGACCGACGTCAGCGGCATGAATGCCGTGGGGCAAGTAGTCGGCAGCATCGTGGTGTCTCCGGGAAACTTCCAAAACTATCTGCGAAGCGCAGCCGGAGTCGTTACCCAGATCGAGGTCCCCGGTGGAGTGAATGTCGACGCTGAGGGCATCAACGCCGTCGGGCAGATCGTCGGCAGCTACTGGGAATTGCCGAATTACATGGACCCGCGCAATCGATCTCACGGCTACGTGCGGAACCCCGACGGTCGCGTCACCACCATCGACCTTGCGGGTGCCACGGGCACGAGTCCATACGGCATCAACGCTGCCGGGCAGATCGTCGGTTACTCTTTTGTTAAACATGTCCAGCACGCGTGGGTCCGCGATGCCGGCGGGACCCTCACCACGATCGATCCGGCCGGCTCGATTCTCACCGAAGCTCACGGGATCAACGACGCGGGGGAGATCGTTGGTTCTTACGTGACTTCAGAGCACAAGCGCTGGGGCTTTCTGCGCAGCTCGAAAGGCGAATTCACGAAGATCGACGTTCCCGGCGCGTATAGCACCGACGCGTACGGCATCGACGCGAAGGGACGCGTCGTGGGTTCCTTCAAAGACGCCGACGGCTGGTCGCACGGCTTCGTGGCCTCGCGCTAAATGTAGTGTTCCGAGCTCACCTAATGTAGTGTTCCGAGCGAGCTAAGCGAGCTCGGAAGTATTCGGCGCGACGCGCGTGAACTGCGTCGCCGCAGCCGCAGCAATAACCAGCAGTGACGCAAGCAGCGTCAGGAACGAGACGTGCTCGTGCAGCAGCAGCGCCGACCAACCGAGCGTGAGCACCGGCTGCGCGAGTTGGATCTGGCTCGTGCGCGCAACGCCGGCAAGCATGAGGGCGCGATACCACGGAAAGAATGCGACAAATTGCGGGATGAGCGCCAGGTAAGCGAACGCGAGCCATGCTTTGGGCGACACGGCCGCTAACGGCGTGTGCGCGATGACGATGATCGCCGGCACCACGAGAAACGGAGCGCCGAAAACAAGCGCCCACGAAATCACGCGCCAGCCGCCCATATCGCGCGCGAGCCTTCCGCCCTCGGCGTACGCGATGCCGCCGCCCAGCACGGCGATGAGCAGAAGAAGATCGGGCAGCTGAGGCCGGCCGGATCCCTCGGCCGCAGCGAATAAGAGTACCGCGATAACGCCTCCCGCGCACGCGATCCAAAATCCCAAACGCGGCCGCTCGTGACCTCGCAGCACCGCGAACAAAGCAGTGGCGGCCGGAAGCAATCCGACCACCACTGCGCTATGCGCCGACGGCAGCGAGCGCAGCGCGATCGCCGAGAAGAGCGGAAATCCAATCCCCGCGCCGGCCGCCACAAGAAATAGGCTCGGCCAATACTTCCGCTCAGGCAGCGGCTCTCGCAGAACCAGAAGTAAGAGCAGTGCAGGAATGGCGGCGGCCAGTCCGCGGCACAACCCGAGGAAGCCTGCCCCGAGTTCCGGTACCGCCGCGCGTGTAATGGGAAGGGTTAAGCTGAAGGCGATTGTCCCGATGATACCCAGCCAGAGTCCTTCGATGCGTTTGCGCTTCTCCGTCATGACACAACGGACATCATATCATACCGGGACAATGGCGACGTTTGGCCAAATGACAAAACCTTTTCCGTCGCCAAAACCAGCGCCATGCTCGTCGCCTCGGCCAACTTCGCTGCTCTGACCGCCGCGTTCTTGATGATGGCCTGGGGTACAAGCGCCCCTGCGGCTCAACTCAGAACGGGCAGCGTGGTCGGATCGACCAAAGATTCGTCCGGCAATCCCGTAGCCGGCGCCGCGATCGGCATCATCTCGCCGGAGCGCCGTTATGCGGCGGTCAGCGATCAAGGCGGAGCGTTTCGCATCGACGACGTCGATGAAGGCGTGTACGAACTCGTCGCATCGGCGAAGGGCTATCAGTTGGTCTCACGTCATCAGTTCGGCGTGCAAGCCGACACCACGGTCGCGCTGTCGATCACCTTCGTGCCCGCGGCGGCCTCGAGCATCACTACGCTCGGAACCGTCCTCGTCAACGGCCGCCAGGCGCTCTCGCGCGCGTCAGCGCCGACCACCTCACTCCAACCGCAAGACCTGGCCGATCAGGGCATCCAACAGCTCAGCGATGTGCTCTCGCAGCAGATCGCGCTGACGATGACGCGGCAGCTCGGCGGCGCCCCGGGGCTTCCACAATCAGCGTCGCTGCGAGGGCCGGACCCAACGGAAACGCTCATCGAGATCGATGGCCACGTTGTCAACAACAACAACACCGGTGACGCCGGTCTCGAGCTCCTCGATCCGTCCATCTATTCAGACGTGCAGATCGTGTACGGCGTGGGCCCTTCGGACCTCGTCAGCGCGAACACCGAAGGCGGCGTCATCAATTTCCGCACCATCGACCCGACCGCGCGCGACCAAGGCCTCATTCGCTTTTCCGCCGGCAGCTTCGGCACGTACGCCGAAACGATGCAAGCGACCGGCACGGATCAGCGCATCGGCTACGCGCTGTCGTATCATCGCTACACATCGCAAGGCGAGATCAACAATTTTCCGATCACCAACGACACGACCGGTCTCACCGACCTCATAGGCAGCAGTATTCTCTCGACGACGACGCTGGCCAAACTGCGCTACGGCTTTGGGATCTCCGACGGCTACGTCGAGCTGACGTACCGCGACACTGCGGCGTATCGCGACTTGTCAGGTCCTTTGAGCACGCCGGATGATCCCAACAATACAGGGCGGCGCGCGTTGTTCTCGAGCTTTGCCGGCGCAGCGCTCCGGACCAACTCGCCCGCGTACGACGTGGACGTGAGTGTGCCCGTCGGCTCGCGCGGCGCAACCGGCATTGCGCCCGCCAACATCACCGTCAGGCACATGACCAGCTTGGCCAATCAATCGGTCGAGAACATCGACCCCGCGCTCAATCCGTATCTCCTCAACAGCGCGGACAAACTTGAGGACAATTCCATCCGGTACGAGCGGACGCTGCAAAACGGCACGCTGTCGTTCGCCGCCGATGTGCGAAACGAGATCCTCACCGCTCCGGATGCACTGGCGCCCGCCACGATGCAAGGTGAGACGCAGCGCTCCTTCGTGGGGCGCTATGAATGGAGCGCGAACCGCTACCTTCACTTCACGGCCGCCGCGTACTACAATCGCTTCGATACCTTCGGCACGCTCATCACGCCGCGCGCCGCCGTGGTCTGGACACCGAACGGCGACACCGTGGTGCGCGCCTCCATCGGAACCGGCTTCAACGCGCCGCTGCTCACCGAACTCGCCTTCAATCCGAATCTCACCGCTGAACGTGTGACCGCATACGAACTCGGCCTCGAGCGGCGGGTCGGCGCGGGCCCGTTTGGCGGTCGCGGCACGATCAACGCGTACCGGACGAACTTGCGCGACACGATCTTTTTCACGGTCGATCCGACGACCGGAGCGTTGCTCACGCTGGAGAATCTCGGCGACGTGGTGTACACGGGCGCCGAGTTCCGCTACGAGCAGCCGCTGCCGCATTCGCTCTTGCTCCGCGCGGACTACGGTATCGACGTCGCGTACCAACAAGGCGGCTCGTTGGCATTCAATCCAACTGCGCCGAACGTCGTTCCCGATCAGCAGTTCCAGGGCATCGCGCCGCACAAAGGCCAGCTCGCACTCGAGCGATACGGGCGTCAGGGCCTCAACTTCAACGTGACGGGGTCCTACGAGAGCCAGAACAACGAACTCAACAGGCCGGCATATTTCCGCGCTGACGCGAGCGTGTGGACGCGATTGCGCAAGACGGACGTCGCGCTGACCGGCCGCAACCTCACCAACATCTTCGACGACAAGTTCACGCTGCCGAGGGCGGGGCCGCTCTATCCGACGCCGATAGGGCCGGTGACCACCGACGCCTTCTCGCTGCAAGGACGCAGCGTCACGCTGACCGTGACGCAGCACGTGTGAGGCACAAGTGAATAAAGGCAGGCTTGAAGCGTTCAGTGACGGCGTCTTCGCGATCGCGATCACGCTGCTCGTGCTCGAGCTGCGCGTGCCCGACCTTAAAGGTACGGGCGACAGCGCCCTAGCGGCCGCGCTCCTGGCGCAATGGCCGCAATACCTCGTCTACGCGGTGAGCTTCGCGATGATCGGCATCATGTGGCTCAACCATCACGCGATCTTCCAGAACATCGAAAAAGTTTCGTACGCGCTGTTGATGAGCAATCTCTTGCTGCTGATGGCGATCTCGTTCTTGCCGTACCCGACGTTGGTGCTCGCGCACTACGGACCGACGCCGATCACGATCTTGTTCTACGGAATCGTGCTCACGGTGATCGCGCTTGCGTATCGCGCCCTATTCTTCGCGGCGGATCCGCCCCCAGACGTGCCCGCCATCATCGGCTATCTGACGCAATGGAACCCGTGGACCACGGTCGGTCTGCTGAGTTACCTCGCGGCGATCGCGCTCGGTTGGTACAACCCGCTCGTGAGCATCGGCCTCTTCGCCGCCGTCGCGGTGTTCTACGCGCTGCCGAGCAGCATCACGATCGCCCTCCGCCGCGGCCGCCACGGCGCTTAACCCTTCGTCAGCGTCGCCGTAAAACTAAACGTCGTGGGAATATCAAGCGCGTCGTAGCTCGACGGCGCTGCGGCGGTCTCAAATCCGGACCCCGAGAGACTCCCGTCAGCGAGCACGTCGGCCGTGATCTGCAGGCTGCCGCGATCGCCGATGTTGAGCCACAGTTTGCCGTCTTTCTCGCCGCCGCTCACCGGCACATATGTCGACTCGTCATCGGGCACGTACCATCCCTGCACGATACCGTCCGGCGATACCGTGAACGTCAACTTTCCGGTGTACGCGCCGGGAGACGCAAGCGGGCCGACCTGCGTCAAGCTCGTGGTGTACGTCGTCAGCGGAATTGCGACTTGAGCCGATGCGACCGCCGGCGCGGCAAGCGCCGCCGCCGCGGTCAGGGCTCCAAGAGTCAAAGCGATTGTGCGAATCATTCGAATGTCGTCTCCATCATCATACGGGTTTGCGCCTGTTCCACTTTAGCATCAAAGCATGAGGATTTGCGGAAAGTGCCCAAAGCGCGCCGAAAACGCGCAAAGACCCAGGACCTTGCCCGCTCGACCGCCGATTAGTGTTAGATGAAAAACATCGGTCTGATCGGCGTCGGCGCGATGGGCGAGCCGATGGGCGCATCGCTCATGCGCGCAGGCTTCACGTTGCGCGCGTGCGCCCATAAGTCTCGCGAGCGGCTCGAGCGGCTGCTCGCGCAAGGCGCGACCGAAGCGCCCGATCCGGCTGCCGTGGCGCAGGCCAGCGACGCGGTGATCACCATGGTCCCCGACGCGCCGCAGGTAGAAGAAGCGCTGTTCGCGCCGCGCGGGGTCGCGGCGGGCATGAAAAAGGGCGGCTACGTCATCGACATGTCCACGATATCGCCCGTGGCTTCGCGTGATTTCCACACGCGCCTATCCGCAAAGGGCATCAAGATGCTCGACGCGCCCGTTTCGGGCGGACCCGCGCGCGCCGCCACCGGTGAACTCACCATCATGGCGGGCGGTGATCCGGAGACGTTCGCTGCGTGCGAGCCGATCTTGCAGGCGATGGGCAAGCCGACGCTGGTCGGCCCAGACGGGATGGGCGAGACCTTCAAGCTCGTCAATCAGATCATCATTTCGATCGTCATGCTCGCCAACGTCGAGGCGCTGGTCTTCGCCAAGAAATCCGGCGCCGACATCGATCTCGTGCGAAAAGTCATCGCGACGGCGACCGGCTCGAACTACCTGCTCGACAAGTGGCTGCCCAACACGTGGTTCAAAGGAAGCCACGAAGGCGGCTTCGCACTGGATCTGCTGCGCAAGGATCTGCACGCCGCGCTGGATGCCGGCAAACACATGCAGGTCCCGATGCTCGCCTCAACGCTTGCCGCGCAGCTGTACGACGGCGCTTCGACGGAAGGCTTCGGCAAACTCGATTACAGCGTGGTCGCGGAACAGTACGAGCGCGCCGCAGGCGTGCGCGTGATCGCGTAAGAAGCCAGAACCTCAGGGCACGCATGCGTCAAGCGCAACTCTCGTCGCCGAGCACCATCGAATGGCGCGAGTCCCCCACGCCGCATCCGCAGTCGGGCGAGATCCTCGTGCGCATACGCGCGGCGCTCACCTGCGGCACCGATCTTAAGACATACCGGCGCGGTCATCCGAAGATGAAGTACGGACCGTTCGGGCACGAAGCTTCGGGCGACGTCATCGCCGTGGGCCCCAACGTGAGGGACTTCAAACCCGGCGACGCGGTGATGTGGGTGCAGACCGCGCCGTGCGGTGAGTGTCAGCGCTGCGTCTCGGGGTACGAGAACTTATGCGAGCGCTTGTGGGAAAGCGCGGCGCTCGGAGCGTACGCCGACATGATGATGCTGCCGCCGCATATCGTGCGGCGCAACGTCTTTCGCAAACCGGTCGGCGTCAGTTACATCGAAGCTGCGTTCTTGGAGCCGCTGGCGTGCATCGTGCACGGCTGGCGCGTGCTGCGCCGCGCCAACGCCGAACGCCCGATGCCGCACAACCTCGCCATCATCGGAGCCGGCGCCATCGGCATGATGCACTTGCTCTACGCCGTGCACGCGCGCGTCCGCACCACGGTGATCGCGCGCCGAGGCGATCGGCTGGCGCTTGCGGCACGGCTCGGCGCGCACGAGACGATCGACGCGCGCGAGTCGGCCAAGATGTCGGGGTTGCTGACGCAGCAATTCGCCGCCGTGATCGAGTGCGCGGGCTCCGCCGAGGCCTGGCGCGAGGCGATCTCGATCGTGCGCCCGGGCGGCCGGGTTTTGCTCTTCGGCGGCCTGCCGTCCGGCTCGGAAGTGTCGATCGACGCCACGCGCTTCCATTATGACGAGCTCACCATGCTCGGAGCGTTCCATTTCACGCCGGATGACGTGCGCGAGGCGCGCGACCTGCTCGTCGCCGGCTCGCTAGAACTGCGCGCGCTCGTCTCGGGCATCGCGCCGCTCGGCAATCTGAAGGATATCTTCGAGCGCCTCGATCGGCGCGAGGGTTACAAGTACGCGCTGATCCCCGAACCCGCCCCCGCCGAATGGACATGACCATCGTAGCCACGATTATATGTAGCCACGGACCTTTAGGTCCGTGCATAAAACGTAGCCACGGAGCTTTAGGTCCGTGTTGTAGTGCCGGGGCTTTAGCCCCGGAAAATGTAGCGTTCCGAGCGAAGCTCGGATGTGGCATGCCGGACTTTAGTCCGGCGCGTCGAAAATGAAAGTCAACAGCATGCCAACCTCAACTCGAGCCGCCGTCTACGAACGCGGCGGCGACGTTTCGGTGAAAGAAGTCCCGCTACCGGCGCCCCAGCCTGGAGAACTGCTGGTGCGCGTCACCGCGTGCGGCCTTTGCCCCGGCGAAGTGACGCCGTGGTACAACGATCGCAAGGCGCCATTCGTGCTCGGCCACGAGCCCGTCGCCGTCATCGAAGCGTGCGGCGAAGGAGCTGCGCCGGCGGACGGCAAGCCGTTCGAGCCGGGCGAGCGCGTCTTCATCCACCACCACGCGCCGTGCATGACTTGCCGGCGCTGCGAACGCGGCGACTACGTGCAGTGCGAGACCTGGCGCAAAACGCGGCTGGAGCCCGGCGGCATGTCGCAGTATGCGATCGTGCCCGCGCCAAGCGTGCGCGTGGACGTGCTGCGCATACCCCCGGAAGTAGACGACGATCGGGCAACCCTGGTCGAACCCCTCGCAACCGTGGTGAAGTCGCTACGGCGCGCGCGCTTGCGCGAAGGCGACCGCGTTCTCGTCATAGGCCTGGGCGTTATGGGAATGCTGCATATCGCGCTCGCGCGCGAACGCGGCGCACAGCTTGTGATCGGCGCGGACCGGGTCGCCTCCCGAGTCACCCGCGCCAAAGACTTCGGCGCGCATGTCGCGTTCGATGTCCAGCACGAACCGCTGCCGCGTCAGATCGCGGAGGCGACCGGCGGCGAGGGAGCAGACGTCGTGATCGTCGGACCCGGTTCGGTCAGCGCGCTTGAGTCGGCGGCGCACTGCGTGGCGCCCGGCGGCACGATCGTGATCTTCGGGCCGACGCAGTCGCACGAGCGCTGGCCCCTTCGGGTGCACGATTTCTATTTCAAAGACGTCAGCGTCGTGACAAGCTACTCGGCTGGGCCCAACGACACGCGCGAAGCGCTCGACTTGCTCGCCAACGGCCTGTCCGTCGGACCCCTGGTCACGCATCGATTCGGGTTGGACTCCGTCGCCGAGGCCTACCGCATGGTGGCGGCGGCACAGGACGCGCTCAAAGTCATCGTGTACCCCAACAAAACATGAAACACGAATTCAAGCCGGCCGACCATACTTGGGAAGGCATCGAACCGAAAGGTTACAAGGCTGACAACAAGTCAGAAGGCGACGGCTTCCGCGGCGTGACGAAGCACGTCATCTCGGGCGATCGCGGCGAGCCGTGCAACTTCGTCGTGCGCTATTTCGAGGTCGAGCCCGGCGGCTACACGCGCCTCGAACGGCATGAGCACATCCACTCGGTGACCGTGGTGCGCGGGCGGGGATACGCGGTGGTCGGAAGCGATGTCCATCCATTGCGCCATCTGGATCACGTCTACGTAGCCCCGATGACCCTGCATCAGTTCGTGAACGACGGCCCCGAGCCGTTCGGCTTCATGTGTATCGTGGATTCGCCGCGCGATCGCGGCCAAAAGGCGACCCCGGAAGAGGTCGCGGCGCTCGAACGCGGAGCCGCTACCACCGGCAAGGTCCGCAGCTAACCTGTCCCGCAAACCCATTGAGCCTCGTCACGGCATAGTTAGCGAGCACTCTGGGTAGACAGTAATGAAGGACGTGGCGTGGCACAATCTCGCCTAGAATATTTGTGGTTCCATGAATCGTAAAAAGTTCCAGTGGCCGGTGGGGCTGGCACTCGGCGTCTTGCACGTTGGCGCTCTCGCGGCGCTGATTCCCGCATTCTTTTCGTGGAGCGCCCTCGGCGTCGCGATCGCGCTCTGGTGGTTCACGGGAGCCATGGGCATCGCGCTCTGTTTCCACCGCACGCTCACGCATCGCAGCGTGGTCCTTCCCAGGCCCTTCGAATACCTCACGGCGCTGTTCGGAACGCTCGCGCTGCAGGGCGGTCCCATTGAATGGGTCGCCACCCATCGTCTCCACCATGCCCACGCCGATGCCGAAGGCGATCCGCACGACGCGCATCGCGGCCTATGGTGGTCGCACATCGATTGGCTGTATCGCAAGAACGACGCGCGGCCGAACGAAGATGAGATGCGCCGCTACGCCGCCGACCTATGGGCACAGCCCTACTATCGCTTCCTGCAGCGCTACTATCTATGGATCCAAGTGGCGCTCGGCTTAGTGCTGTTCGCCGTAGGCGGCATCGGCTGGGTCGTGTGGGGCCTCTTCGTGCGCACCGTCTTCGTGTATCACATCACCTGGTTCGTCAATAGCGCCGCACACCGCTTTGGTTACCGCACGTATCGAACGACCGACCTCTCCACCAACTGCTGGTGGGTGGCGCTGCTGACGTGGGGCGAAGGCTGGCACAACAACCACCACGCGTTCCCATCCTCGGCGCGCCATGGCCTGCGCTGGTTCGAGTTCGATCCGACATGGATCTCGATCAAATTGCTGAAGCTCGTGCGGCTCGTTCGCGACGTCAAGCTGCCCACCCAAGCCATGCAAGAGCGTCTCGCCATGCCGCGCTCGCAGGTTCAAACGGAACCGTAGACTAAAAGGTCGGGCCTCCGATGCAAGACGTGACCACAAGCCTGGACGCCCGACCCATACCACAAACCGGCGCGGCGAAGACCGCACGCGACGTCGTGCAGCGCCTCTTCAGAGATACCGCCGCCGACGTCGCGCTCGAACTGGGCGACGGGACGAGATTGTACGAGCCGGCTGACCGGCCAAGCGCGACGATCGTCATCCGGCATCCGGGCGTTCTGCGGGCACTGCTGATCCGCTCGTCGGATCTCGCGACCGGCGAAGCGCTCGTGCGCGGCGACATCGCGGTGCTCGGCGACGCCGAGCGAGCTTTTGCAGCCATCGACGCCGTCGCCGCCGAACGCTCTCCCACCGACTGGCTCGCAATCGTAGCTCTGTCCGCGCGCTTACCCCGCTCTCCTGAAACGACGCCTTCACCAGGGGGTCGCGGGCCAGCGCGTTTGCGCGGCCGTCTGCACACGCTGGCGCGCGATCGCGCCGCGATCGCATATCACTATGACGTCTCAAACGACTTCTACCGGCTGTGGCTCGATCGCGATCTGACCTATTCGTGCGCGTATTTCCGCGATGAAGGCGATTCGCTCGACGACGCGCAGCAGCACAAGTTCGAGCACATCTGCCGCAAGCTGCGCCTGCAGCGCGGCGAACGGCTGCTTGACGTCGGCTGCGGCTGGGGCGGACTCGTCCGCTTCGCCGCTCGTGAGTACGGCGCGCGTGCCGTCGGCATCACTTTGAGTCAGAGACAGGTGGACTACGCGCGCGAGCGCATCGCGGCGGAGGGCCTCGCGGGCGCGTGCACGATCGAATTGCTCGACTACCGCGAACTCAAAGCGCTCGGTGCGTTCGACAAGGCGGCCAGCGTCGGCATGGTCGAGCACGTGGGCGAAGCGCTGCTGCCGATTTATTTTCGTTCCGTCTTGGACGCGCTGCGCCCGGGCGGCTTGTTCCTCAACCACGGCATCACGGTGCAGCGTGAGAAGCCCACGGGGCTGCGCGCGCTCGCAGGGCGCTTTTTCCCCGAGCGCTCGAACTTCATCGAACAGTACGTGTTCCCCGACGGCGAAATACCGCGTCTGGCCAAGGAGACGGAAGCCGCCGAGGACGTGGGCTTTGAAGTGCGTGACGTCGAGAACTTGCGCGAGCACTACGCGAGCACGCTGCGCCAATGGGTGCGGCGACTGGAGGCGCACGAGTCCGAGGCCCGCGCATTGGTCGGCGACGCGACCTACAACACGTGGCGCTTTTACATGTCGGGCTCGGCGCATAACTTCGCGACTGGCCGTCTGGGCCTCGTGCAGATGCTGCTCGCAAAACGCAGCGCCGATGGCCGCTCGCATCTCCCGCCCACCCGCGCAGACATTTACGAAGCTCGGACGTAATTGTAGCTCGGATGTAGTGCCGGGGCTTTAGCCCCGGGGGAGCGTATGAAGACTCAACGACTTCTCATCGCCCTCACCTTGGTCAATATGATCCTGCTAATGTTCTTCTTGGCTCAGCCGCGTCCGGGCGTTGCGCAAGACGTGGCACCGGTGCTGCGTGGGCGCGCGCTTGAAATCGTAGATGGCCGCGGGCGGGTGCGCGCAAGCATCTCGGTTCTGCCGGCAGATCCCGCCGTGAAGATGCCCGACGGCACGACCGGATATCCAGAGACGGTGCTCCTTCGGCTGATCATTTCAAAAGGCCGACCCGACGTAAAGCTCGCTGCCACGGAGCGAGGGGCGGCACTGGTTCTCGGCGGCGAATCTGACCCGACCTACGTGCAGATACTGGCGGAAGGCGCCAGCACTTCCTTGAAGTTGAGCAACAAAAACCGGCGGGAGCTCCTGATCAAACCGTAAGGTTTTTAAGCATGACGCAGGCTACCGCCACGAAACTTGCGGCTTTGGCGCTTCGCAACATCAGACGCGAGTTTCCGGCCGCGATCTTGCACGTCGCCGGTTCGAAACGTGAAAGCCGGCGTTCGCAACGCGATCTGCACCCGTCGTTCTACGGCTGCTTCGATTGGCACTCGTCCGTCGAGACGCACTGGTCGCTCGTGCGTCTGACGCGGCTTTTTCCCACGGCGCGGTTCGTTCCGCGCGTCGTGCGCGAGCTTTCCAAGAGCTTTGCGGCTGGGAGCACCGCCGCGGAGGCGCGCTATGTCGCGGCGCATCCCGGCTTCGAGCGCCCGTACGGCCTGGCATGGCTCCTCCAACTCGCCGCCGAGCTCCACACCTCGGATGTGGCGTTCCGAGCGAAGCTCGGAAAATGGTCCTCGGCATTACGCCCACTCGAGCGCCTAGCGGTCAAGAACCTGACCGTCTGGCTGAAGAAGCTGCCGCACCCAATGCGCACAGGAACGCACAACCAGACCGCGTTCAGCATGGGACTGATGCTGGACTACGCGCGCACGCGCGGCGATCGGCGTTTCGAGCGGCTGCTAATAAAGACCGCAAAGCGCTTCTATGCGAAAGATCGAAACGCGCCGCTTGCCTATGATCTCGGCGGCGAAGACTTTCTCTCACCCGCGCTCGGCGAGGCCGATCTCATGCGCCGCATTGTACAACCGAGGCCGTTCGCTCACTGGCTAACAAAGTTCTTGCCCCAACTTCGGATGACGCCGGTGCGCACGCCCGATCGCGCCGACGGCCGATTGGCGCACCTGGACGGCTTGAATATCAGCCGCGCGTGGATGTTGGAAGGCATCGCCTCGGGATTGCCGCCGCACGACGCGCGTATCGTCGCATTGCAAAGTGCCGCTGCAGCGCACCGAAGAGCGGGGTTACAAGCCCTGTCTTCTGATCGCTACGAGCTCACGCACTGGCTCGGCGCGTATGCCACCTATCTTGAAACCAAGTCCGGGGTTACTTGAGGTAAGCATCGCAGGGAGCGGCCCGATAAGCGCAACTCCGACACCAATCACCGGGTTTCGGCGTAACGTCGGCGGCGCGCATGCCGGCTGCGATGTGCTGGATACGGGTGACGACCTCGTCGAACGCCAGTGGATCGACCGTTTCGATTGTAAACGTGTCTTTTTCGAAACGTCCGATCGCGCACGCAGCCCTGTCCACAGAATAGACCCGATGCGCAGCCTCGCGATAGATGCCGAGCTGCAGCTCAGCCGAAGCGGCTTTGCCGGTCTTGTAGTCGAGAATCGTGACATTCCCCGCAGGATCAGCGGCGATGAGGTCGATGAACCCCGTGACGACGACGTCACCGACTTGCAGCGTAAAAGGTGCTTCCGCCGCGATCACGCGCCAGCCGTCCAACTTCGCGATCGCTTCGTGCACCGCGCCCGAAGCTCGCTTGCGGTCAGCGGCCTTGACGTGCAGATTCAGATCGGCCGTCGCCTCCTCCAAATAGGCCTGTGGAGGGCGGGCGGGCGCGGCTTGGAGACGGTCGCGCGCCCAACGCTCCAACGCGCGGTGCACGAGCCGCCCGAATTCGCCCGCGGCAAGCAGCGAGGTCGGCTCTGCCGGAACTTGTAGTGCCTCGTCTTGTAGTGCCGGGGCTTTAGCCCCGGAAACATCTTCAGAGGGCGGCGACAAGTCGGGCAAGCGCAGCACCGTGCGATACGTGACGCTGCGCGGGCAGCGCTCGAAGGCCTGCAGCGTGGAGAAGGAGAGCGGCGGCAGCGCAACCGTTGCTGTAGCGACCCGAGCACCAGCTCGGGTGTAGAGTTCCGAGCGAAACTCGGATGTAGAGTTCCGAGCGAAGCTCGGAAGTGATGCCTTCAGGTTCGCGCGAGTTGCAGCCGCCGGCAGCGGTTCGTCTGGGGGCCAGCCTCGGTTTGCGACCCAATCCTCGGCCTCACGGATGAACTGGTGAGGCGTGCCGCGAGGGTTGGTGTCGGTGTAGTGGAGGCGCCCGCCCAGAATGAACAGCTCGTCGCGGGCGCGTGTGAGCGCCACGTAGAAGAGGCGCCGCTCCTCGGCATCGCGTGCTAACTTTGCGGCGCCTTCGGCGGGGTTGTAGCAGCCGTCCGCATCGGGATGCGCGCGCGCGGCGAAGACATGAAAAGGCAGGCTCCCATCTTGGCCCTCCGCGCACAGCAACGCTCCTGAGCCTGGGTCGCGCCAGATGAGACTCGACGGTTTGCCCGCAGGCCACACGTCGATGACGAACACATACGGCCATTCGAGTCCTTTCGCCGCGTGCACGGTCATGATGCTCACCGCGTTGTCCGACGGCGGGTCGGCCTCGCGATCGTCGAATTCAATCGCCGCAAGTTCGTTGATGTAGCGCACGAAGTCGCTGGCCCGCGCCTCGCGGTTGCGCTCCAGGAAGCTCAGCGCCAAGCGCTCGAGTTTGCGCAGGTTGGCGACCGCCTGCTCATCGCCGAGGGCCTCGTACCGGCGCGCCAGTCCGGAGTGCTCGAGTACCGCGGCAAGCGCCTCATCGAGTCCGGCTCCAGAAAATGGTTCGATCGCGTCCACCGTATGTCGCAGTCGCGTCAGGCGCTCGCGCGTGTCTTCATCGAGCGTCTCGCTGAGCGCATCGACAAGGATCCTACGCGCAAAGCCGGTCTGGTCGCTGCCCAGGTCCTGCGTCAACTCGGCGAGCGTCGCATCGCTAAGCCCGCACGCCTCAGAAGCGGTCAGACGCGCGAGAGCCTTGCCATCGAGCGGGTCGCTCAGCACGCGCAGCCACGCCAGCGCATCGCGTATCTCGTTGGTCTCGTAGAAGCCCGCGCCGCCCAGCAGCCGAAATGGCACGCCGGCTTCGAGCAGCGCTGCGGTGAACGGTTGGACGTTCGTCTTGTTGCGGGTCAGCATGGCGATCTCTCGCGGCGCGACCCGTCCACTTTCGAGCAGCGCAGCGATCTGCGACGCCGCAAAGCGTGCTTGCGCCCGGCGATTGGCTTCCGCGTTGGGGCGCGGATTCGTGGCGCTTTCCCAGCTGCTGCGGACGTGCACGATCGGGGAACCCGCGCCGCCGCGGTTCGCTCGGAGCGCTTGAGCATCGCCCGTCTGAGGGGCGATGATCTCGTGCGCGAGGTCCAGGATCTCCTGGCGTGATCGGCGGTTCTCCGATAGCGCGAATGGAACGCATCCCGGTAGAGCGGCGAACGTGCGGACGTTATCCGGAACGGCCCCACGGAACCCGAAGATGCTTTGGCGCGGATCGCCGACAACCGTGACGCACTCGAGGCCCGCGCCGAACAGTGTTTGCAAGAAACGATGCTGGGCAAGATCGGTGTCCTGGTATTCGTCCACGATGCAGTGCTTATACCGACCGCGCAGCTCCTGAGCAAGTCGCGGGTTTTCCGCGATGCCCTTGCGAGCCAGCAGCAGCAGATCGGCGTAGGTCAGCGCGTGGCGCTGCTGCAAACGCGCATAGTAGCGCGCGAAGACCGCGGCGGCGGCTATCACTCGGGCGCGCGCTTCCTCCGCCTCCTGCGCTAATTCGTCGTCGGTCGTCGTCCCTTCAGCCTTGAGGGGAGCGCCCTTTTTTCCGCGCTTTTGAATGCTGCGGAAAGGGATCTTCTGGATTGCGTCGGTCGCGGCAATGGCGTGGCTCCTAAAGGTCTCGACATCGATGGCCTCTTCCTTGAGATCTTGGGCGACGTCGAAAAGCTCGCGTACGAATTGCTCGCGCATCGCGGAGCGCAAGGGAAACGCCGAAGCGTCGGCCTCCACGCCGTAGATCACTTCATCGAACGCGGTGAGGAACTCCAGCCGTGCATCGAGGTCCTCGATGACGGTGCTGTCGGGCGACACGCCGAGATCGTAGGCGTGGTCGGCCAGCACCGATGCCGCAAACGCGTGAAAGGTCGAGCAATGCGGCGGATCGATCGCGGGGCCTAGCAGCTCGAGCACGCGCCGGCGTAGTTCCGCGGCGGCTTTGCGAGCGAAGGTGAGGAGCAAGACGTTCTTCGCCTCGCAGCGATCCTTCTGGTGCAGGTATGCGACGCGGTGGATGATGGTATGGGTCTTACCCGTGCCGGCGCCGGCATCCACGATCGCCGGCTGGTTCACAGGATGCTCGACGACGGCTTGCTGTTCGTCGGAGACATCGGCCCATCGCTGCTCGACCATTCAGGCGACCGTGCCCGCGCCGGTGCAGGCATCCTTGAAATCACACCACCGGCATGTGGACTCGTCCGAAGCCGTCGCAAACGCTTCGAGCCTGCCGGCCGCAAGGTCGCGCGCGATGGCTGCCGCGATGGCGTCCACGGCTTGCGCGATCTCGGCGCGAGTCAGGAACAGCTCGGGCTCAAGACCGGCCCCCCGTTCTGCGTCGTCGAGCACCTGCACATCATCGACGAGTAAGGCCCCCTCTTGTTTGCTCTTCCCGCGGAAATAGACGTACTGCACTCTTACCACGCGCTCGCCATATTTCTCTTCGGCGAGCGCCATGTAAAGCGGCAGTTGTAGATTGAGCCCAGTCGGCACATCGCCCGCCAGGGGCTCGCCGGTATCGAGCCGCTCGAACGCTTGTCTCAAAGTTTTCGCAAGAAACCCGTGCCGGCGACTGGCCTTGAAATCTCGGATGACCAAACCGCCGGACTCCAGGCGGTCGACACGATCGGCCAACCCGTGGAAAGCGACCCCCGCAATCGCGCCGTCTAGCTCCAGCTCGGTCGCCTGAACCGTGAACGGTCTGCTGCGCGCTTCTTGCTCGAGCCACGCCGCGTACTCATCCAGATGCCGCTCAGCCGCCGCACGGGTGTAACGAAGAAAACCGGCATCTAGCGGCAAGCGGAGCTCGACGGCCGCCTCCCGCATCTCGCGCTCAAGCAAATCGATGAGTTTCGTCCGCCACGCGGCTCGCAGCGCGCCAAAGTCATCGCGTGCCGCAAAGCTTCGCTCGTCGAGATGGAAGGCCGCGAGCGTGCGGTGCAGCAGCTTGCCGAGCAGCGTGACCTCTTTGTCCATTTCGGGCTTCAATCGCAACACGTAGTGGTAGAAGAAGCGGCGTGGGCAGATCAGGAACGTTGAGACCATCGACGGCGAGAGCCGCTCGATCGCCCGCCGCACCGGCCGACGCGGCTGAACTTCTGGTTCTGTGATCTGTGGAGCGGGAGCTTTAGCTCCTGCTGACTCCTCATGTAGTGCCGGGGCTTTAGCCCCGGGAATTGACATCGGAATCCCATACGCGAACGGCGAAAGCGCTAATTCGATGTCATCGCGATCCGCGGCAGCCGCCGTGACGAGCACCTCGCGGCGCGCGCGCGTGAGCGCGACGTACCACAATGAGCACTCCTCGCGATTCACTTCGCTCGGCTCGGCGAACAGCGCCGACCCGTGCCGGCGAAGCGCCTGAACCGATGCGTGCGGCAAGAGCGCGTGGCCTCGCTCGCGTTGCGGCAGCGTGCCGTCAAGTGCCTGAGGTACGATCACGCAGTCAAACTCGAGGCCTTTGGCCGCGTGGATCGACATGACGTGGACGCCATCCGCGTCGGCCGGCGGAGCTTCGGCCGGATCCGCAACCAGACCGGAAAGCTCGGCGATGTCGGCGATAAGGCGCGCCGGTTCCACCACCTTGCCGCTCAACGCGCGCTCCGTGGCCACCATGTCGCGCGCGGCCTCAGCGAGCGCGCCAAGGCGCGCGGGCGACGCGCGCAGGTCGAACCCCGCCGGCGCGGTCTCTTCGCGCACGGGGCGCAGCAGATCGAGTTCACGCGCAATGACCAAGAGCACGCTCGCTGCGTCGGCGTCGCGCGCGTCTTTGACCACGCGTTCCCACGCGCGGGCGAACTGGCGGAAGGGCCGCACGCCATCGGGCGGATAGCGGTGCAGAGCAGGCAACGCGCCGGAGAGATGGTCGCGCCGCGCGGCATCGAATGCCATGCGCACGCCGACCGCGCGAAATCCGATGACGGGATTGGTCAGAAGCCGCGTCCACAGCGCGTGTTCGACTTCGCGGTCGCGCTCGTTCTGCTCGGGAGTCGGCTCGTCGAGAGCGAGCAGGCGCATCGCCGTCAGCACGGCGCCGATGACCGGGTCGGCGAGAAAACCGGCGATCGGTCGTGCCGCGACCGGAATGCCGCGCGCATCCAGGCCCGCGACGATGTCGCTCTGATACGGTTCGGTCACACGTAACAACACGGCGATCTCGCGCGCAGGTATTCCAGCATGGATGCGCGCGGCGATCTCGTTGCAGATCAGCTCGACTTCCGCGCCCGGGTCGGCCGGCCGTGCCAGCGCGACGCTTCCCTGTACCGCCTGGTCCTCCGCCGTGGTCAACGACTTCGGATCGAGTTGCGGCGTGGCGTTGGCGACATCCAAGATAGCCTGCGCCGACCTGCGATTGGTGCTGAGTTCCAACTCCCGGCACGCGAAAATCCGTTGTGCCGAGCTGATATTCTCCGGCGCAGCGCCTCGAAAACGATAGATCGATTGGTTGAAATCGCCGACGAAACAGATCTCTGGGTTTGGATGCTCGCGCTGCGGTTCCGGCCCTGCGAGCATCTTCAACAATTCGAGCTGCAAGATGTCGCTGTCTTGGAATTCATCCACGAGGATGTGCCGAAACCCGCCGCGGTCACGCAGCCAGCGCGCGGCCGGGGTGTCAGGCGAGCGAAGCGCATCGAGCGCATCGGCCACGAGATCGCGGAAGTCGGACAGCTCGAGTCGCGCGCGGTCCTCGTTCATCGCATGATACATTGTGGCGATGTCGCGCAGCCTCGGGTCGGAGCCGGCCGCCGCGTCGACGTCCGCAGGCTTCATGCCCTGCCCTTTGAGCTGAGCGATCAGGTTGAGCGCGTCGGTGGCGAACGTTGGGCTCGTGCGGACCTCCTCATCGAATGACCGCAGCGGCACACGTTCCGCTACGCGCTTGAAGAGCAGCCGTTCCTTGACCGGCGTCAAGAGATTGCGCTCGCGGAAACGCGGGCCGTCGCCGTCGAGCAAGCGGGCGCAGAAACTATGAAACGTGTTGACGAACAGCTCGCTGACCGCAAGTCCGGCGCCCCTGCGCTCTTCCAGCCGCTGAACGATGCGCTCGAGCATCTGATCGGCGGCGCGCCGCGAGAACGTCAAGACCAAAATGGCGGAAGGATCGAGGTGGTCGTCGGCGACCAGCGAAGCGAATCTGCGCGCCAGCGTTTCGGTCTTACCGGTACCCGGCCCGGCGAAGACCAGCGCGTGGCTGCCTCGGTGAGCGATGACCCGCAACTGCTCGGCGGTGGGTTCGAAGCGTTCCATCAATCCGACATTTCTCTCCACGGCGGGCGCAACCCCGGCAAGACACGAATCGTTATCATATCGTGAGATCCTACGCCGCCATCATCGCAAGCCTGGCCGTCCTTGCAGCAAGCCTCGGTGCCGCTAGTCCATCTCCGTCACCGTCCCCTTCGCCGACCGCGACCCCGACGCCGCAGCCGATCCAACTCAGCGCCGACGAGATCCTCATCAAAGCCCAGCAGACGACGCGGCAGCACCCGTTTCCCGCCTTCGTCACGTATCAAATGCACGAGCTTTTCGACCACCACGGGCAACGCTTCGAGTACGACTACCGGGTGTGGTATCGGGGCGACGGCCAAGGCCTCATGCAAAATCTCAGCAAGGACCATTTCGGCAGAGCCGAGACGTACTTCGGCCGGCCGTTCCCGATCGAACCGGTCGCCAACATCATCTTGTATGCGACGCCCGCTCCCCTACCGCCGCCGCCGGCAGAAAGCCCGGTGCCGCTCGCGTCCGGCCAAACGCCCCCGCCGGTGCTGATCACCCAACCCGTCATCGGGGATCGCTACTACTCGGTGCAAGTCGCCGGCCTCGAGATCTATAACGGACGTCCCGTGTTCCACCTGACGATGCACGCCTTGACCGATGAAGTCCAGCATCCCCTGAAAGACCTGTGGGTCGACGTGGTGACGTTCGAGGTTTGGAAAGCGCACGTAATGGCACACGGCGCAAAGGGCGCCATGACCGGCTCGATCGACGCCGTCTCCGAATTCGAACCCGCGAGCGGATATTGGGTCATCAAACACATGGTTGCCGACGGCGAAGGGCACGTCGGCATTCGCCTGCTAGGGGACAGCGCGCACTACGAATACACGTTCAGCGAATTCGGCTTTCCGAGCTTTGTCCCGGACTGGTATTTCGACAAGGGCAAATTCAAGCACCACTAGGCTTTAGGGAGCGTCTCATGTCACTGGAGCTGCTGAACACGCTTGCCACGATCACGACCACGCTCGTCATCGCCGCGACGGCGATCGCCGCGATAGTTCAATTGAGGCACCTGCGCGCCAGCAATCAAATCGCGGGCCAACTCGCGCTGCGACAGGTCTTGCTCGACACTGCTTTCTGGGACGCCATGGGCCGTGTGCGTTTCGAAATTCCAACCTTGCTCAAAGATCCGGAGTTCCGCAAATTCGTTCGAGAATTCCACCTCAGCTCCGCACAAGCCAGCGAGGAGCGGTTTGACGTGCCCTACGCGGATGCGCTAACGGTGGGAAGGAACCTGGAGAACATCGGAAACATGATCAGAAACGGACTGACCGACAAGCGCATTTTTCTCGAGCAGTACGCCAACCTCGTGGTGATGGCGTGGGATGGCCTCGAACCGTTGGTGAAAATCCGCCGCGATGCCGTTGAAAGCGACGCACCCTGGGAGGACTTCGAGTACCTCACCGTGCTGTCGCGGCAGTGGATATCCGAAGTGCGTTCGGCCTATCCAAAGGGCGTCGCCCGTATTCTGCCCAGCGTCGGGAAGAAAACAGCGCCGGCAGGCTTGACCGGCAAATAGCTAATCTGCTAAGATGCTTAGCACATGCCATTAAGGGTCTTCAAGCTTGGCCGTACCGGACCCGCCGCAACGCTCGGCCCTCTCGAAGGAGAGGTCATGGAGTGTCTTTGGTCTGTCGGCCGCCCGGCCACCGTATCAGAGATCGTGGAGGCGCTCGAACGGCGCGGCAATGCGGCTGCGTACTCGACCGTAAAGACGATCCTCACCAATCTGGCCTTCAAAAAGTATCTCTCTAAGCGCTCTGCTGGTCGCGCTAATCAATTCGAGCCCCGCCTGACGCGCGTCCAGTTCGAGAACGAGCTCGTGAGCGGCGTCGTCACCAGCCTCATGCGCGAATACCGCAACCCATTGCTGGCGCACATGGCAGAGGAACTTGCAGCGGATCCCGCCGCCGTTGCCGAGTTTGAAGCGCTGCTGTCAAATCGCAAGAAGGGCCGCCGTTCACATGCATGAGACGGCGAGCTTTTTCAATGACTGTTTGAGATCGGGCACGCTGCTGGGATCGCTCTGTGCGGCTCTCATCGTCCCACCCGTCGCCTGGCTGCTTTGCCGCTTTTCGCTTCCTTACATACAAGGCATGAAAGACGATCCTACCTGGCAGGCGTCGCTCGCCGCCGCGGCAGCAAGTTTGCCGGGGGCCACATTGTTGGTCATCAGTGCGCAGGCGGTAATAGGCGCCTTAGGTACGGCGTGTCTGGAAAATCCCGTTGGGCAATTTGTTTTCGGTCTTTTTGCCGTGGGCCTGGCGGCCTGCATAGTTCGCGCAGTGGGATGCGCGATCGGCCGCGCGCGACACCTTGGTTTGCTTATCGCGGCCTCGCAACGGCCGTCAGCGCGCTTGGCGCTCGCTGCGAGCGCATGCGGACTCGGGGCGCGTGAGTTCGACGAGACGACGCCGGTGTGTGCGCTTGCGAGATCTGCTCCGCCGCTCGTACTAGTCTCGACAGGAGCGCTTGCCGTCCTAGCGGATGAAGAGCTTCGCGCGGCGTTGCACCACGAACGCGCGCATGCTCGCCGTGGCGATCAAGTCGTGGCCACGTTCGTCACCTTTATGGCAGACGTGTTGCCATTACCGTCGGCAGAATTCATCGCGATGTACCGGTCCGCGCGCGAGTTCGCCGCCGACCAATTCGCGCTTGCGTCGACTTCGGCAGAGCATCTGGCCGGGGCGCTGCTAAGTTTCGCAAAGGGTGCGCGGGCGGTTGCGGGAGCGCCGGGCTTTGCGGACGAGAACGCGGGCGTGATTCAGCGTCTTAAGGCGTTGCTCGCGGACGCGCCGGCGCCGATCCATCCAAATCGTAAGCGGACCCGAATTCTGATCGCGGCCGCGATGGCGGCACTTTTTGTCGCAGCGCTCGCAACTCCCATGATCTCCGCGGCAGGCCCGGCCGCGTGCCCGATGCCTTCCGCGCAAAGGTTGGTGAGGTGATAATCCGCGGCTCTTTTTTTTGCGCCGTACTGCTAAGCTGCTTAGCACTTTGGCCGAGCATTGCCGCCGCGTCGCCCATGACCGCCCAAGTCGACAAAGCACGAGTGACGCTGGCGCTTTCGCCCGACCCGCCGCAAACCGGCACCGAACACGTGCGGGTGACGGTTGACGGGATTCCGGCGGACCGCCTCACCAAGACACAAATGCGGTTCGACACGTCCATGCCTACCATGAGTATGGTGGGCACTGGCGGCACCGCGATAGCAGTTGCCGGCAAGCCCGGTCAATGGACCTTCGATTTGGCGACGGGCATGGCGACCGAGTTCATCGTCACCTTGCACTTCGATGGCGGGCTCAAGGGAACGGCCCCGTTCAACTTCGCGGTGGCGGGAGCGGCGTCCCAAGGCGGCGGGATGGCAGCCATGAGCGGCGGTCACGAAGACGCGTGGCGGGCTGCCGCGTTCGCCCTTGCGATCCTACTCGCTCTCGGCGCGCTCGCGGCGTGGCTCGTGACCCGATCGCTCAACCGCAGCGGTCGCCTTCCCGGCTGGCTCAACCGCTCGACGGTGACGCTTGCCGCCGTCGCGGTCGTCGTCGTCATCGGTGCAGCGCTCGCACAAAGCCGTTTCGCGGCGCCGTCTATGGACATGGCAGCCATGTCGAACGTGCCGGGCACCGCGCCGGTTCCAGTCACGCTGGCGCGCGCCCAAGGCTCGTCACAGAATCCAGCGATCGCCGCGCCCGGCATGATTCAAGCGCTCTACACGCAGGATGTCGTCGCGCGCGCGCCTGGCATCTTGCGCGACTTCACCGCCTACAACGGCACGCGCGTATTCGCCGGCGAGACGCTCGCCATTCTCGAAGAGCCGGAGCTGGGCGCGCAAGCCGTAGCCGCGCAGGCGGGAGCGAGCTCAGACGCGGCAGCCGCAGCAGCGGCGATGATCGAGGCGCACCACCATGCGCCCAACGCGATCCGCATCGCGCAGGCCGATGCCGCTGCCAAAGCCCAGCGCGCGAACTATTGGCGCGCCGAGATGCAGCGCGAGCAGATGCTCTTGAAAAATGGTGCCGTCTCGCAACAAGAATACGATGATGAGCAGGCACAGGCCGCTGCCGCTTACGCGGATGCCGAGTCGGCACGCCGCCAACAACAGGATGCCGTAGCCAATCTGGAAATGGCGCAGCAACAGGCTGTTTCAGCCCAGCAACGCGCGGCTTCGTCGGGCGCCTCCGCTCAAGCCGCGGCCGTGATGGCCGGCTACACGCGAATCGTCTCGCCGGACGACGCGATCGTCGTGAAGCGACTGGTGGATCCCGGCACATACGTGCAGGTCGGGACGCCGGTGCTGCGCCTCGCGGTCATCGGCAAGGCGCGCATTCAGGCCAGCGTTGCTCAGGACGATCTCCAATCTATCCGTCTAGGTGCAGTGCTCGATGCAAGCCTGCCTGATGGCCGCGTCGTGCACGCGCGCGTCACATCCGTCCAGCCTGCCGCCGATCCGACGACGCACACCGCGCTCGTCGAGGCGATCGTCGATAATCCGGGCGGCCATCTCGTCCCCGGCACGTACGTGCGTGTCATCATCCGCGGCGCGCCTTCGCACGCGCGCAATGCGGTGAGCGTCCCCTCGGCCGCCGTCATCGGCGCCGGCGTCGATGCGGCGGTGTGGGTGGACGTCAACTCCACCGCGCACCGCGTGCCGGTGCGCATCATCTCGGATGACGGCACCACTGCGCAGGTCGCAGGCGACCTCAAGTCCGGCGATCGCGTCGTGGTCGAGGGTGCTGCAGACCTTGAAGAGGGTATGCCCATCGCGGAGCGGACGTCGTGATCGAAAACCAGCGCGGCGGCGTGCCGGGTTGGGCCTTGCGCCACCCGCACGCCGTCATCGTCGTCTACCTTGCTCTGGTCTTCGCCGCGATCGGCGCGGCCCTTTTCATCCTGCCGACCCGGATGATGCCATACGTCGAGAGTCCGCTCGTCAGCGTGATCACCATGGTGCCGGGCTACGCTCCGCAAGACGTCGAGACGTATTTCACCAAGCCCATCGAAAACCGCATGACCGACTTGAGCGGCGTGCGATTCGTCCGGTCTGTTTCGCAGCAAGACCTATCGATCGTCACGCTGCAGTTCCCCTATGGATACACGATGCAGCGCGCGCTGGTGGACGTGCAGCAGCTCGTCCAGCAAGCGCAAGCCGATCTGCCGTACGACCGCGCGAATCTCAAGCCGTCATGGGTCGTTCCAGCGGACCCGCTCAACACACCGGTGCTGCAGCTCGCGCTCACGGGTGTCGGCTGGAGTCCGGTCGCGTTGCGGCAGTTCGCTGCGAACAACGTCGTCAGCGCGCTCAAGGCGATCTCCGGGGTGCAAACCGTCCAAGTGTTTGGCGGGCGCCAGCGCCAGCTTCAGGTCGTGGTCGATCGCACCAAACTGGCTTCGTACGGCCTAGCGCTTCCTGATGTGAGCGGCGCACTCGACGCACAAAACGTCAGCCGCTCCGGCGGCACACTGACGAGCGCTGCGAGCGAAGCGCTTGTGCGCGGGGACCTGCGGGTCAAGTCGGTGGGCGAAATGCTCGACTACCCGCTCACGACCGTGGCTGGCCGCACCGTGTTCTTGCGCGACGTCGCGACGGTCGTAGACGGCGCAGGCGAGCAGCGCTCGGCATACCGGCTCAACGGTAAGGACGCCGTCGAGATTTCGGTCATCGAAAACCCGGACGCCGGCTCGCCCCAGATCATCGCTGCGGTCATGGACAAGGTGGCGCAGATCCAGCGCGATCACCCGGGCTTGAAATTCACGCCGGCCTACGACAACGCCCGGTTCGTCGAGGCGCTCAAGACCAACATGTTCGAGGAGCTGTTCGTCAGCGTCATCTTGGCCGGGTTCGTGCTTTTGCTCTTCCTCGAAGATGTGAGCGCAACGCTGATCGTCGTGGCCGCGATTCCGACATGCTTGGGCATAGCCATCCTGCTATTCACGCCGATGCGCCTGTCTATCAACAGCTCGACGCTGCTCGGGCTGCTGCTGGCGGTCGGTCCGCTCGTCGATGGCTCGATCGTCGTCATTCATGCCATTCATCGCCATCTTGCCATGGGTAAGCCGCCGCGTAAAGCCGCCGTTGACGGCACGCTCGAAGTGATCTTGCCGGTTGCGGCTGCCACGGGCGTGATGATGCTTGCGGTGATCCCGCTGCTCACGAGCGGCGGCATCACGCAGATCATGTTCGTCGGGTTGGTATGGCCGATCGTCTTCGCGCTGCTGGCGTCGCTTGTCGTATCGGTGACGCTGACGCCGCTGCTGGCGGCCTATCTGTTCACAGGCGGGGAACAAAAACCGTTCGCGTGGCGCACGCGCCTCGACGAAACGGTCACGCGCTGGCTTGGACCTGCACGCGGGGTGCTCGCGAAGATCGACGATGCATATCGCCGCGGCCTGCGTTGGAGCCTGGGCAACCGGCTCACGCTGCTGGGCGGCGCCGCCATTTTGACGTACGTCGCGGTGTCGTTGCTTCCGTTCATCGGCAGCGAGATGATGCCGCTTGCCGATACCGGCCAGGGCAGCGCCTACCTCGAAGCTGATCCCGGCTCGTCCTTTGCCGCGACGAACGCGAAGGCCAACGCGTTCGAACGCATTCTGCTCGCGCAGCCAGAGGTGCAGCGAGTTTCAGCGGAAATCGGCGAGGAGCCGGCCGGCTCGTACTTCACCGGGGGTGCGATGAACGGCGTCAACGCCGCATCGTACACGATCACGTTTGTTCCCAAGGAAGACCGCAAGCGCACCATTTGGCAGATCATGGACGCCGCGTACCAGCAGGCCATGACGACGATTCCCGGCATCCGGCGGCTTGCGCTCAATCCGATGGGCAGCGACGTCATGTCCACCACGAACGCTCCCGTGGAGCTACTGCTGAGCGGCCCCGATCAAGTCGAGTTGCATCGGCTTGCCGACCAGGTCACCGCTATCGCCCGCAAGGTTCCCGGCCTCGTGCAAACCGCAGCCTCGACGACCCTTGCGCAACCCGAAGAAAACGTCATCGTCGACCGCACGCGCGCATCGCAGATCGGACTTATGCCGAGCGACGTGCTCATGCAGGCCTACTTCGCTACCCACGGAGGCCTCACCACGGAGTATTTCAACCCGGAGAACCTGCGTCACGACACCATTCTCGTCCGCTATTCCGATCAGGACAGAGCGACGTCGGGCGACCTATCGCGAGTTCAGATCGTGGGCAAAGATGGGCAAGTCGTGCCGCTGATGGCTTTGGCGCGCATCGTGCGTGCCGTGGCACCGACTGCTATCGAACACGATGGGCTGCGTCGCACGGTGTCCGTGCTTGGTTACTACCGCAAGGGCGGGCGCGGCGAGATGGCGCTCGATTCGGACGTCGTCATGGGAGCGAGCGCGCAGGTGCCGTTCCCGGTCGGTTACGGCATCGAGATGCGCGGCGACATGACGGAGATGATGAGCAGCTTCCAACGCCTGATCGGCGCCATGGCGATCGCTGTGGTCTTCATCTACCTGTTGCTCGTCGCGCAGTTCCGATCGTTCGTCCTGCCCCTGGAGATGCTGCTGGCGATTCCCCTGCAGTTGCTCGGCGTCTTCGGCGCCCTCTTGCTCGCGCACCAAAACTTCTCCACGGTATCGATCCTGGGCATCGTGGTCGCTAACGGCATGGCGGTCAGCAACGCCATTCTGTTGCTCGACCTCATCCTGCGTAAGCGTGCGGAAGGCATGCCACGTGATGCGGCGATCCTGGAAGCCGGCCCGATCCGTTTGCGCCCGATCATGATGACCACGATCGTCAGCATCATCGTGCTCGCGCCCGTGGCGTTTTTCCCCAAGACCGGCGTGGATGCGTTCTCGCCGCTCGCCACGGTGATCATCGGTGGATTCGGTATCTCCACCCTGCTGACGCTGTTCATCGTGCCCGTGCTCCATGCGACGTTTGACGACATTGGGGAGTGGTGGCGTCGGCGCGGTGCTCGGCCTGCCGAGGAAACCTCTCATGCGTAACGCACTGCTCGCGTCGCTCCTCTTCGTCGCGCTGGCCCAAGCGGCGTTGACACAGCCCGCGTTTGCGCAACCGCAAGTGTGGAACGGTCCGCTGTCGCGCGAGCAGGCTGTGCTGCGTGCGACGGCGGCCGGCTTCGACGTGCGTATGGCGCGCGCGGACGCTTCAGCGGCGCGCGGTCAAGCCCTAGGGCAGCGGAGCGCCGTGTTGCCTCAGGTATCGCTTTCGGGCAATCAGATCAACGCGCACCTTCCCCAGCTCGGCATGCCCGAGGCGACGCAAACGTATGCGTCAGCGACGGCAAGCGTGCCGATCATCAACGTCGCCGGCTATTCCGGCGTGCGCATGGGACGACGTTTGGCCGACGCTTCGTCGGCGGATCTCGGCGGCGTTGTCGACGACGCGGCGTTCGCAGCCGTGAAGGCGTATGACCGAGCGGTGCTCGGCGCGGGCGTGGCGCTGGCGCAACAAGTCAGCGTCGGCGATCAAGAAGCTAACGTCCGGCTGGTCGAGCTTCGCGTGCAGGCAGGCAAGACGCCGCGCTACGAGCTGGCACGCGCGCGGGCCGCTCTGGCCGGCGCGCAACAGATGGCAGAGGACGCGGCCGCCGAACGCGATGAGGCGCTCAACGACCTGAAACTGCTCTTGGATTTCGACATGATGTCCAATCTCGAACTCCCGAACAGCTTCTCGACACCGGACTTCAACGATACGCTCGCGACCGCAAGTCAACGAGCGCTACGCCAACGGCCGGCGGTAGCCGCGGCACGGCTGCGCATCGATGCTGCGCGCGCGGGTCTGGACCAAGCGCGAGCCGCATACCTGCCGACGGCCGCACTTACGGCGCAAACCTACAACGGCAGCTCCAATCCGCCGCTCGGTGCTTCAGGTTCGCAGGTCGGCGTGGCCGTCACGTTGCCGATCGTCGAAGGCGGCGCGCGCCACGCAGCGGTACTGCAGGCAAGCGCAGCGCTCGAAAAGGCACAGGCAGACTACGAGCGCCAGCAGTTGATGGTGCAAGACGATGTGGCCAACGCGTTGCGCGAGCTCAGCGCAGCGCGCCAGAACCTGCAAACTGCCCGAGCAGCCACGAACGATGCGCTAGAAAATCTTCGCGTCGCGAGTTTGCGGCAGAAAGCTGGCAAGGCCATCGAGCTCGAGGTACTGGATGCGCTCTCGACGGCTGCCGCCGCCCGCATCACCCTGCTTCAAGCCCTTGAACGCTACGACGTGGCGATCGCCGGCGTGCATCATGCCGCGGGCGATCCATTCCAGCAGTAAGGAGTGACACATGAGGAATATTCTCGTCGCCGGTCTCATGACGATTTTTGTGACGGCGTGCAGCTCCAGCCATACCGCGGAGGCACCGGCTGGGATGTCTCCCGTTTCTGCGTCGGGAGAGTACACGATGTCGCTTTCGTTTGATCCGACGCCTCCAAAGCAAGGGAATGAAACGATCGTGATTGCGCTCAAAGATTCGGGTGGGAAGGCAGTGACCGGCGCCGTCGTAAAGTCAGCTGCTCACATGCCCAGCATGGGGATGACCGGCCCTTCAATGACGTTTCAGGACAACGGGGATGGCACCTATTCAGCCGTCGCCAACTTGAACTAC
Organism: Candidatus Tumulicola sp.; assembly: GCA_035601835.1. Lineage (NCBI taxonomy): Bacteria > Bacillati > Vulcanimicrobiota > Vulcanimicrobiia > Vulcanimicrobiales > Vulcanimicrobiaceae > Candidatus Tumulicola > Candidatus Tumulicola sp. Next base: position 49,382 of record DATNNM010000015.1, on the reverse strand, counting down.
AAAACGAACTGGGTCTTCGACCTGACGGCGACGCAAGGTGCCAACGCGAGCAAGGCCGAGTTCAAAGCGGACGTTCACTAGAATGAAACGCGGTGGCTTCTTCGCGATCCTCGTTTCGATAGCGAGCGGGGTCCCGCTGCTCATCGCTGCGTGCGTCAGCCAAGTAAGAAAGGGCATGATGGATGGCGGCATGATGGGCGGCATGATGAACGTGTCGCAGCACGACATGAGCACCTATATGGAGATGTTCGACCATCACACGGAGCTGCGCCGCAAAGTCGAGCATTTACCGAATGGCATCCGGACTACGACTGAATCGGACAACCTGCATCTCGTGAAACTTTTGCACGAGCACGTGCCGAGCATGTACAAGCACGTCAACGACGGACAAGAAGTGCGGTGCATGAGCGACAGTCTTCCGATCATGTTCCGCAACGCGAAGAAATACCAGCGGCATTTGGCACTGACACCGAAGGGCGTTTCCGTCACCGAAACGAGCAGCGACCCCGTCGTGCTTGCCGCCATTCTGCGCCACGCGAACGAGGTGAGCGGGTTTGTGCGCGACGGCATGCCTGCCATGATGCGCGGGATGATGCGCTAGCGCCGATCTTACACGGCGGAAGGAGGAGCATCGGCGGATGTCTATATACTATCATTCTATAGATTGAGGGAACATGGACAAAGCCGCAGATTTCAAAGATCAGATCTATCAACACTTCGCTCGAATCGGCAAGGCGGTTGCAAGTCCCCGTAGGCTTGAGATTCTTGATTTGCTGTGTCAAGGGGAAAAGACCGTCGAAGAACTGGCGGAGCACGCTCGCATCGACATCAAGAACGCGAGCGCTCATATCAAAGTTCTGCGCACGGCGCGGTTGCTTGACTCGCGACGGGACGGAAAATACGTTCACTACCGGCTAGCGGATGAGGCCGTCGGGTCGTTTTGGCTCTCGCTTCGGTCTTTAGCTGAGCGTCGACTTACCGAGATTAAGGAAGTCGTTCAATCCTATTTCGCGGAGCCTGAGCGCATGCATCCAGTCGACCGGCGGACGCTCTTGGCAAAGGCGCGGAGCGGGGATGTCGTGGTGCTGGACGTTCGGCCCACGGATGAATACGCAATGGGGCATTTACCGCATGCTCGTTCGCTGCCACTTTCTGAATTGAAGCAGCGACTCGGAACACTTCCGCGCAGCAAGCAGATCGTCGCGTATTGCCGAGGGCCATACTGCGTGCTCTCGCACGCAGCCGTGGAGTTTTTGCGCAGGCGCGGGTTCAAAGCAATGCGCTTGGACGACGGCGTGCTGGAGTGGCACGCCGCCGGTCTACCGGTCGAAAGGTCAAAGCACAGGGCGACCGCATCGTGAACCGCTAGTAAGGGAGTCAACGCTGTGCTCTTTCGGCAAATACTGCATCAGGATAAGGCGTGCGCGTCCTACGTCTTCGGCTGAGGGAGTCGCGGCATCGGCGCCGTCGTTGACGCGCGCGCTGACCTCGACACCTATCGTGCGATCGCCAAGTCGCTCGGGCTCAAGATTCTCTACGTGATCGACACCCACGTGCACGCTGACCACATTTCCGGAGGTCGTTCGCTCGCGGCGGCGCTGGGATCCGAGTACTGCCTCCACGAGAGCGCGCCGGCGCTGTTCGGATTTCGGCGAATAAAAGACGGAGAAGTGCTCGACCTCGGCAACGTCGCGATACGCGTGCTCCATACGCCTGGTCACACGCCCGACAGCGTCTGCCTCGCGGTGATCGACCGGACACGAGGCGACGAACCGTGGTTCGTCTTGACCGGCGACACGTTGCTCGTCGGGGATGCGGGCCGTCCGGATTTGAGTCCCGAGCGCGATGCCGATGCGATCTACGACTCGCTGCACCAACGCCTCGCGCCGTTGGCTGACGATATCGAAGTGTTTCCAGCACATTTTTCAGGCTCGGTGTGCGGCCGCGCGCTGAGTGGCAAACCATCGAGCACGCTCGGCTTCGAGCGGCGCCACAACACCGCGTTTGCGCCTCGTTCGCTCGACGAGTTCCGACGCTTCGTCATGGACTCGCTGCCTCCGAAGCCACCTGAGTTCGAGCACATCGTCGAAGCTAACCTCGGTCGGGGCTCTGCCTAGACGAATCATGGTCACAGGCGCCGGCGGTCCACGACTGGGACTGCGTGAGAACCTCGCGCAATTCTTACTCCTCGTCCTCATCAACGCGTTCGTCGGTGGCATGGTGGGTCTCGAACGCTCGATCTTGCCGTTGCTCGGTCGCGACGTGTTCCACATCGCATCGACGACGGTCGTCTTGTCGTTCATCGTCAGTTTTGGCATTGTCAAGGCGCTCACGAACCTCGCGGGCTCAAGACTAAGCGATCGCGTCGGGCGGCGACGCCTCTTGGTTATCGGTTGGACCGTGGGCCTATTCGTCCCGGTCATCCTGCTGTTCGCGCCGACGTGGGGCTGGGTCATCTTCGCTAACGTCCTGCTTGGCATCAATCAAGGCTTGTGCTGGTCGATGACGGTCATTATGAAGATCGATCTTGTTGGGCCAAAGTCGCGCGGACTGGCGATGGGATTCAATGAGGCGGCCGGATACATGGCGGTCGCCGTGACAGCGTATGTGACCGCGCTGCTCGCGCAGGCTCATGGGCTCAGACCACTGCCGTTTGAGGTCGGCATCGGCATCGCTATCGCTGGCTTTTTGCTATCGCTCTTGTTCGTTCGGGAAACCCATGGATACGCAAAGCAGGAGGCTAGAGCGCACGCCGCGGACGAGCAGCCGCGCTTTTCGGAAATCGTTGTGCGCACATCTTTTCGAGACCCAGCGCTGTCGTCGTGCAGCCAGGCCGGTCTCGTAAACAACCTCAATGACGGGATGGTATGGGGCTTGCTGCCGTTGATGGCGTCAGCGGCCGGGTTCTCGCTAGTGCAGGTCGGCATCGTGGTCGCTGCCTACCCGTTTGTCTGGGGGCTGCTGCAATTGTTCACCGGCGCGCTCTCAGACGCGGTAGGCCGCAAATGGCTCATCGCAGGAGGCATGATGCTACAGGCCGCCGCCATCGCCGGGTTCGTACTTTATACTTCGTATTCTCTCTGGCTCGCGGCGGCGGTTCTGCTCGGTGTCGGCACGGCGATGGTGTATCCGACGCTCCTCGCTGCGATCAGCGACGTCGCGCATCCGAACTGGCGCGCCTCAGCGGTGGGCGTGTATCGCTTATGGCGTGATTCGGGTTATGCGGTCGGCGCACTGCTTTCGGGCGTCATCGCCGACCTCGCGGGAATGTCGGCCGCGGTCATAGTCATCGCTGCGATTACATTTGCGTCGGGCGTCGTTGTAGCGGTTCGAATGCCAGAAACGTTGCCGGTGGTCATGCAGGGTGGACTCACGTCCCGGAAACGGTGAATCCGACGTCCCGAACAGCTGAGGCCGGGCGTCCCGCGCTTTGACGTAGGCACTAATTTTCATGCTGGTTCGTTACCATGCTGAGGAGCCAGCCATGTCCAAGATAGCAATCATCAATAAGAAGGCGGACGCGAAGAAGTCCAAATTGACGACGGCCGAGATGCACGCCTATTACATCGCGATCCTCACGACCCCGCGCTTGCTGTTCCGCAAACCCTAAAGAATTTATAAAATGTGGTAAGCTAGACTTCGGTCTGGCCGTCACGGGCGCGACTCCGGTCGCGCCCCAATTTTTTTAGAGCTGGTCGATGATCTGGCGGCAGAGCGACTTCAGCACCGGATCGCTCGAGAAGCGCTGCGCGCTCTCAAACAAACCCTTCGCCTGGGATTCGTTGCCTTGCCGCAACCGGATAGCGCCGCGCAAGAAGAAGGCCTTCGCATACGTGCTGTTGAGTTTGATCGCCTCGAGCGACTCGCTATCCGCCGCGACCAAATTTCCAGTGCGGTACTCAGCCAACGCGCGATCGTAATGCGCCTGCGAGTATTGCGGGTGCAACAACGCGGCGACCGCGAAATCTTTGGCAGCTTGATCGACACGGCCCTCAAGATAGTGCGACAGCCCGAGATCGAAGTGGGCGCGCACCGAATTGGGGTGATCGCTGATGATCTCCGAGAAGATCGTCTTGGCGCCCGGCACATCGCCCAAGGCGAGGTCGGTCACTCCTAAGTTGAAGAGCGCCGGCACGAAGTCGGGTTGCTGTTTGAGGCAGGCGCGGAACTGGTCGGCGGCGTCGGAGTACTTGCCAAGCGCGTAGAGGTCGAGCGCGCGATCGTAGCGCGCTTTGATGTCCTCCGGCGCAAGGGAAAGCGCTTCATCCAATTTTGCGATGGAGCCCGAGTAGTCGCCGCGATGGTACAGATTGATGCCCTCGCCGATCAGCGAATCCACGCGCAGTTGGCGGAAGAAGCTGTCAGCCCACGCGCGAGAAGCCACACCGGCCACGAGTGCGCTCGCGAGCAGACCCACGAAGAGCAATGACGCAGCCGATTTTTTCATAGCACGTACTCGGGCACGTGCGGACCATAGGGACCCGGCGGCGGCGACTGACCCGGGAAACTGAACGGATCGTGGTACGGCTCCCACCTCGTGTAGATGCCGCCGACCATCGTATGCGCGAAGACCTCGTCCGCGGCGGCGCTCGACGTCGCTCCACCTGGCCCGATGGGATCGATCAGCCGATACGTGCCCTCATCGTCCGGACCGGCCGGACCGTTGATCGCGCGATCCACGAGCGTGAACACGCCCGGCCCGGCCGCGCTCGCGGCCGCACCGCGATCGCCCGGCACCGGCGTGATGACCAGCGCTGCGAATGCCAGCGCCACAACGCCCGTTGTGAGCCGCCCTGCCAGTTTGATAATTTCCGTTTTCATTTAGCTATCTTTCTGAGCCCTAAGCTTGAGCATACCACAGATGCGACTAGTGCACGAGAGCGGGCAGGCGCACCGTGAAGATGCTGCCTTCCCCTACCCGGCTCGACACCGTGACATCGCCCCCATGCGCCCGTGCGATCCAGCGGCACAACGGCAGCCCCAAGCCGTGCCCGCCGCGCCCGTTGCGCTGCACCACGTCGGCGCGGTGGAAGCGCTGGAAGATCTGGTTGAACTCCGATGCCGGGATGCCGTCGCCGGCGTCGGCCACAGCCACGTACGCGTTGTCGCGATTCTGCCAAACCGCGACGGACACCGGCGCAGATTCCGGGCTGTACTTGATGGCGTTGTCGACGAGATTGGCCACCATCTGCGAGAGCTTCAGCTCGTCGCCGAGCACGAGCGCGCTTTCGCCGCGCGAGACTTTGAGATCGATGCTGCGCGCCTCGGCGAGCGGCTGCAGATCGCGGACCACGCCATTGACGACGTGCGAGAGATCGGTGGGCTCGCGGGTGAGCGCGCTGTCGGCATCGACGTGCGCTAACACCAGCAGCTGCTCGATGAGCCGCTCCATGCGTTGCGCCTGTTCGTCGATGATGCGCAAGCGCTCGCGCACCTCTGGCGAGACCTGTTCGTCCCCGTGCGGCGACGACTCCATGCGGATGACCGCGAGCGGGGTACGCAAATCGTGAGACGCGTCATTCGTGAACTGACGCTGCAGCTCGATCGCCTGTTCAAGCGGGCGCAATGAAACCTTCGCGATGAAAAACGAGGCGACCAAGACGACGACCAGCGCGCCGAGATTCACAAGCACCAATTGCCAAGCGTACAGTTCGAGTTGCCGCTGCGCGCCCGCCAAGATCACCGGATCGTCTTCGCGGAAGGGCGCGATGTCCTGCAGCACCACGATGCGCAGCAGCGCGTACACCGCGATCGAAAAAGCGGCGAGCAGCAGCACCAGGACTCCGCTGATCGCCAGCGTCAAGCGCAGTCGCGGAAGCCTGCCGATCTCCGAACCCGCTTGGACGATCCTCATGATTTGTCGATCGTGTACCCCACGCCGCGCACCGTGCGAATGGTCGTGCTGCTGCCGCCCGCCTCCAACTTGCGCCGCAGCATCTTGACGTACACCTCAAGGATGTTGCTGTTGCCCTCGTGGTCGGCGCCCCACAGGCGGTCGAGGATCGCGTCCTTGCTGAGCACGATGCCCGCGTTCTCCAAAAGGTAGAGCAACAGGCGATATTCGGTTTTGGTCAACTGCAGCACGTGGCCGCGCAACGACGCCTGATGGCGCAGCACGTCGATCGAAAGATCGCCAACCGTGACCACGCGAGGCCGAAAATCGGAATGCGGCCGGCGCAGCAGTGCGTGCACGCGAGCGAGCAGCTCGGGAAACGCAAACGGTTTGGGCAGGTAGTCGTCCGCGCCGCTGTTGAGTCCAGCGACGCGATCGCCTACCGCGTTGCGGGCGGTCAACATCAGGATGGGCGTTGTGATGCCTTGGCGTCGCGCCTCAACGCACACCGAGAAGCCATCCCGCTTCGGCAGCAGCACGTCCAAGATGGCGAGCTGGTAATCGTTGCCGCACAGCTCGGTGAGGCCCACGTCGCCGTCACCGGCGGTCGTGACCACAAATTTTTGAGCCTCCAACGCTCGCCGCAGCGAGGAGGACAGGCTCGGGTCGTCTTCAACAAGCAAAAGTCGCATAGTGGTTAGTTCGCCGCGCGCGAAAACGCTTGCCTGCGTTGGCTGGCGCACTGTTTCACGCGTTTTTCAGCGAGCGTCGGCGCCCTCCTCGACGTCCTCGATCTCGCCGTCTTCAAACGCGAACGAACCTTGCGGGAACTTCACGAGATACGGCAGGTATGGGCTGTTGTCCATGCTCTCCAAAATCCCGATGGCGCCTTGTTCGACTTTGCCGTCCGCGCCGAGATCGAGGGGCCGCAGCAGTCGTACGGGCTTCCCCACTTCCATGCCGCCAACTTCGACAACCGCCTCGAACGCTCATGTAGTGCCGGGGCTTTAGCCCCGGAAAATGTATCGCTCCGAGCGAAGCTCGGATGTAGTGCCGGGGCTTTAGCCCCGGAAACGCCAACGTCCGCGCGGTGGAAATAACCCCCGGAGCGACGGCTCCAGAGGCCGTCGCCAACGGCATCGACACGCTTGCGGCCGAGAACTTCGAGGCGCTGCGCGAAGATCGCATTGCGTTGGTGACGACCGATGGCACCACGATGCTCGACGGCAGACGCAGCATCGACGTGCTGGCTGCCCTCGACGGCGCATCGCTCTACTTCATCTACGAACCCGACTTCAGCGGCGAGACGAATCCCGACGGAGCCGCCGACGCGACGACCAACGTGCCGATCATCGCACTCGACAGCGACGAAAGCCCCACCGAATCGCAGTTGGAGAGCATTGATAGAGTGCTCGTGGATCTTCCGGACTGCGGCAGCCGCCTCACGCCGATGATCGCGCTGCTCGGTCACGTGCTCGAAGCATGCGCGCACGCCGGAAAACCGGTTTGGGTGCTCGATCGACCAAACCCGCTCGATGGTTTCAACGTCGAAGGCCCGTCCAACGACGCGTCCATCGAGTCGCTGTTCTCCTATCAGCCGCTGCCGCTGCGTCACGGCCTGACGCTGGGCGAGCTCGCGCGCCTGCTCAACCGCGAACGCGCCATCGATGCTGATCTGCGCGTCGTGACCATGGCCGGTTGGCAGCGCGCGTATCTTTTCGAGAACACCGGTCAGCGCTGGGTCGAGCCGCTTCCCGGCATCAGCTCGCAGCGCGCCGCGCTGCTGTACCCCGCGCTCGGCCTCTTCGAAGAGACGAACATCTCGACCGGCTCGGGCACGAGCGAACCGCTATCATTGTTCGGCGCGCCATGGTTGGACGGCGCGCGCCTCGCAACGGAGCTGCACGAGGCGAACCTCGCGGGGCTGAAGGCGGAGCCGCGTGAGTTCACGCCCGACCCCAAAGAGATCGTCTTCGGCGGTCAGCGCTGCGGCGGGCTGCGCTTCACGATCGACGACGTGCAAGCATTTTCCCCGCCCGCTCTCGCGCTCGCGCTCGTCAAAGCGCTGCGCCGGCTGTATCCGCAGCAGTGGGAGTATTCAAAACTGGAAGCGCTGTTAGCGCGCCCAGACCTCATCGAGGCTATCGAGGATCAAGCGCACGAACTCGATGACCTCTGGGTGCCGGATCCGGAATTCTTCGAGGTGCGCGCGAAGTATCTGCTCTATTGAGGGTTATCGCACTGATGCAGCGGGTCGGTCGGCGTCGGTTGCGGCGTCGGCACCGACACGTTGAACTGGAAGTTGCTGAAGGTCTGCGTGCCGACGGCCCGGATATGGTGCAGCCTGACGTCCGAACTCTGCGAGGTCACCACGTTGTAGCCATTGACTTGAGCGTAGGTCTGCGTGAGGCGGATGTGGTCGGCCGGGTTTTCCCAATAGTACCAGTCGACGTGCTTGAGCGTGCCGTCGCTCCGCCCGACGAAGACGTCGAGCGCGGCGATCTCGCCGCGCACTTTGGGCACCATGTGCATCTGAAACGCGTCGGGCGCCACGCTCATCGTGATGTTGAAGCAGTGCGGCCAATTGGTCGCGTTGCTGAACGAACCTTGCACCTTGGTGATGCCCTTCATATAGAACGGCGTGTGCGGGTAGTCGAAGATCGTATAACCGGGCTTGCCGTAGAACAACGTGCCTTCGAGCACCGGATGCAGATACGGGAAATTGAGTTGACGCAGGTCGAGCACGGCGTGGGCGATGTACGACGACATGCCGGGGTTGCGATTCACCACGAGCGAGATGACGTCGGGAATAGACCTGGCATCAGGACTCGCCGACGTCGCAACCGTCGCGCCGGCTGGGCTTGAGGAGCCAGCAGCCAAGCTGCCGCCCGCGCTCGCAACGGCGAGCGCCGCGGCCAGCGCGGCGATCCAGGTTCGAAAACATGGGTGCATTAATGTTTTTCTTTCCATTAACCAAACGACCCGACCCGCTCAAAAGTCGCGCGCTTTGTCCCTATTAATGGAAACCTCACACGCAGCTTGATGTAGTGCCGGGCCTTCAGCCCGGAAACATGTCGATAATTGTAGTGCCGGGGCTTTAGCCCCGGAAATGTAGCGACCCGAGCGAAGCTCGGGTGTAGCGTTCCGAGCGAAGCTCGGATATGTGCTCCCGCGCACGCCCTCGCCCCGCGGAAGGGATGCGCCGCTCGGAACAAAACGAGTGTGTTAGTGAAGGCCATGCGGCAACGGCGCGCCACCTTGCCCAAAAGGCGGCCGGAGCTCTCGACGATCGAGCGCCGGCGCCTAGAATACTTGGGCGAAGCCGGACCAGTCGCGCGCCCATACTCGCGCGCGGCGCGCGGGTTTGCGGCAATGGTGATCGCGATGTCCGGCGGAGCGCTCGGCCTTGGTCTGCTCTTAAGCACAAACGCTGCGCCCGACCCCTCGCGCCTCATCGCCGCCACGAATGCATCCGCGGCCTCATCCACGACCTTATCCCTGACCGCACGCGCGACGTCATCGATAACGTCACGCACCACGGCATCCACGACGTATGTAGCGTTCCGAGCGAAGCTCGGAGCACAGCGCGCGCAAATCACGAGCGCTGGAACGTTCACCCTCGTTCCAAAGAAAGCTGGTCCGCTGCCGCCATTCCATCTCGAAGCGCAGCCGTGGCGCCTGACCGCCGACGGCACGTGGGTCGCGACCGTGCAGGCGGCCTACCAAAGCGTCGCCGGCGAGAGCGAGAACAAACCGCGCGCGAAAGTGGATTTCAGCACGTCAGATGGTGAAACGCTCGAACTGGATCCGTGGCTGTATCAGAATCCGGCGATTCTGATCACGCTTGCGCATAGCGGCCAGGTGGACGTCAATGCCTCCTCCATCCTGCCCGACGTCGGAAGCGCGAACCTCACGCTGCCGGCGCCGCCGGACGACGCCTCCTCATTCGTCGCTGTCGCCAAAGCCATCGGGCCGCATCTCGTGTCGATCGGCTGGTCGCCGCTTGCCCAGGGAGAAAGCGTCAGCGAATATCGCGTGTACCGGCGCCATCCGGAGGGCACGCGCGCGCTCATGGCCGTGGTCTCGCCGGGCGGCCACGCGTGGCGCGACACTTCAGTCTCGTCCAGCCAACCGTATCAGTACTCGGTCGTGGCGCAGCGCCCCGGCGGAGACCTCATCGCGGTCGCCGAGCCGCTCCAGACACCGGGCGAGATGCCGCTCACGACGCTCACCACCATTTCGGGCAAAGGCATGTTCTTGTTCTTCTCGCCCGACACCAACGACCCGAACAGCTACGCGCAGTTCGATCCGTACGAAGTCGTGGCCAAAGCCGCAAAAGCCGGCGTCGGCGAACTCGAGCTGCGCATGTCGCGCGGCACCTTCTTCGAAGCCGCAAGCAGCGAGTCGCAAGCGTGGCTTGACCGTTTGATCGACGCTTCGGCCTCCGCCGGCATCAAATTGCTCGCCTGGTCCGTGCCGCGGCGCAACACGGCCGAAGACGTCGCCGAGTCGGTGATGCTCGCGCGCTATCGCACGCCCGCCGGCAACGGCTTCGCCGGCTTGGCCCTCGACTTGGAGCCGGGCGACCAGTACATGGGCCCCCGCCCGATGGCGAGCGATCGCATGGCCGGCTACATGGAGATGGCGCGCCAAGCGGTGGGGCCGGACTATTTGCTCGTCGCCACCGTCATGTCACCGCGCCTCACGCGCTGGACCAACGACGACTATCCGTATTCGCGCATCGCTCGCTACGCCAGCGCGATGCAGCCCATGGAGTACTGGCACCACTATCGCGGCGACGCGCACCACGAGTACGCGCGCACCGACGTCACCGGCCACTGCTCAGACGTGGTGGGCCTGACGCAATCGTTGGCAGGACGCCAGCTGCCGGTCAACGTGGCAGGCCAAAGCACAGACCTGGGCAGCACCGGCACGCCGTCAGCGGACGAGCTGGATTGGTGCCTCGGCGCGGCGAAGTCCGCCGGCGCTATCGGCGAGATGTTCTTCAACTGGCGCGGCACGACGGACGATCAATGGGCTGCCATCGAGGCATACCGCTGGTGATGCGCGCGCGCGTTCCATGAGCACGACGCCGGAACCGGTCGAGCGCATCGACTTGCGTCAAGAGCCGACATGGGAACGTCACGATCGCATGCTGAGCGCCTTCGACCGGCTCGCGCCGAATCAGGTCGTCGAATTCATCAACGATCACGAACCGAAAGCGCTGCGCGCCACGGTCGAAGCCGAGCGCGAGGATATCTCGCTGTGGGATGTGCGCAACGCCGGTGATGGTCGCTGGATCATACGCTTGATGCGTCTGCCCGAACCCACGCTTTCGGGCGAGCCGCCGCGCGTCGCGTTTCTGCGGCGCTGCCGAATCTTCCGCACGGCGCCGAACGACATCATGCGCGAAATCGATCGCATCGCGAAGGAGCGCACCTACCACGATCGCATGGTGATCGCCGCCGAGGGCACCGACTGGAATGAGTTGGGCATCGTGCGCCGCGGCGTGGTTGAAGTGACGCGCGCGACCGATGAGGACCGCGAGATCGTGCTCTACGACGTCTCGCCTTACAGCATGTTCAATGAAGCCGCGGTGTTCGACGAAGGCACGGCCGACGTGACCGTCATCGCGCGCGGCGACGTCGACATCATCGAGATCCCCGCGCTGTTCATGCGCCAATTGGTGCAGCGCAGCCCTGAGGTGGCCCTTGGCGTGGCGCGCTTTTTCGCGCAGCGCCAACGCCGGCTGGCGGGGGCCGCAGGAAACTTGGCGTTCGGCCGAGTGCTGACGCGAATCGCGCGCGTGCTGCTGGACTACGCCTCGCCCGATGCCGGACTGGCGGGCGGCATCGAAGGCGTCGAGCGTATCACGCAATCGGATTTGGCGGCGCGCGTCGGCACAGTTCGCGACATGGGCAGCCGCGCGCTCGCGCACTTGGAAGAGTCGGGCGCAATCGCGCTGCGCCGCGGGCGCGTCGTGCAGCTCAACCGAGCCAAACTCGAAGAGATCGTCCGCCAAGGCAAAGTCTCAAACTAAACGTAGCGACCCAAAATGTGTAGCCACGGACCTTTAGCTCCGTGCAACTAATATGTAGCCACGGACCTTCAGGTCCGTGCAATTTGTAGTGCTGGGGCTTTAGCCCCGGTCAGAGTGTGGCGGCGGCTGATGCCGCGCGCACGACTCCGCCAGAAAGCACGCGAGTACCAGCCCGCCCGCGACGTACGTCTTCAATGCAGCCAACGAACGGTCAGTATCGTAAGGTCGCTTTTCCGAATATAGTGAGCGACTGGACCGAGCTCCAGTCTAAAATGAGGTAAGACAACAGTATCTGCTGCCGATTTCATTCCCGTGACTTTCGAGGATAATCCGTGCGCAAACTTCGTCTGGTTGCTTGTTTTGGGCGCGGGCATACTGCAATCTCCAAACTTGCGACAACGAAGCTAGCAGATATGTTTTGTCTGGATCCACCAGGCTGGGGTTTCCAATAGAGGTGGTGATGATTGCTGTGTTGCCTTCCACTCGCGCGGCAAGGTACTCACCAGCGTGCTTAGTCAATGTTGCTACGCAGGTGGCGTTGCACGTCAGATGCGCAGGATGTCCAATCGAGGAAAGTAGCTGGCTCGCCTCGCGGCGCTCCAACCCCTCCTGGCCGACTCTACGAGAGGGCAACCGAGGATCGTCACATTCCCGTCTCGCTGCGCTGCTCCAGGTTACGATCATGCCGAAAAGCGAACCATTGCGAATCAGCACCGCTCCAAGAATGATCGCAACGATAGCCACAGTCACCACGATTAGGAGGACGACTGTGCGCTTCTGACCGGGCGATCTAGCTCGCTCTTTCATCATCAGTGGCAATCGCAACCGCTGCGGGATATAGTCTTGCTTGGTTCCGCGTCTCCGGGGAAAAACCCCGGACTGACGGGGTAGTCCGCGCCGAACTGATGATATGGTAGTCCGTTCACGAGGCCTCGTGCGTCGCTGACACCAGCAGCCGTGAGCAGCCCCACAACAAAGCCGGCGCTGTTGTAAGTGTTGTAGGCTCCCCACTTGTCAATGTAGCCCAGGCCTGGGAGGTAGAGATTCGGAACGGCGAAGTAAGCAAAGTAGCCATTCGGATAATGCTCGGCCCTGGTTATGAGATCTGTACCGAACGCCGCTGGTGACTCGTTCTCAGGCGGATTTATTCTGACCAACGGAATCATCGATTTCTCTGGATTGTTACTGTAGTTGAGGAAACCACCCCACAGCCTCTGCGGTTCGCCTGTGCCCGCTATGAAAAAGAGGCAACGATACCCCCAATCTCTCGGATGTGTGCGCAACCAGTTCATCGGATCGACAATTAGAAACACATGCACTGGCGTTGGCCAATTGCGAAACGGCCGAAACTCCCAACGCACCTTCTCCACGCGCTTTTCACCTATGTAAACATCTTGAAGCCCAAGAGGATCGGTCAGAGCGATTGGATTGGCACCCGAGTAACCGAACAGATTCAGCCCGCCAGCAATCCCAGACGAATCGGCTTGCCAGTACCTGCCCCACCCAGGGCGGTACCATCGAAACACATTGTAGCTTCGCTCCGTCGCGCCGTTAGCTCCCGTGTCGAATTGCTCGGCCACCTGCCCGGGCAGGCGCAGCGGCTGGTGCACATCGCCTGAGCGCAACGCAAAGATTTTCCCATGGGGTTCGTATTCTGCCTGGTAGGAAATCGTACCGCTTGAGCCCATTTGAGCCAGCGGCGTTCCAAGGTGGTCGCCGAACGCATAGTGTGCGCCACCGCTATCAAGTTGCGCGACAGAACGCCCGCCAAACCAAAGGTAGTCGAACGCGATTGCCGGCTTCCCAGAGGTCGTGAGCGCCGACTCGGCGATTAGATTCATAGTCGGGTCGTAGAATGAATAGCGCGTCTTCGAACCGCTGATGCCCGAAGTGACGGTGCGCCTGTTCCAGCCATCCGAGGCATAGCTCAGTCCATCGCCGCTTGCAAGGATATTGCGCGGCGTATAGGCGTACGTGGCAGAACCGACTTGCGATGATGGCAGATATGGGCATATTGACCCTCCCGAGAGCCTGCGCCCTCACTCTACCACCGGCGCTCGCGCTAGGTAACTGGTGAACTCCGCAAACTTAACGGTCCTCCAACGCGTCTGGTCCCCGACTACGACTTGAACAAGTCGTCGGGCTTATCGATGCGCGAGACTTTCTTTTGCCACCCGCGCATGCGTTGGCGCATCCGCCAGTGGTCGAAGCGCTCCTTGATGCTCGGACCGCGTCCGCCCCCGCCGCCGCGCGGGCGAAAGTCAAAGCGCCCTGCTGCGAACGCATAGGAGAAGACGGCGGTCACGACGATTGCGATCAGCGCGCTCAACTTGTTGCCGTACGCCGCGTAGTTGAGGAAGAACTCCAACGCGGCGCTGATGATGCCGAGCCAGCGCGCCTCGATCGGGATCACGAAGTAGATGTAGATGCGCGCTGACGGATTGAGCGCGCCGAACGCGATGCCCAAAGAGACGAAGTGGGTGACGGCGCCGGCGAAGAAACCGCCGGGCAACGCCGGGGAAAGCGCGTTCAAACCGATGACGGTCATGCCCGCCGCGATGCCGCTCAAGAAGAAGAACGCCACGAAACGCGGCGTTCCCCATGCGCGTTCGAGCGGGCTGCCGAAGAAGTAGATGGCGAGCGCATCGAACAGCAAGCCCAAGATGTTGCCATGCACGAGCGGAAACGTCAGCATCTGCCAGAAGCGGAAGTGCAAGAACCAATCCGGTACCGTCGGCCAACCGAGCCAATCGACCAGATCCTGCATCAGCCCGAAGAAACCGATCACGAAGAACGCTAGCATGAGGCTCAAGAGCGCCCAGATTGCCGGCGTGTCCGATCCCGCGTACGGGTTGTAGCGCATCGCCACAGCTTAAGCGGCAGCGAGCGTCAGCGCTCGCAACACGACCTCCGCGCTAGAATAGAAGTCTTCCAGATCAAGCCACTCGCTCACGGTATGGACGTCGCGCATGCCGGTGCCCAGTATCACGGCCGTGATGCCGCGTTGGTTGAAGACGTTCGCGTCCGAGCCGCCGAGGATCGACACCGTCTCCATCGGCTTGCCGAGATCGCTCGCCGAACGGCGCATGAGACGCACGATCGGCGCGTCGTCGGGCACGTGCATGCTCTCATATTCCCGCTCGCTGGTTTCTTCGAGCCACGCGCGCACCAATTTCCCACCCACTTCGGCCGTTGCACGCGCGGCGGCGTCTTGAAAGCAGCGTCGGATCGCCGCAGTCACCTCATCCAGACGATTGCGATCGTGCGAGCGCGCCTCGCCGCGCACGACGCAGCGGTTCGGGATGACGTTGGTCGCCGTGCCGCCCTCGAGGATCACCAGATTGCTGGTCGTCTGCGCATCCACGCGCCCAAGCGGCGCCGCCGCGATCGCCTCGGCCGCGACCCGCACGGCGGAGATGCCCTGCTCCGGCGCCATGCCCGCGTGCGCCTCCAACCCGTGCACAACGAATTCGAAGCGATCGGCCGACGGTGCTCGCGTGACGAGCTGCGTGGAGAATGGCGCGTCGAGCACGAGCGCCTCGCGCGCGCGAAAACCATCCCACTCCAAGTGCTTGGCGCCCAGCAAACCGATCTCTTCGCAAATCGTGAACGCGATCTCGATGTCTCCGCGCGGCGCGCGACTGTCGACCAGCGCGCGTAGCGCCTCGACGATCACCGCGATGCCGCTCTTGTCGTCGCTTCCCAAGACTGTCGTGCCGTCTGCGCGCATGCGCCCGTCCGAAATCGAGGGCTTCACGCTTTTCCCCGGTCCGACGGTGTCCATATGCGCATTGAGCAGCAGCGGCGCCACGTCGGGCTTCGTGCCGGCAAGCCTCCCGAGGACATTGCCGGTCGCACCGCCGACCGCACTGCCGGCGTCGTCGATGCGCACCTCGGCTCCGATGTCGCGCAACGCCTGCGCAAGCCGCTCGGCGACGGATCGCTCTTCCTTAGAGAGGCTGTCGATGCAGATCAGGTCTCGGACGAACTGCGTCATGCGGTCGCGGTTTATCATCTCCGCCGGATTACCGCCGCCCGCGCGGGGTTCCTCCGCCCGCGTGCGCACGGGCGAGGACTATCCCGAGAAAATCACCAAGCCGAAAGCATGAAGACGTATGAACGCGGAATCGCAAAGGCGCTGCGACATTCCTCGACCGTGTTGCGGGGCAACGCGCTTGGGGATCCGCACGAGCGCGATGTCTGGTGCTATCTGCCGGCCGGATACGAAGCGGGCAAGGAACGCTATCCGGTCATCTACTTTCTTGCGGGTTTCACCGGCAACGGCCGGATGATGTTCAACGCGGACGGTTTTGCCGAGAGCATCGACCTGCGGCTAGACCGCCTCATCGGATCGGGCGCGATGCCGCCCGCCATCTGCGTGCTGCCTGATTGCTTCACGCGCTTCGGCGGCAGCCAGTACTGCAACTCGTCCGCGACCGGCCGCTACGAGGACTATCTGATCGACGAGATCGTGCCGTTCGTGGATGCGCAGCTACGCACGCTCGCGGGCCGCGACCATCGCGGCGTCACGGGCAAGTCTAGCGGCGGTTACGGGGCGTTCCGGCTCGCCATGCGCCATCCGGACGTCTTCGGCGCGCTCGGCTCGCATGCCGGCGATGCCTATTTCGAATATTGCTACAAAGCCGACTTCCCGAAATTCGTGCGCGGCATCGAAAAGGCGGGCGGCGTCGAAAAATTCTTCCACAATTTCGAAGCCATGCCGAAAAAGACGGACGAAGCCATGGGCGTCCTCAACATCTTGGCGATGGCGGCGTGCTATTCACCCAACCCGAAGGAGCCGCTCGGCATCGACCTACCGGTGAATCTCAAGACCGGAGAAGTCCGAGCCGACGTCTGGAAGCGCTGGGAAGCAGAAGATCCGGTGTTCATGGCCCGCGGCCACGCGCAGGCGTTGAAATCGCTGAAGAAGATCTTCATCGACGCGGGCTCGCGCGACGAATTCTCTCTCGATATCGGCGCACGCATCTTTTGCTCGCGACTGGACGAGCTCGGCGTCAAATACACCTATGAAGAATTCGACGACACGCACATGGCGATTTGGTATCGCTACGACCGCTCGTTGACGGAGCTCGCCAAAGCCCTAGCCTAACGCTTCGGCTCTATTCGCATCAACGCGATGCTCGCAAAAACGAGCACCGCTCCGATCCCAGTCTGCACGGCGAGCTGCTCGTGCCCAAGCAAGGTCCCCAATACGACCGCGACGACCGGCGTCACGTACAAAAAGAGCGAGACCCTAGTGGCGGGGATGACGCGCAAGAGCCAATAGTAAGCAAGAAACGCGATCGCCGAACCAAAGATCGTCAAATACGCCAGCGCGGCGACGGCCTGCACGCTGAAGTGCACCGGCGTATGAAGGTCGAGCATCAAAGCGAGCAGTGTCAGCAACAGGCCCGCAAGCAATTGGCTCGGCGCCGCGATCGCCAAGGGCGAAAAATCGGCGCCCCAATGTTTGATCGCAACCAGGCTGAAGGCGGCGATCAATGCAGAGAGCAGCACCGCCGCGACGCCTTGCCAGGGCGCGTGAGCCGCGCGAACGACCTCAGCCCAGTAGATCACGGCGACGCCGCCAAAGCCTACGAGCAATCCCACGACCTTGTACGCGTTGAAGCGCTCGATGCGGAACACGAACGCCGCGATGACGCTGATAAGGATCGGGGTCACGGCGAACAACACCGCGGTGAGTCCGCTTGGCACGGTCTGCTCCGCCCAGTAGATGAGGAAATAGTTCGCCGCGATCGTGGCGCCCTGGAGCAGCACCTGCCCCCGGAACTCAGGCCCGCGAGGCCACGCCGTACGGAACAGCAGCGCGATCGCCATGAGGAGGACGCCCGAGATGACGAAACGCAAGGCCACGCCTGTCGCCGGCGGCACGCCCACCAAGCCCCACTTGATGGCCAGCCACGTAGAGCCCCAGATCCAACAGAGCAAGACGAAGTAAAGATTCGCAGCGACTCGCTTGCTCATCGAAGACTACGGCTCGGCAAGAATTTTCAAGACTTCGGGCAGGAGCACGCGGTTCGTCGTGACCGCGTTGTTGCCGCGAATCGTGCGCCGGCCGGCGAAATCGGTGAGCGTGCCGCCCGCCTCTTCGATGATGGGCAACAGCGCGGCCAGATCCCAGACATTGACCTTGGGATCGAGCATGATCTCGGCACGCCCGGTGGCCACCAGGGTGTGCCCGTAACAATCGCCCCATCCGCGTTGCGCGCCGACCCGTCGCCGCACTTTCTCCGCCGCGGCAAACGCGCTCTCGTCGCTTTGCCCCGCACTAGTGGCCGGGTAATTGAAGAGCACCAGCGCATCGGCCAGCGTCGAGATTGTCGAAACGCGCGCCGCCGCGCCATTGAGGAAACAGCCCTGGCCGCGCGCCGCGCACACGGTGTCGCCGAGCGCCGGAAACGAGGCGACGCCCAACACCGCGTCGCCGCCCGTCTCCAGGCCCACGAGCACGCCGTATATGGGCACCCCGTGCACGAACGAAAACGTGCCATCGATCGGATCGATGATCCAGGTGCGCTCGGAGGCGCCCGTGCGCTCGCCGAACTCTTCGCCCACGATAGCGTCGTCCGGAAAGCGCTCGGCGATGCGTTGCCGCAGATACTCCTCGGTTTCGAGGTCGGCCGGCGTGACGAAGCTGCCGTCAGCCTTGCGTTCGATCTTGGTCTGGTTGCGGAAGTACGGCAACGTGCGCTCGCCGGCGCTGCGCGCTATCTCAACGGCGAACTCGAGCAGCGCGTCAAGGCCGACAGCGGTCATTCATTTGTCGCGCGAATCAGAAACGCGCTCGAAATGCAGCGACAGCGTCTGCTTGACGAAACCCTCGGGCGTGGACTGCGTGAAGACCTTGCTGAGGTCGCCGCTGACCGGCACGAGCAGGCTCGGCTTGAAGACGATCGTGCCTCTGGTCGTGCCGTTGGCGCCGGTCGTCTTGACACTGATGCGCTGATCCTCGTTGATTGTGAGCAGCAGCCCATCGATCTTCGTGACCGCGAAATCGGTATCGACTTTCGCGGCTCCGCGCGTGAGCGACGTCTGCCACTTCGAACCGACGTTGACGCTATCCGTCGCCAAGAATTGCGTGCCGAAAAATTGGAGCAGCTCGCGCGTGGCGTCGCTGATGGTCGATGGCCCGAAGTTCACCGTGCCGTCCGGGGTCACGTTGCCCTGATACTTCGAAGGCGTGCCCTTCTTGTTCATGATTTCCGTGACGTCGATGCCGAGCACGTTGCTCTGGACGGCCATGATGTCGATCCGCACCGTGCCATCGTCGGTGACGAACTGGTTGGTGCTGCCCATACCCTCGTATGATTGCGAGTTGCCGCTGACCTGAAGCGACGTTTTGACCTTATACACCACCTCGCGCAAAGGCGTGATGCCGGGCGGCGCGGTGGCGTCGGCCACCATGAGCGTGCCGGCGGCGAGAAGTCCTACGAGCATCGAAAAAGCCTCCAAGATGTAGCGACTCGAACGAAGTTCGGGTGTAGTGCCGGGGCTTTAGCCCCGGTGTCGGACCCTACACTTAGCGGCTCGGACCTTTAGTTCTTTGCCGGGAGCCGCTCGAAAGGGCGGTGAACGCTCATTCATGACCCTCAAACGCTGCCCCTGGGCGAGAAGCGAGCCCATGATGCGCTACCATGACGAAGAGTGGGGTGTGCCGGCGCATGACGATCGCATCCTCTTCGAGTTTCTCACGTTGGAGGGCGCGCAAGCAGGACTGAGCTGGGAGACGATCCTGCGCAAACGCGCGCGCTATCAAAAGGCCTTCGCCGGATTCGATCCCGCGCGCGTGGCGCGCTTCACGCCGGCGCGGATCAAGAAGCTGATGGGCGACGCCAGCATCGTGCGCAACCGCTTGAAGATCGAATCGACGGTAGCCAACGCCCGAGCGTTTCTGGCAGCGCAGCGCGAGTTTGGCAGCTTCGACGCATATGTCTGGAGTTTCGTCGACGGAGCCCCGATCGACGGCAAGCGGCGCCGCATCTCCGAAGTGCCCGCATCCACGAAACGCGCGGAGGCGTTGAGCAAGGACCTGCGCAAGCGCGGCTTTCGCTTCGTGGGCCCCACGATCTGCTACGCGTTCATGCAAGGCGTAGGCATGGTGAACGATCACCTGCTCGATTGCGCCTGGCACGATCGCGCGCTTGTAGCCACGGAGCTTTAGCTCCGTGCTAGCGCTGCCGGTCGAGCAACCCATCGATGAAGCGCGGCTCCACCGATCCCATCTCCAAAAGCTTGCGATTGAATTCGGCCACGCCATAGCGGCCGTGCCGCGCCTGCCAGGCCTGCATGATGTCGTAATAGCCCGCGAAATACGTCGTGAGCTGGTCGTGCGACAACTCCAAACGATGCCACTTCGTCTCGGCCTGCGCGCGCTCCTGAAACGCTCCGTTCATCAACAGGTTCATGCACTGCGCTTTGGTCAGCGAACCGGCGTGGTATTCGGCGTCGATGATCACGTTGGCATATTCCCGCAGCCGCCACTTCAATTGGAAGAGGCGAAGGCCGACGTCCCCCGCGCCAAAGCCTGAGTCCAGCATCATGCCTTCGGTGTAGATGGCCCAGCCCTCGTCGTACGATCCGCTGGTCCATACCCGTCGGACCAGCGACGGTACGTTGGCGCCGTAACGGAACTGGACGTAGTGGCCCGGCACGGCCTCGTGCAGCGAGAGGATCTGCATCTCGTAATCATTGTTCTCGCGCAAGTACGAGCGCACGCGATCCGCCGACCACGTCGCCGGAATGCGATCGATGTAGTAATACGAGCCCGCGAGGGGCGTGAACGGTCCTGGCGGCGACATGCTCGCGCCGGCCACGCCCGCCATGAACGCCGGCGTGGGAACGACCGAGAGCGTGTCGGGTTTTGGCAGCGGCACGACCGGATGGCTGCGCAGAAACGCCTCGAGCTTGGCCACATCGGCCTTGGCGGTCGCGAACACGGCGTTCGCGCTCGGGTGGTTGTCGGCGAGCCGATCGAGCACTTCGCCGACGACCGCGTTGGTGTACGCATCGCCGCTTTCGAGGTGCCGGCGATCGGCGAAGAATTTCTGGTCCAGCGGCAGCGCCAGGTGCAACATCTCCGCGCGCGTGGCGGCGAAGGCCGCGCGCGCCCGCGCGACGAGCACGGGTCGCGGCGTATCGGTTCCGACGACGAGCTGCAGTTCGCGATCGAACACCGCCGCGCCGACGCGCGGGTTGCCGGTGGATTGCGCGAGCAGCGGACCGCTCAAGAACGCTTGAAGGTCGTGGAGACTTGCGATCGCCGCCGGCAGCGCCGCGAGCATGCGCTTGCGCGTCTCCGGCGAGGCCTGCTTCGCCAATGCGACGAGGTCGTGCTCGTACATGTCGATGTTGCCCAGGTTTTGATCGATCGCGAGCTCGGTGAAGACCCGCGGCGGGTGGTTCAAGTTGGCTTCGGCGGCGCGCACGATGTCGGGAACGAGCTTGATGCGCGACGCGAGATGGCGCAGTCGCGTCTCGAGGGGAGCAAAGGGCCGGCCGGTCAACGAGTAGGCGCCGTCGCCGATCGTGCCCACGAAAATCCCCGGATCGTTCGCGAACGGGCGAAGCGCGGCGTCTTCGAAGAGATCCGCGTCGATCTGATCTTTCAAACGTCGAAGGTCTGCCTGGTCGTCGGTGCTGAGCTGCGCTGCGTCAAGCGCCGCGAAGCGCGCGCGCCAGCCCTGCTCCCAGCGCAGCGATGCGGCGTGTCCGGTCGGCGACAGATCGGGCAACTTGTCGTCGTAGGTGTGGATCCCGATGCCGCTCGCGAACAGCGGATCTTGTGCCTCAGACTCATCCAGGTATTGACTGACGAGTTGTTTGAAATCGCCGCCGGCCGCAGCCGCCCGCACCGGCATCGCCGAGATGACGAGCGTCGCGAGCGCGACGAGGGCCAAAGAGAATAGACGCATTAACGCTCCATCATGTAGCGACCCGAGCGAAGCTCGGGTGTAGCGCTCCGAGCGAAGCTCGGAGGCAAAGATGACAACGGGGACAAAGTGCGCCGCCTCATGGCAAAGTCCTCGTTTCCCTTCACCCCTGACGCCGCGGCGAACGCGCTGCTCGCGCGCGACGGCACCGCACTGCTGATCGGCATGTGCCTCGACCAGCAGGTGCGCACCGAAAAAGCCTTCAGTTCGCCGTTCGTGCTGCGCGAACGGCTGGGCCACATCGACGCGCGCAAAATCGCTGCCACGCCGCCGGCCAAGCTCGACAAGATCTTCCGGACACCGCCGGCGCTGCATCGCTTTCCCGGGATGATGGCCAAGCGCGTGCGCCAGCTGTGCAAGATCATCGCTGAAGATTACGGCAATCGCGGCGCGAACGTGTGGAAGCGCGCCAAGACGGCGGATGATCTATACGCACGGTTGCGCGCCTTGCCTGGCTTTGGCGAAGGCAAAGCCGTCGTCGGTGTGCACGTGCTGGCGAAGTTCGGCGGCATAAAGCCGACAGGCTGGCGTCGCTACGCCAACGAGCAAGCCTTGCCGTGGGAATTCAAATCCGGGAAAAAAATCACGGCATAATCGTACCCACGGACCTTTAGGTCCGTGCACGCAAGTAGTGCCGGGCTTTAGCCCCGGAAATCATCCCGCGCGCCGCAACAACTCGCGCAACGCCGCCGTCACCGCCTCGGGTTGCTCGACGCTCGGCAAGTGCCCGGCCTCCGGAATCGGCGTGAACGTCGCATGCGACAGCGAGGCCGCAAGCTCGCGCGCCTCGGCGATCGGCACCACCGGATCATCTTCCCCGTGGATGATCGCGATCGGAACCGTTGCCTGGCCGAGCAAAACTCGCGAGTCCGGGCGCGCCCCAATCGCACGTTGAGCCGCGATGATCCCAGCCGGCGTCGCGGCTGCGGCCATCGCTCGCACCCGGGCCACGGCGGCAGGCCGTCCGGCGAGCGAGGTCTTCGAGAGGGCCGATGCCGGCGCGCCCTCGATCACGAAAGTAAAACCCTCGGCCTTGATCCTCTCGATCGCGGCGAGCCGAGCCGCGCGCTGCTCGTCGCTGTCGGCGGCTGCGCGGCTATTCACCAGCGCGAGCCCTCGCACGAACTGCGGAGCAGCCCGCAGCATCGCCAAAGCGACGTAGCCGCCCATCGAGCCTCCCGCAATCACTGCCTCCTCCACGCCGGTCCCGCGCAGCGCCGCCAAAAGCTCGCCGGCCCAGTCGTCGAGGCTGGGAGACCCGTCCGGGGCAGGCGATAAGCCGAAACCCGGAAAGTCGGGCACGATCACGCGAAGATCGCCTTGCAGCACGACTCGTTGGTGGTCCCACATCCGCCCGTCCAGCGGCAGCGCGTGGAGCAGGAGGAGGGTCCTCCCATGACCCGCATCGCGGAAATGCATACGTGAATCCACTCTAAGGAGCCCGAAACCGCTCAATCGACCCTGCGGAAGACGGTCCCGCCGCACGAACACGGCTCGATGACAAAGGAAAGGGCGTACTCGACCGTCTCCTTGCCGCACGTGTCGCAACGGTAGGTCCCGGGTCCCGCAAGCTGGCCTACGACGAAGGTCGCCTCGTCCACCCTGAGGGCTTTGCCGAGCGACACAAAAACACTCCTACGCTCGTCATACCTGTATGCCCGACGCAATCGACAGTTTGCTCGATTCCCTGATCACAGGTCCTAGCGAACCTAGTCCTGAGGCGTGGCATCGCTTCGGGGACCACGGCAAGCTGACTCAGCGCTGCCCGCTATTCAAGACGGATAGCATGTGCGGCGCCTGCTGCCTCCACTTCACCGGCGACCTCTTTGAACGTGTGACCGATCACACCGCCTTCGAGGACGCTTACACGCGATTCCGACTAACCGCTCGCCGGGAAGTCACGACCGCCGTTTTTCGCAACCTTGCAGCGCATGCGTGTGGGTATTGCCCAAACAATCCCATCCGCAACGTGCACGATCGCGACGAATCGGTTGGAAGAGAATAGTACGCGTAGCGCTCGAACGATATAGCGCACGCTGACGACAAATGGGGGCGGAACCCGGGCCTTAGGGCGCGGGTTCCTCGTATTTTAACGCCGAAACATCCGAAATAAGGGTATTGAATATGTAGTGCCGGGGCTTTAGCCCCGGGGGTGTAGTGCCGGGGCTTTAGCCCCGGAAATCGGGGCACCGGAGAAACGTCGCCATGAATCGCACGCATCGCGATCGGACCCTACTCCTTGGGTTCTCCCTCGCGGCCGCAGCCATGCTCGGGATGGCCGGCTCGCTCGCGGCGTGCAGCGGCAGCGGCGCAACGGGCGCCATCAGCCCCTTGCCCAGCCCTGGACCTTCGGGGCCGACGCCGACTCCCGGTCCCACCCCACCCATGACCTTGAGCGTCCCGGCGGGCTTTCACGTCACCATGGTCAACACGAACGTTCCAGGCGCGCGCTTTCTCGCGTACGCGCCAAACGGCGATCTCATCGTGTCGCAAACCGACAACGGCACCGTCGTGGCCATCAAGCCGAGCACCGCGGTCAACGCCGCACCGCAAGTCATCGCAAGTGGCTTGCCGCGCCCACACGGCCTTGCTTTCCACGGGAATGATCTCTACATCGCGACATGGACGGGGCTCAGCGTGATCCGGAGCTACCCGACCGGCACGCTAGTCCAAACGCTTTACAGCGGCTTAGCGGAAAATGGGGATCATAACAACCGCTCGCTCGCGATCGCGCCCGACGGCACCGTATTCGAGTCATCGGGATCCGACTGCAACCTCTGCAGCGAGGGTTCAAATCTGCTCGCCACCGTGATGCACATGAACGCTGACGGCACGAATCCTCAAATCTATGCTTCGGGTGTGCGCAACGGCAGCGGTTTGGCTTTCGATGGCAGCGGCCAATTGTGGATGGTGGTTAACCAGCGCGACGATCTGCCGCCCAATCACGAGAACTTGCCGACCGAAGAATTCGACAAGGTCGTCAACGGCGGCAATTATGGCTGGCCGAGTTGCTTCCCGGATAGCACCGGCGCCCGGCAGGCTAATCCCGACTACGGCACCGGCACGCAAAGCTGCGCCGGTCAACAGGCGGACACGTTCCCGATGCAGGCGCACTCCGCACCGCTCGGCATCGTCTTTTATAACGGCTCCATGTTCCCGTCGTCGTACAAGGGCGGCGCGTTCGTCGCGTTTCACGGCTCGTGGGATCGCTCGGTTCCGACCGGCGATAAAGTCGTATTCATCACGTTCACCAGCGGACAGCCCAGCAGCATTATGGATTTCGTGACCGGCTGGCTGCAAAGCGGGTCGTATTTGGGAAGACCCGTCGGGCTTGCTGTCGGAGCCGACGGCTCGCTGTATATCAGCGACGACAAGCTCGGGTACGTCTACCGCATCACCTATGGTTAAATCTAAATGTGGTATGCCAGACTTTAGTCTGGCTTTGATATTCGCGGCCTTGATGGTACTTTCATTACCCGCCTGCTCCGCTCGCGCATCGGACGGCAACCTCCACGTGCCGCCGGGTTTCTCGATCACGCTCGTCAACGCCAGGATCCCCGACGCGCGCTTCCTCGCCGTGGCTCCGAACGGCGACATCGTCGTGTCCGAGCTGAATCGCGGCCAGGTCGTGTCTCTGCCGGCCAACGCAACGCCCGAAACCCAGCCGCGCGTCGTCGCGCAAGGTATCCCCCTCGCGCACGGACTCGCTTTTCGCGGCAACGACCTCTACATCGCGGGCTGGACCGGCGTCACTCGCCTCACATACCCGGGCGGGCAACCGACAGCGCTGTTCTCGAACATGCCGCAGGGCGGAGATCACAATCATCGCGCGCTGGCGCTCGCCAAAGACGGAAGTATTTTCGTCAGCAGCGGTTCGAACTGCAACGTCTGCGCGGAGCCCGACCCGCGCTTCGCCACCGTGCTCCGCTACGACGCCAACGGCCACAACGGTCGCATCTACGCGAGCGGGCTGCGCAACGCGTCCGGTCTCGCCTTTGACGCAAACGGCAGATTATGGGCGGTCATCAACGAACGCGACATGATCGGCGACGAGTTGCCGCCCGAAGAGCTAGTCGAGATCAAGGATGGCGGCAACTACGGATGGCCGTACTGCTACCCCGGCACTGGCGTTCGCGTGCCAAACCCTGAGTACAATGACCCCTCGAAATGCGCCGGCACCGTCAAGTCTGGCTTCTTATATCAGGCCCACTCGGCGCCGCTGCAGATCGCCTTTTACAACGGCAAGCAATTCCCGCAAGCCTATCGCGGCGCGCTGTTCGTCGCCATGCACGGCTCGTGGAACCGCTCGACGAAGACGGGCTACAAGGTCGTGGTCATATTCTTCAAGGGCGGGAAGCCCGACCACGCTGAAGATTTTGTCACCGGCTGGCTCAGCGCCGATCAAAGCGTCAGCGGCCGGCCCGCAGGCGTGGCGGTCGGGCAGGACGGTTCGCTGTACATCTCGGATGACCTCAGCGGCGCGATCTACAAAGTGACCTACAAGCGACCTTGATGTAGCCACGGACCTTTAGGTCCGTGTGTAGTGCCGGAGCTTTAGCTCCGGGAGGAGCCCAATGCAACGCATCATGCTAGCGGCCGTGGCGGCCGCACTTTTGTTGCCCAACGCAGCTTTAGCGTGGGGCCTTCACGGTCATGAGATCATCGGGCGCGCTGCGGTTGCGCATTTGCCCGCCGACTTACCGGCCTTCGCGCGCAGCGACGCCGCCAAGGACGAGATCATTTACCTCCAAAGCGAGGAGGATCGCCTGAAACTGGGCGGCCGCGACACGGATGCCTGGACGCGGGAGTGGACCACGGATCATTACATCGACATCACAGACGATCTCTCGATCGGCGGCGCGGTTTCGATCGACGCCCTGCCGCCGACGCGCGAGAAATTCATGCTCGCGCTCATGCGCGCAACGCCGCCGGTCGACCCGTACGACATCGGCTTCCTTCCATACGCGATCGTAGAGGGCTACGAGCAAGTTCGGCTCGACTTTGCATTGTGGCGGCGAGCGCAGGCCGCACAAACAGGATTGAGCGGCGACCAACTCGCGAAGGCTCGCAAAACACTCGCACTGCGCGAGTCGCTCATCTTGCACGACATCGGCCTGTTCTCCCATTTCGTAGGCGACGGCAGCCAGCCGCTGCACGTCAGCGTGCACTACAACGGCTGGGGCAAGTACCCAAATCCGAACAACTACTCACAAGACAATACCACCCATGCGCAATTCGAATCGGACTTCGTGGACAAGTTCATGGACGCCGGCCAGGTAACGCCCCTGGTCGCACCGGCCGTGACCTTCTCGGCCACCCCGCTCCAGGAGATCCAGACCTACCTCAAGGCGACCGACTCGCAAGTCGTGCCGTTCTACGAACTGAAGAAGAAGGGCGCGTTCGCGTTGGACGACAGCACCTCGGCCGCGCACAGGCAAGGACTGGAGTTCACGCGCCAGCGGCTCGCCTCAGGAGCGCAAATGCTCGACAGCCTGATCGAAACCGCGTGGCGCACGAGCGCCGACATCAAAGGCCGAGAAGATTAAGAGGATCGGCCCGCGGCGTCAAGAGGTGAGTATGGGCTGGATTCCATGTTCTGGTCTCAATTCAGTGGCCGGACTGGTGTGGCTACCGCGATTGTTGGAGAAAGCTCGTCGCTGCGAAACCACGCAGAACGGACATCTCGTCGACGGCTACTGCTATGGCGACAATGATTTCATCGATAAACAGCTCATTGCGTTTTTACGCACGAACGACGCTACCATCTCCACACTCGTAAAAGAGCATCCGGCCGACATCGACGTTGCGAGAATGCTCGTCGACCGGAGCGGGCGCAGTCCTGCTGAGTGCGAGGCTTTCAATAAGACGTTCCGCCGAAGAAACTTTGACTTTGTGCTTCTCGAAGCGGACGAAGGACGGCTTCGGCCCGGCCTCAAGGCGGCGATCTTGAAGTTCACGTACAACAACGTGATGATGCCCGCAATTTACTGGATGTTCCGGCGCGACGAACGCAACCGAAACGCGGGATAAAATCTTACTATCGGCGCACAATAAAGCGGGACCTTTTCAGGCCCCGCTCTACGTGTCGTACCTACTGCGGTCTTGGCGTAACCGCGCTGTTCGGGTGCGTCGCATCCCACTGCAACGCGAGGTCGAGCTGCTGGCGCGCCTGCACCAGGTCGTTGAGCGCACCGACGCGATGGCCTCCATAATCGGCTTGATCGCGCTGGAGACGATCGATGATCCGTTCCAGCGCCATGCGCGCATGCTTGATATCCCGCGCGCTGCCCAATTCGCCGCGCCGGCGATGGTAGTAGGATGGCGTTGGCGTTGGTGACGGGAACACGTCGGCCGCCGCGATGCCAGTGCCGGCGAGCGCGGCTCCGATCGCAGCTGCGGACGTGAGAAAGGTCTTCCGTTCCATGGTGTTCGAGTTCTCCTTATCTCAGTGCGGTGAGAAGAGCCCCTTACACCCCAGTGCGAACTGCCCCGCGCTCGCGCCCGGGCCGACTGGGGCAGTCGGCCCGGACACCTTTTGTGATCTTGTAGTGCCGGGGCTTTAGCCCCGGAATCCGTCCCTACACGAAATTCATTGTTGAGAATTGCGAGCCGAGCACCGGCTGCGAGCCGACGCCGAGCCAGCGCTCGAGCACGGTCGCGTAGACCGAGCGGAAGTCCGTGTGCCATTTCAAATTGCCGTAATCGAGGTCGGTCAAGCTCGGATGGTCTCCGTAAAGCCCGCCCTTCACGCCGCCGCCGAACAGGAACATCGGCGCCGCAGTGCCGTGGTCGGTGCCGCGGTTGGCATTCTCCTCGACGCGGCGGCCGAACTCCGAAAACGTCATCGTCAGCACGCGATCGTCGACCTTATGCGCCGCGAGATCCTGATAGAACGCCGAGATGCCGGTCGCGAGCTGATCGAGCAGCCGATCCTGCGCCGCGCGCTGCCCGACATGCGTGTCAAAGCTGCCGAGGCTGATGTAGAACACCTTCGTGCCGACGTTGGCGTTGATGATCCCGGCGATGAGATTCAAGCCTTGGCCGAAGGGCGTCTTCGGATACTCGATCGCAGGCTTGTAGCCGGCGACCATGTGCGGCAACTGCGTCGAGGCCGCATGCGCGTGATTCTCCACGTCTTGCACCAGCGACAGATACGGTGATTGGAACGGATACTTATAACCGTCGCCGCCGAGGATCTTATCCGCTTCGGCCTGTTCGTCACGAGTGCCGTTGAATCGGAAACCGCGCAGATCGCCGATGGTCGGAACGTCGGTCTTGTCCGCCACCATGATCTTGGGCAGCACCGGACCGACCGCAACGCCCGCGAAGAGGTTGGGCGCGGTGCCCCGGCCCGCAAAATCGAGATAGCGGCCTGCCCAGCCCGTGTCCACGTACTTGTCGGGAGCGGCCGTCTGCCAGATCTCGGTCGAGCGGAAATGCGAAAGGTTGGGGTTCGGGTAATGCACGCCCTGCAATATCGCCATGCGTTGTTGATCGAACAGCGGCTTCAACGGCGCGAGCTTGGGGTTCAAACCGATTTCGCTGTCCAGCCTCACGACGTCGCTGGCCGCGACGTTGATCGTCGGCCGCACGCGATAGTACTGCGGATCGCCGAATGGCACAAGCGTGTTCAAACCGTCGTTGCCGCCCTGCAGGTTGACCACCAAAAGGCTGCGCCCCGCACCGGCGGCCGCGCCGCTCGCCGCAGCAGCGCGCGCTGCCCTGGCAAAGATCGAGTCGATCGCGAGGAACCCGGCGAACCCGCCGATGCTCTGGACGATGAATTGCCGTCTGTTTGACATCATTGCATCCTTAACTTAGCTGATAGGCGGGCAAGGCGAACGCGAGGCTCATCGCACCGCGCACCTTCTCTTCGAAATTTTCCATGGACAGGGAGACCTTGTTGCCGACCGAGTCGGTCTGCACGTAGGACAGGATCGTCTGGCGCTGCTGCGGCGTGGCATCGCCTTGCACCGTCATCCACAGCACGCGGTCGGTGAGGCCCGCGGGATCGTCCATCTTGACCCCGGAGACCCATTGTGAGGGATCGGCGACGTTCGCCGGCATGCGCAGTGCTTGTTGCGAGGCCATGTCGTCCATCATCGTCGCGCCATCGCCCATCGCGGTGTTGCCGGCTGCCGCGGCCGCCGACTTCGCCAACGCGAGCTGGTTGAGATAGTTGACGCGCATGAGCAGCGTGCCCGTATTGACCCACAAAGCGCCGCCGGGCCACCCCGCGACGTTCGGCGGGCGCATCGGCGTTTGGCCCATGCGATCGAGCGCTGCCAACGCGGCCGGCTCAACCCTCGTGGCGCCGAGGGACTTGTGCGCGCCGATGACGAGCTCGAGCGGCGTCTTCACGATCGCGCGATACGCGCGATCCGAGTAGAAGACGTTGGAGCGCAAGATGACGTTCATCAATACGCCGACGTCGTAGCGGGCAGCGCGGAAGCGATCCGCAAGCGCGTTGACCAGTTCGGGCTCGGGATCGTCGTAGATGAAGGCGCGCGCGAACTTGCGCGCCATGTACTTGGCCGTCGCGGGTTGCTGCATGATGATATCAACGATGTCGTCGCCCGTGAAGTTGCCGGTTCGGCCGAGAAACGTCTTGCTGCCGTCGTCGTGGAAGCGCGGGTTGAAGACGGCCGTCTCGCCAAAACGCCGGTTGACCGTCCAGCCGGTGAACGCGCGGGCGCTCTCCCGGATGTCCGCCTCGGTGTAGTTGCCGACGCCCAGGCTGAAGAGCTCCATCAGCTCCCGCGCGTAGTTCTCGTTGGGGAGTTGTGCCCTGTTCTGGTTGTTGTTGAGATACAGCAACATCGCTGGGTCGCGCGAGACCTCGTGCGTTAAACGCGCGTAATCACCCAGCGCGTTGCTTCGGAACAAATTGTTCTGATTGACCATCATCTGCGGCGAGATGCCGCCTTGGCCGATGCCGCTGGTGAAATGGTTGCTCCAGAAATACACCATTTTCTCTTGCAGCGGATTGGGCGTCTGGAGCATGCGGTTGACCCACCACAAACCGGTCAGCACATACGCGCGGCGGCGCTGCATCACATCGGCATTCGGGCCGAACTGGTAGGAGATGTCGCCTTGCGGTTGCGCGGGCAGCGAATCGGGGACGAAATGCACGAGGCGATCGACGGCATGCCCCATGCCGGCTTGTCCGGCCGCCGCGATCTCAGATGGAGAGCCCCCAAATCCCGCGCGCCGGAGGAGATGTGCGGCGAGCCGGGGGCTCCAAGGACCCTTGTATGCGTCAAGGGCCACATTGATGTCAAGTGCTGGACCGGCCGGGCGGTACTCCGCCCCGGTGCCGGTGAGGGGATCTACACTCATATTGAAGTCATTATACGACGGGCAGCGTGAGGGCGACTTGAACCGGCCATGAGAATCGAGTTAAGAAGCGACCCGGGCAGTATACCCGGGCCGCTTGCACCGTAGCATTAGCTATTGTAGTGCCGGGGCTTTAGCCCCGGATATTGTAGTGCCGGGGCTTTAGCCCCGGAGTGGTCTATTTCACCACGTGCCAATCCACGATCAGCGCTTGCTGACCATTGGCGTAGGTGATGACGCCGTTGCCGAATTTGTCGACGGTGAACGTCGCCACCGGCTGGCTGCTGGGGCTCGTGATGACGCCGTTGATGGCGATCGTGGGCGGCGTGCCCGACGTCGTCACCGCAAGCGTGTTGCCGTTGAGCAGCGTGCCGTTGAGGGTCACGTTGATCAGTTGATCGTTCGAGTCGAACTCGACCGAGCCGCTGATCGTGGCTTGACCGATCTGCGTGCCGCCGCTCACCGCGAACGGTGGGTTGACAGGCAGACTCAAGCTGCCGAGCGGACCCTTGACGAACGTGCCGACATGCGTCCCCGCGAAGGTGACGTTGCCGCTGACGTCCGTGGTTTCCGTCGTGTTCTGGAGCACGCCGCTGTGACCGAACGACTCGTCGATGCTCGGGATCCCGACGTTTTCGATGTGGCCGGAATTACCCGAGATCGTGGAGGTCGTCGAGTTCTGCGGCGCGACCGTCAATTGCCGGCCGGACTGCGCTTCGGGGCTCGTCGACGTGCCGATGAAGAGCGACCCGGTGGCGATCGCCGAGAAGTTGCCGGGCGAACCCGTGACCGCGAAGTTCGTCTTGCGCGTGGAGAGCACGATGCCGGAGAGGTTGTAGTTGGTGACCGTCCGGGCGATCGTCTCGCTGGAGCTCGACGCCTTGGTCACGAGCGCCACGGCATCGCGAGCCAATTCCGTGCACGCGTTGTCGTAGAAGAGCTTCAGCTCGTACTGGGTCTGAGTCGGGCTGATGACGGTGACCGTGAACTCCCGGCCATTGTTGCACGAGCCGGTAGTCGAGAGGCTCGCCAGCGGCTTGATGCTGTTGGAGACCGCGGTTCCGTAGGCGCCGTTGAAGAGACCGGCGTCTTCCTGGCCGGATTCGATGGGAGAGAAAGCCGCCTCGGCGCCAGCCTGTGCGACTTCCTGTTGGGAGAGCGTCTGCGTCGTCGGAGCAGGCGGTATGGCGCCGTTGCCGGCTCCGAGTCCCCCGCCTGCGCCGCTGCAGCCCGCCAACGTGATGATTGCCCCAATCGCTAACCATAAGCGCGTTCGCATGATGCACCCTTTCTCGGTGACTTTGCGCGTGTGAGGTCGGAGCGAACTCCGACTACGCGCCAAGCATAATCCGAAAAAGTTCCGCGCATCATGAGGTAGGTGTGAGCCATGCGTGAAATCGCTCTCACGTGAGAGCCGAATGAACCCACCGCCGCCAGATTAAAGCAGTGCCGGGGCTTTAGCCCCGGAAATAAATGTAGCGACCCGAGCGCTAGCTCGGGTGTAGCGTTCCGAGCAGCTCGGATGTAGTGCCGGGGCTTTAGCCCCGGGGGCGCTTACATCAATTGATACGTGGGCAGGGCCATCGAGAGGCTCATCGCGCCGCGCACCTTCTCGTCGATATTCTCGTAATGTAGCGTTCCGAGCGAAGCTCGGATGTAGTGCCGGGGCTTTAGCCCCGGATGTGGTATGCCAGACTTTAGTCTGGCTAAGCCTACATCAATTGATAGGTGGGCAGGGCCATCGCAAGGCTCATCGCGCCGCGCACCTTCTCGTCGATATTCTCAGTCGAGAGCGCGACGGGATTTCCAACGCCGTCAGTGGTGAGATATTGCAGGAGCGTCTGACGCTGTTGCGGCGTGTAGTCGTTTTGCACCGTCGCTGAGAGCACCCGATCGGCCACCGCGTTGGCATCGTCCAGCCTGACGCCCGCGATCCAGCCGCGCGGATCCGGCATTGACGTCTGCGCTGCGGTCGCCGCGCCTGAACCCATCATGGTGGAACTGCTCATCATCGGACCAGCGCCGGCGGCAGCAGGCGTCGGCGTCTTCGGAGGGCGCGTGAACACCACGCGATTCAAGAAATTCAGGCGCTGCAAGATGCTGTTGGAGTTGAGCCACATCGCGCCGCCCGGCCAGCCCGAGACGCTGGGCGGCTGCATCACGGCCTGCCCCATGGCCGCGACCGAGTACAGCACCGGCAAACCGAGCTGCGTGGCGCCCAACATGCGGTGCGTCGCAATCGCCAACTCGATAGGACTGCGGACCAAAGACCGATAGGCGCGACCCGAGTAGAAAACGTTGGAGCGCAACAGCACGTCCAACACGCTCTTCGCGTCGTAGCCGCTCACGCGGAAACGCTCCGCAACCAGTTCGACCAGCGCCGGTTCGGGGTTGTCGTAGACGAACGCGCGCAGAAACTTTCGCGCGATGTATCGACCGGTCGCGGGATGGCGCATGATGACGTCGATCACCTCGTCGCCGGTGAAGGTGCCGGTCTTGCCGAGCACGGTCTTGACGCCGTCGTCGTGCACCGTCGGGTAGAAAATGAACTTGCCGTTGCGGTCGAGGCTGTTGCCCGTGAAGGCGCGCGCGGTCTCGCGCACGTCTTCCTCCGTGTAGTTGCCGATGCCCATGGTGAACAGCTCCATGAGTTCGCGCGCGAAATTCTCATTGGGATGCTGCTTGCGATTCAACGCGCCGTCCAAGAATCGCAGCATGGCCGGATCCTTGGCGATCTCGTGTGTGAGCGCGTCGTAATTGCCGAGCGCATAGGTTCGGAACAGGTTGTTCTGCTGCACCATCATGTCCGGCGTGATGCCTTTGTCGTAGATCACGCTCGTGAAATGCGTGCTCCAGAAGTACACCATCTTCT
The DNA here is from genome assembly GCA_035601835.1 of Candidatus Tumulicola sp. Lineage (NCBI taxonomy): Bacteria > Bacillati > Vulcanimicrobiota > Vulcanimicrobiia > Vulcanimicrobiales > Vulcanimicrobiaceae > Candidatus Tumulicola > Candidatus Tumulicola sp. The sequence continues at coordinate 15,351 of DATNNM010000015.1, read as the reverse complement.
CGCGCAGCTGATTAGGCGAGAGGAGCATGCGATTGAGCCACCACAGCTGCGTGGCTAGCACCGCCGCGATGCGCTGCTGCGGTGTGGTCAAGGGGCCGAAGGATAGATCGGCCTGTGGCCGCTCGGGCAGCGACTCGGGGAAAATCGCGAGCAGCTTGTTCACCGAAAGGTGCATGCCGGCGTCGGCCGCCGTGGCGATCTCCTCCGGCGTGCCGCCAAAGCCCGCGCGGCGCAGCAGATGCGCGGCCAGGCGCGCATTCCAGGGTCCCTGATACGGCGCCAGGGCGAGGCGGACATCGATGTCGCCTTCAGGCCGGTACTCGTTGCCGGTACCCGTTAGAATGTTGACTGGCATGCAGTCCCCCCTGTAGGGCTGGATCTGTAGTGCCGGGGCTTTAGTCCCGGATGTGGCATGCTGGGTTTGAAGTGCCGGGGCTTTAGCCCCGGATGTGGTATGCCAGACTTTAGTCTGGCAAGGTCGTGTTCGCCGGAAGAACGTTTTAGCCCAGCGCCCTCCATGAGAACGGCGTTAGAAACGTTTTTGTCGCAACTCGATGCTAGCCGCGCAACATCGCGCGCGCGGCGTTCCAGCCCGAAGCCCCCATGACCCCGCCGCCCGGGTGGGCGGCCGCGCCGCACAGGTATAGGCCGCGCACCGGCATGCGGTAGCCGGCCCAGCCGGGCACCGGCCGGAACATGAAGAGCTGATGCAGCGACATCGAGCCTTGGAAAATATTGCCGCCCGTCAGATTGAACATGCGCTCGAGGTCCAGCGGGCTCAAAACCTGCCGCTCGAGAATCGAGTTTTTGAAACCCGGTGCGTAGCGCTCGATCAGATCGAAACAGCGGTCCGCAAACGCGTCCTTGATGTCATCCCAATGGCCCTCTCGGAGCTTGTACGGCGCGTATTGCACGAACATGGACATCACATGCCGCCCGGGCGGGGCCACCGTCGGGTCGACCGATGACGGGATCGTGCATTCGATGATCGGCTCCTTCGAAGGCATGCCATACTTGGCGTCGTCGTAACCGCGCTCGATGAAATCCTGATCCGGGACCAGGTGAACGGTGCCGCGATGTTGCGGCCCGGCGCTCGCACCCGGGCACGCGGTGAAATTCGGCAAGCTCGCGAGCGCGACGTTGATCTTCAACGAAGCGCTGTCGTAGTTGATGCGCTCGATCGCGGCGCGAAAATCGGGCGGCAAGGTCGCAGGATCGAGCAGCCTCATGAAGGTGACGTGGCAATCGACGTTGCTCGCCACCCGTCGCGCATGAAACTCGTCGCCGTTGCTCAAGGCGACGCCGCTCACGGCGCCGTTTTTGGTCAGGATCTTGGCCACTTCAGCATCGGTGCGGATCTCCACCCCGAGATCCGTCGCAGCTTTGGCCAGCGCTTGGGTCAACCCGCCCATGCCGCCCTTGACGTACGCCCACACGCCGCGCTTGCCGTTGGTCTGGCCCATGACGTGATGGAAGAGCACGTACGCGGTGCCCGGCATGGAGGGCGACGCGAACGCGCCGATGATCGCGTCCGTCGCGAGCACGGCCTTCAACTGCTCGGCTTCAAACCAGCGATCGAGGATGGCGCGGGCCGGCCCGGTCAGTACTTCGATGGCTTCGCCCATGCGGGGCCCGAGTTTTTGCAGCGCTCGGCCCAGCGGCGCCATGCTCAAGAGATCGCCAAGCCCGGGATGCGCGACATTGGGCGGCGTCTGCGTCAGCGTCGGCTCAACCACCGAGGCCACGCGCTCGAGCATCGCTTCGTATTTTGGATAATTCTCGGCGTCTTTGCGGCTGAACTTGGCGATCTCGCGCAGGCTCATCTCTTTGTCGGGACCAAGCAGCAAGTAGCGTCCATCCGGAAACGGCGTGAACGACGACGGATTGCGCTCGACGAGTTCAAAACCGTAGCCGGCCAAGCGCAAGTCACGGACGATCTCGGGGCGGAAAAGACTGTTGACGTACGCGGCGGTCGAGACTTTGTAGCCTTTGAACGTCTCTTCGGAAACGCATGCGCCGCCGACGATGTAACGGCGCTCCAGCACGAGCACTTTCCAGTTCGCCCGAGCGAGATAACAAGCGGTCACAAGCCCGTTATGGCCGCCGCCGATGACAATCGCGTCGTACCTGGTCACCGGCGTTGCCTACACCAGGTGAAACTCGAGTACCTACTCAACGGTATCAGGAGTTATATGAGCTGGGCCAGTGTCGCACAAGTCGCTCGTCACGCGCTGCAACTCCCGAAATTGCTGTCGCTTTCATGGCGGCTCTTCATGGACCACCGCGTGTCGGGAGGGCTCAAGCTCGCCACCGCGGCGGCCGCCCTCTTCATCGTCTCCCCGCTGGACCTGCTCAGCGACATCCCCATCATCGGCCCGCTCGACGACATCGCGCTGCTCATGCTGCTCGTCAACGTCTTCGTCTGGCTGAGCCCGCGCGCGATCGTCGATGAATTGAGCGGCGGCAACGCCCCCGTGCAGCGCATGCCGGATCCGGCGGCCATGAAGAACGTCACCCCGAAGAGCTCTTAATCCCAACTACGACTAAATGTAGTGCCGGGGCTTTAGCCCCGGATTTTTTCAAACTCGCTCGAAGACGAATAGCCGGCGGTTTTTCTGCTGCCCGCGATAGGATTCCAAGAACCGATAGCCGTTTTCATGCGCGAGATTCAGCGCAGCTTCCACTTTGGAAGCGCTGGTAGAGGGCAGCTCGATCGCCATGTATGGCGCCTCGCCCTGCGTCCGGCTGTTCACGCCCGCGGTGGCGCGCTCGACCAGCCGAGTGATGGCGCGCAGAAGTCCCGACGCGATCGGCTCACCGGCCACGAACAGCTTGCTCCCGAGGTTTTCAATGGGCAGGTGTCCCGCGGACGCGTCCACGAGCGACACAGTGCGCCGGTCCTTGGGACGCACGATCGAGAACTTCTGATCGCGGTAGATGATATCGATTGCCTGGCCGCCGTCCGGCAGTGCCAGGCGGTCTTTTTCCTGGATCTGGGCGTCCGCGGCTAGCCCTTCATTGAGCTGAGCCAGTTCCTCGGCGAGTAAATTTTGCACGACGCGCCAGGCGTGGTCGCAGCGTTCCTGTTTTGTGCGCGCCTCGCGTCCGCCGTCATCGTATTCGCGCAATCGCTCGCGGACTGCGCAGCGAATATCATTGACGTCAACATCGATTCGCAATTCTTGAAGCACGCGTGTCGCCTCCGGGCTCAAAAATTTTTCTCGATCTCTGTGCTGATCGAAGAACCATCAAGAGCGTGCGCATTGCAGTGCAACGCATCAACGCTTGTAATTCGAGTCGGCGGACTTCGGTCACACGAGTTCGCTTTTCCTCGTCACCTCGAAAGAAAATATTTTTTTTCGTGGGACATCATCGCGCGTGTGACAGCGCGGGCAGCAATTCGTCCACCGACTCGATTTTCGCAAAGCAGGTGGTGCCGCGACAAAGGAGGGCTAGCGGCCCGTCGCTCGATGCAACGTCCAGCTTCGCGAGACGTTCCGCATCGCGAGCCTCTACCGTGTTGACCCGCACAGCGGGCGCCGCCACGCGAAGCGCAGCGTCGCGCAGCGGGCGCACCGCATCGGCGCTGCCGGCGATCTTCACGTCGATCGGCGGCTCGAGCGCGTGCAGCACGGCCGACGCGAAGCCCGCAGCGAAGACTCCCATGCGCTTGTACGTCGAGATGAAGCGAGCAAGCACCGCACGCGCGCGTTCTTCGAAGCGGCCCTCGCCGTTCAAGGCCGCGCAGTCCAACAAGGCCCGCGCCATCAACGAGTTTTCAACCAGCGGAGTGACCCGTTCCGAGACGCGGCCTGGCTCTTGCGGGTCCGGCAAGCGGTCCAGGTAGCCGCCGAGCTCTTCATCATATAGCGCGCGGGTCGCTTCGAGCAGTGACAGCGCGCGGTCCAGCCAAACGAGCTCGCCCGTGGCCGAAAATGCCGCCAACGCCGCATTCATGCTCCACGCCTGATCGCCCAACAGACCCCGCAGGTGCGCCGCGCCGTCGTAATAGCGCACCATCAGGCCGTCGGCATGTGACTTCGACCACAGCATCTCCAGCAAGGACACGCCGCGCTCGATCCATTCGCGCGCATCGACACCGACGTTGCCCAGCAGCGGCCCGCTCAAGATGAGCGCTCGGGCCATCTCGGCATTCCACGATGTGTAAATGATGGGATCGACGTACGGCCGGGTCTTCGCCTTGCGTGCCTCGGCGTCGAGCGCGTAGTAAGCCTCGTCGGCATCCTGACTCCCGCCGTACGCGCCGTGCTCGGCGTTCCACAGGGTCGCGTCCAGGTAGCGTCTGCAGTCCACGGCCACCTTGCTGAGACTGACGTCGCCGAAAAGCGCGCCCGCGCGCGCGCATGCCAACATCAGCCCCGCAAGGTCCTCGAGCATCTTTTCGAAATGCGGAACGCTGAAATCGCGCGTCGTGGAATAGCGGAAGAAGGCGCCCTCAACGTGGTCGTACATGCCGCCGCCCGCCATGCCGCGCAGCGTCATTTGGACCATGGTCTGCGCGCGGCCGTCCCTGCTGCGGGTCCAATAATCGAGCAGGAAATGCAGCGTTTCGACTTGCGGGAACTTCGGTTCAGTTCCGAAGCCGCCGAAGTCGTCATCGAACGCCTCCGAAAGCGCCGCCGCTACGTATTGCACGGGCTCGAGCGACAACTCGCCCTTGGGCTGCGGTCGAACCTCCGAACGCTTGGCTTTGAGGTCGCGGATGCGCTGCGCCATGTCCAAGCGGTTGGCGGGCTCCGCGTAGATCTTCGAAACCTGTTCGAGGAAGCCGCGCATCGCCTCCGGCGGGATGTACGTGCCGCCTTTGAGGATCTCGCCCTCGCCCGTCAGCACGACTGTGGTCGGCCAGCCGCCCATGTTGTAGCGCGTGTTGACGTCGGGTCGCTGATCGTTGTCCACCCGGATGGGCACGAAGCGCTCGTTGACGAGTTCAATGACGCCGGGGTCGGAGTAGGTCGTCTCATCCATCACGTGGCACCAATGGCACCACACCGCCGATATCGCCAGCAATACCGGCTTGCCTTGCGCGGTCGCTTCGTCAAATGCGGCGCTGTCCCAATCTCGCCAGCGGATCTCCGCAGCGCGATTCGGACGCGGGGAAAAGTGAAGCTTGGTGGCCATCTCGTTACTAATAGGCTTGAACGTAGCCACGGACCTTTACCCCCGTATATGTAGTGCCGGGGCTTTATCCCCGGAAAATGTAGCGTTCCGAGCGAAGCTCGGATGTAGTGCCGGGGCTTTAGCCCCGGAGTTGCTGTGTGGAGCGGGATCTTCAGATCCCGCTGACTCCTCGTGTGGAGCGCGACCTTCAGGTCGCGCCGCCCGGGGGTAGTAGCTACAGCTCGGCTAACTCTAGCGTAGAGCAGATGCGGCGACTCTTTCCTGAGGACCCCGTCGTGGCTCATAGGCTTGCGGCATGGAATTTTATAGGAATAGGAGCAGTTGGCTTGGTTAGCGCCGCTTTCGGCCTTGAAACTCTCACCGGGTTGCCCGGCCTCACTTTCACGGTTGGGTGGGAGGGTTTTGCGCTCCGGCTGAATCTGGTTGGAGCCACGATCGTATACGTGGGCCTCGGCTTGCTCCGGTTCAATCCACGACTACGCAAAGTCGCTGTGATAGCGGCGATCGTCCTCGCCGCTGCCGTGTTTGTAGGGCAGGTTTTCACATTGGCGGTTTCCGGGCCACTCCAGTTGCCGCCAAAGTTCTTGCTCTGGGTATCGATGTTGTCCACCACCTGGATACTCGTTTGCGTATGGATCGCCGTAGCCCTGACCAGAAAAGATGCGCTCGCATATTACGTGTCACGCCAGACGCGCTGGGAGTGAGTTTATTGCGGGACCGATTCGATATCCAGCCCGTCGGTGACGGTGCGCTCATCGCCCTGCTGGACGCCGAGCAACCCGATGCCGCCACCGTTCGCCGCGCACGCAGCATCGCTGCTCGTGTGCGAGCACGCCTCCCCGGCCCCGCCCTCGATGTCGTGCCTGCTTACGCCTCGGTGCTCGTGCGCTTCGATCCACTTGCCACGCCGATGGCCTACGTCATGGCGGTGTTGCGCGGTGCAGCAGAAGAGCAGGCTGAGGTCCACGACCAAACCCCGCGCCGATTTCGCATCGGCGTGCGCTTCGGCGACGAGCATGGCGAAGATCTCGAACGAACCGCGCGCGAGTGCGGACTCAGCGCCAAAAAGTATGTCGACCAGTTTTGCCGCGCCGAGTACGAGGTCGCGTTCCTCGGATTTCTCGCGGGCTTCCCGTATCTCATAGGGCTGCCTCAAGCCTTAGCGGCACCGCGGCTGCCCACGCCGCGCGACCGCGTGCCGCAGGGCTCGGTGGCGATCGCCGCCTTGCAATGCGGCATCTATCCGCGCGTGTCGCCCGGCGGCTGGCGTCTGCTGGGGCTGACCTCCGCGAAATTGTTCGATCCTGCGCACGATCCCGCAACGCTGCTCTTGCCCGGGGATGGCGTGCGTTTCGCCTCGGTCGGAAAAGTGTCCGACGCGCGCGCCGAGTTGGTGCGCCGATGAAGGGCTTGCGCATCGTGGAACCGGGTGCGCTTAGCAGCGTGCAAGATTGCGGCCGGCGCGGCTGCGCGCGTTTAGGCGTTTCGCCCTCCGGCGTGGCAGATTGGTTCAGCGCGCGCGCCGCAAACCGGCTGGTCGGCAACGACGAATGTGCCGCCGTCATCGAGGCGACGCTGAGCAGTATGAAACTCGCGGCGGAGTCAGGTGGACTGATCGCGGTCACCGGCGCCAACGGAGCGCTGCAGATCGACGGCGGCGAGGCGGCGCTCTGGCAAGCGCACGAAGTATCCAAAGGCGCCCAGATCACGATCGGCGCGGCGCGCCGCGGACTGCGCTCATACGTTGCCATCGCCGGCGGTTTCGCCGTGCCTCCGATGCTCGGCAGCGCCAGCACGGACCTAGGCGCAGGCTTCGGCGGCTTCGAAGGGCGGCCGTTGCGCGCCGGCGACACGCTCGCCGTTACCCCCCAACCTAACCGCGCAACAACCGACCCCTTCCCCGAGGAATGCATCCCGCACTGGACCTCGCCGACCGTCTTGCGAGCGATTGCGGGTCCGCACGCAAAACGTATCGGAACGAACGCGCTCCAGCAGCTGACCGAGCACTCCTTCACCGTGTCGAGCCGTTCCACGCGCCAGGGCATCCGGCTCGAAGGCGAGCCGCTGACGCTCGACGGTGCGACCGATATCCCATCGGCGGGTGCGTGCGCGGGCTGCGTGCAAGTGACGAGCGACGGCTTGCCCGTGGTGTTGCTCGCAGAACATCAGACCACGGGCGGGTACGCCTACGCGCTTGGCGTCATCACGGCCGATCTGCCGCGAGCGGGCCAATTGCGTCCCGGCGACATCGTGCGCTTCGAGGTCGTGACGCTGGTCGACGCGGCGCACGCCCTTGCTCTTACGATGCGCCGGTTGCACGGCGAGCGCATCGACGCGGCTGCGAGCCTCGCTCAAGGATTTTTCGAAGGCGCCTGACCGGCATGCGGATCGATCTCAACTGCGACATGGGCGAATCGTTCGGCGCTTGGCGCATGGGCGACGACGAGACGTTGCTCGATATCGTCACCTCAGCGAACATCGCGTGCGGCTTCCATGCCGGCGACCCGACCGTGATGGAAGCGACCGTCAAGGCCGCCCTGCGCCGCGGGGTCGCCATCGGCGCACATCCTTCATACCCGGATCTCGCCGGATTCGGGCGGCGCAGCATGCGCATCGCCCCCGACGAACTCGAGCGCATCGTGCTGTATCAGATCGCGGCGCTCGCGGGGATGGCAGAGGCGAACGGCGGCAAGCTCGCCCACGTGAAGCCGCACGGCGCGCTCTATAACGATGCCGCGAAAGACCGCGCGCTTGCCGACGCGATCGCCTCGGCGATCAAACGCCACGATGCAACACTGACTTTAGTAGGATTGGCAGACTCGGCGCTGATCGAGGCGGGACGCGCCGCCGGGCTCCCAACCGCAGCCGAGGGTTTCTGCGACCGCGCGTACGAGGCGGACGGATCGCTGCGCGCGCGCGAGAAAGCGGGCGCGGTGTTCACCGATCCGGTCCAAGCCGCCGAGCAGGCGCTGAAGCTGGCGCAATCCGGGCGCATCCAGACGCTGTGCATTCACGGCGACACGCCGGGCGCGGCGGGGATCGCGCGCGCCGTCCGGGCAGCGCTGGAAAAAAGCGGCGCTACCATCAAAGCCCTAGGGCGGGGCCCATGAAGGCGCCTGAGGATAGCGGCGCGCTAGAAAAACTCGAAGCGCTGCTCGGCGATTTCGGCGCGGAATTCAAATCCGTGGAGATCCTCAAGTCGACCGTGCGCCGCGAACGAGGCGAATACGTATTGGCGCTGACCATCGACCGCGATGGCGGCGTCGACACCACGCTCTGCGAGCAGGTCTCTCGCATCATCGAGCGGCGAGCGGAAGCGCTCGGTCCCACGATCGGTTCCTACCGCATCGAGGTCGCGTCGGCAGGTCTGGATCGTCCGCTGCTGACGCCAGAGCACTTCCGCCGCTTCGCCGGGCGCGACGCGCGCATCATCACACGGCTGCCCATCGCCAAGCGCGTCGAGTTCACCGGGCGTATCGAATCCGCGAACGAGGTCAGCGTGACGATCGCCGATCGCTACGCCGGCACCGTCGAAATTCCGCACGCAGCGATCAAAAAAGCGCACCTCGTGTACGAGCCGGCCGCCGACCTGCGCCGAAAGAAGCCGTGATGCAGTGCCGGGGCCCGACCCCCTGAATATTGCGTTTAGGCCCATCATATGGTAGGATACCGAGTGTAATCTCCGAGAGGAGTGGGACAGCCCACTCCTTTCGTTTCTGTCAAGGTAAATCGACAAACCAAATGGCTCCTCGCAAAACGCTCAAGAAGGCTGCCGCCGGCGGGAACGGCTCGACCGTCGCCGCGCCCGCGACCGCCAACCCGGAACTGATCGCCGCGCTGCAAGACCTCGAGCGCGATCGCGGCCTTTCCTTTGAAGTGCTCATCGAGGCCCTCGAAGCCGCGCTCGTCTCCGCCTACAAGCGGAACTTCGCGCGCGAGGCCGAGACGCACGGCAATCCGGTCGTCATCATCGATCGCAACGACGGCTCGTATCGCGTCTTCGCGCGTCGCAGCGTCGTCGACGAAGTCGCCGATCCGTCGATCGAGATCAGCCTCGCAGACGCCGGGCCCCAATACAAGGCCAGCGATAATTTCGACATCGAGGTCACGCCCAAAGAATTCGGCCGCATCGCCGCACAGACCGCCAAACAGGTCATCGTGCAGCGCATCCGCGAGGCCGAGCGCGACATGATCTTCGATGAATACAACGACCGCATCGACAACCTGATCAGCGGCACGGTGTTGCGCTACGAACAGCGCAACATGTTCATCGACCTCGGCAAGGCCGAGGCGATCCTGCCGCTGTCCGAACAGGTGCCGCACGAATCGTATCGCATCGGCACGCGCGTGCGCGTCTACGTCATGGAGGCGCGTCGCACCAACAAGGGACCGCAGATCGTAGTCTCGCGCGCGCATCCCAACGTCGTGCGCCGGCTGTTCGAAACCGAGATCCCAGAAGTGGCGCAGGGCTTGGTCGAGATCAAGGACATCTCGCGCGAACCCGGCTCGCGCTCCAAAGTCTCCGTCTACACCGAGGAAGAGGACATCGACGCGGTCGGCGCGTGCCTCGGGCCGCGCAGTTCGCGCATCAACAATATCTCCGACGAGCTGCACGGCGAGAAGATCGACGTGATCCAGTGGGCGGCCGATCCCGCCACCTACGTCGTCAATGCGCTGCAGCCCGCCAAGGTGATCCAAGTCCACCTCAACGAGCGCCAGCATCTGGCCGAAGCGGTCGTGCCGGACTACCAACTCTCGCTGGCCATCGGCAAAGAAGGTCAAAACGTCCGCCTCGCTGCGCGGCTCACCGGTTGGCGCATCGACATCCACAACGAAGAGCGCTGGGTGGAGCTGCAATCGCAGCGCGTGGACGAGGCCAAAGAAGAAGAAGAGGTCGCCGCGATGGCGGAAGTCGCCGCGCAGGAAGCGGGCGTCGAACTCACGCCGGAGATGTTGGCTGAAGACGAAGCGCTCATCCGCCGGCTGCAGGAACTGCAGCGCGTGGACGAAGGCGGCGAAGAGGTGGAAGGCGATACGGCCGAGGCGGCCGCCGCGACGGGGGATGCGGCAGACGGTTCCGAAAAGAGTGGACCTGCAGAGTGACGGCGACGCCCGCCGCCACGTGCCGTTCCGCCAATGCGTCGGGTGCCGGACGCGGGCGGAGAAGCACCGGCTCTTGCGGTTCGTCCGATCCCATGACGGCAGTTGGTTGGTCGACCCGCCGGCACGGCAGCCCGGCCGGGGCGCTTACCTGTGTTCGCCGGAGTGCATGGGGCACTTGAAGAAAAACAAACGATATAAGGGCCTGCTGACAGCGGACGTCGCGCCCGCTCAGTGGTGTAGTGCCGGGGCTTTAGCCCCGGAAAAGGAAACCAAATAACAATCTAAATGGCAGTCGTACGCGTACACGAGCTCGCAAAAGAGCTGAACCTCACCAGCGCAGAGACCATTGCCCTGCTGGGCAAGGTCGGCATCCGCGCGTCCACGCATATGAGCGCCATCGACGAGCACCGCGCGCGCATCGTCAAAGGCGTGCTGTCCGGAAATCTCGCGGAAGTCGCTCGCACCGTCAAAGTCGTGCCGAAGGTCGCAACGGGCAACGGAGCCGCCGCGACCAAAGCGCCCGCCAAGGCCAAAGAATCCGCCGCCGCGCCCAAAGCGGCCGCGCCTGCAGCTGCGAAGGTCGAAGCGCCGCCGGCACCGGAAGAGCCGACCGCCAAACTCAAGCCGGTTCCCACGCGCGACAAGAAAGCGCCACGCCCGGCGCCGCATCCGAAAGTCATCCCGGCCGCGTCGGCTGATCCGGCCGCGCCGATCCCCACCGTCGTCAAACCCGCCGCATCCGCGCCGCCGCCGGCACCGATGCGCCCAGGCATACGTCCTGGAATGCCGGGTCGTCCGGCAGGTCCGGGAACCGGCATGCGCCCCGGCGTCAGCCGACCGGGAACGTTCCGGCCGGGCATGGCCGGAGGCCGGCCCGCACCGGGTGGTCGCACGGGCACCGCACCGATGCCGAGCGCCGGTCCAGCCCCGGGAACGCGCAAGAAGTCGCGCGAGGAGCTCGAGCGCGATCGCAAGGAGCGCGAGCGCGAGGCGCTGCTCAAGAAGTCGCAGCCGCGCACGAAGGCCGCGCAGGTCAGCGTGCCCGTCGCAGAACCGGAAATTCTCAAAGATCTGCCGATTCCGGACCTCATCACCGTGCAGCAGCTCGCCGCGGCGATGGAAATACCGGCCGGCCAGGTGATCGCGCAGCTCATCCGTACGGGCATCATGGCGACCATCAATCAGCACATCGCGCCCGACGTCGCCTCCCAGGTCGCGCGCAAATTCGGTTTCAATCTCATCGTCAAGGAAGTCGGCGAGGAAGCGCTGCCGGAAATCGTCGTGGAGTCGGATCCGGCCGGTTCGCTCACGCCGCGCCCGCCGGTCGTCACCGTGCTTGGTCACGTCGACCACGGCAAGACGTCGCTGCTCGACGCCATTCGCTCCACCAAGGTAGCCGCCGGAGAAGCAGGCGGAATCACGCAGCGCATCGGCGCGTACACCGTGGAGTACGGCGATCGCAAAGTGACGTTCATCGATACGCCGGGTCACGAAGCGTTCACGGAGATGCGCGCGCGCGGCGCAAAGGTGACCGACGTCGCGATCCTGGTCGTGGCGGCCGACGACGGCGTGATGCCGCAAACCATTGAAGCGATGAACCACGCCAAGGCGGCCGGCGTGCCGATCGTCGTCGCCATCAATAAGATGGATAGGCCCGACGCCAACGCCGATCGGGTCAAGCAGCAGCTTTCGGAACTCGGCCTGCAGCCCGAAGATTGGGGCGGCCAGACGCAATTCATTCCGGTGTCGGCCAAGCAGAAGACCGGCATCGACGAGCTGCTCGAGATGGTGCTGCTCAACGCCGACCTGCTCGAGCTGCGCGCCAACAAGAATCGCCGCGCGCAAGGCGTGATAATCGAAGCGCGGCTGGATCGCTCGCGCGGCCCCGTCGCCACCGCGCTCGTCAAGAACGGCACGCTGCGCGCGGGCGACATCATCGTCGTCGGCTCGACCTGGGGACGCGTGCGCGCGCTCTTCGACGACAAACTGGAGCCGATCAAACGCGCCGGGCCGTCGATTCCGGCCGAAATCATGGGTCTTTCCGACGTCCCCGCCGCCGGCGACGTGCTCGAAGTCGTCTCCGACGAGCGCGATGCGCGCGAACTCGCCGCCAAGCGCTCGCAGCGCAAGCGCGAGCAGCGTATGGCGACGACGCGCCGCACGGTGACGCTCGACGGATTCCTCGCGCAGGCCAAAGAGGGCGGCATCAAAGAGCTCAACCTCATCATCCGGGCGGATGCGCAGGGTTCGGTCGAAGCGCTGCGCACGCAGCTCGACGGCCTCGCCAATGAAGAAGTGCGCACGCGCGTCCTCCACGCCGGCGTCGGCGGCATCAACGAAGCCGACGTCATGTTGGCAAGCGCGTCGGCTGCGATCATCATCGGCTTCAACATCCGGCCGGACGCGGCGATTTCGCGCAAGGCTGAGACCGAGGGCGTCGACGTGCGGCTCTACGACGTCATCTACAACGCGATCGACGACGTCAAAGCGGCCATCGCCGGCATGCTCAAGCCGCAAGTGCGCGAGGTCGTGCTTGGTCAGGCGGAAGTGCGCAAGATATTCAAGGTGGGCAAGGTCGGCACGATTGCCGGTTGCTATGTCAAGAGCGGCAAGATCACTCGCGACGCAGGCGTCCGGGTGCTGCGCGACAGCGTGCAGATCTACGAGGGCAAGCTGGCCTCGCTCAAGCGCTTCAAAGACGACGCGCGCGAGGTTGCGGAGGGTTACGAGTGCGGCATGGCGATCGAGAACTTCAACGATATCAAGGAAGGCGACGTCATCGAGGCCTTCGCGATGGAGCAAGTCGCCGCCCCAGCCTAACGCAAAACCTCTGTAGCGTTCCGAGCGAAGCTCGGAAACTCTCGGTGAAATGATGAGCGATAACGACGTCGTCGAACAAGCCCACGAGATCTACTTCAACGTCATCGTCGCGCACGGAGACGCCGACGAACCTTGGACGCCTACCCAGCGCACCGAGCTGCGCCGCGCTCTGGAATTGCTCGAGCCGGTCGAGGCCGCAGGCGAGCTGTCGCCCGACGGCGTCCAATTGATGGCGTCGCTGTGTTTGGAGCTGGGCAACGACGAGCGCGAGGAGCATCTACTCCGCCAGGGTCTTGAACGCTTTCCAAGCGCGGCAGGTCTGCATGGCGACATCGGCGCTGCGCTCGCAACCTTGCGACGCTGGCCCAACGCGGTCGCGCACCTCGCGGCGTCGGTGCTGCTCGGGGTGGACGACCCGGACGAGCAGTGGGCGGCCGCGGCGTCGCAGCTGGTGGACACGCTGAACGAATGCGGCGACGCCGACCGAGCCGAGGCGATCCGAACTTGGGCGATCTCGATCGCCCGCGACGAAAAGGCGCGCGCCTGGCTCGAGGACGATGAAGACGTCGCCCAGGACTAGACAGCAAACATTTGTGTGGGATACAGTAGCTTGACGCCAGGGCCCGGAGCCAAAAGCCAGCGGCTCGAGCAGGTCGAGCATGAGATCATGCGCGAGCTCAGCGAGCTGTTGCTGAAAGAATTGAAAGATCCGCGGGTCGGCTTCGTCACCATCACCGGGTGTTCGGTGAGCCCGGACTTGCGCAGCGCGCGTGTGTTCGCAAGTCCCATGGGCGAGGCACGCGAAGCGGGCCAGACCATGCGCGGCTTGACGTCGGCGGCCGGGTTTCTTAGCATGGAGCTCGCGAAGCGCTTGCGCATGCGGCGCACGCCCACGCTGACCTTCGTGCGCGACGACTCGATTGCACGCGGCGTGAAGATGAGCACGTTGATCGATGAGGTGAAGCGAAAAGATGAAGCTCGTGCAAGCGGCAAAGAGTAACGGTCGCACGCTGCCCGTCGATCCGGCCGTCGCGACTGATGTGCTCGATTGCTTGCGCGATCACGACCAATTCGTCATGTGCGCGCACGAGAACCCGGACTGCGACGTGCTGGCCAGTGGCTTCGCGCTCGGCTTAGCGCTCAAGCGCATGAACAAACGCGTCGTCTATTTTCTCGACGACGACGTTCCCCCGAACCTTCGTTTCCTGCCTGAATCGGGGCTGACGCAGCGCACGTTCGAGGGCGTGAGTGACGACGCGGTGTTCATCTTCTTCGACATGAGCGATCAGAAGCGCGCGGGCGAGGCGCTCGCGTGGGTACCTCAGGAACGCATCGTCAATATCGACCACCACCTGAGCAACACCCACTTCGGTCGTTGGAACTACGTGCGCGACACCGAAGCGGCAACGGGCGTGCTCGTGCTGCACCTCATCGCCGGGCTGAAGATCGAGGTCACGCCGGACATCGCTTCGTGCCTGCTCAGCGCCGTCTTATCGGATACGGGCTGCTTCATGTATAGCAACGCGACGCCTGACACCATGCGCATCGGCGCCGCGCTCATGGACGCCGGCGCCGACAAGGATCGCATCACCGAACAGCTTTACCAAACACGGCCCTTCGGCGGCCAACAACTGCTCGGGCTCGCGCTGCAGACGGCCGTGCTGACGCCCGACGGCATCTGCTACACCGTCGTCACTCAAAAAATGCTTGAGGAGCACGGCGCGACGCACGATGACCTTGAGGATGTGGTCGGCGCGTTGCGCGCCGTCGACAAGTGCGAAGTCTCCGCGCTGTTCAAGGAAGCGGAGGACGGCAGTTTCCGCGTCAGCATGCGCTCGCGCGGGCGCTTCAACGTGATGAACGTCGCCAAAGCGCTCGGCGGAGGCGGGCACTTCCGCGCAGCGGGCGCCCCGGTCGCAGGTCCAAAGGAAGCCGCGGTGCAGACGGCCCTCTCCGCCATCCGCAAAGAAATGAATGTAGTGCCGGGGCTTTAGCCCCGGAGATCTGCACCGTTCCGACCCAACGTATGTAGCGATCCGACCGAAGGTCGGATTAACTTAAATGTAGTGCCGGGGCTTTAGCCCCGGGGGTATGTAGCGTTCCGAGCGAAGCTCGGACTAATGACGCCCCCCGAACCGTTCGGCTTCCTCAACGCCTTCAAGCCGCCCGGGCCGACCTCGACGGCATTCGGCTCGTGGGTGCGCCATCTGCTCGGCGGCGTGCCGATTGGACACTGGGGGACACTTGATCCCGATGCAAGCGGCGTGCTCGTGCTCGCCGTCGGCC